>JAZQZU010000093.1:0-4185 GCA_045634165.1 Acutalibacteraceae bacterium
GATGAAAGGATTTCGACGGGGATTTTGAACCGTTATAAGCGAGCAGAGGTGCGGTACCGCTTTAAAAATCGCAATTTTAAAAATAACTGACAATAATAAAACAGTTTTAGCAGCTGCTTAAGTCAGCTGCCGTTCTTACCGAGAGTACCACGACTTGGATAAGAGCGTCATTTAGTGGTGCACGTGAACAGATGAGAGTCCTGTAATTTGTCACGGTTCAAAGGACTACTAAGGATTAAAGCCTGTTTGTCGGCGTTTTTCCAAGGGAAATTTAAAAGATAAACTACGCTCGTAGAAAGTTTCGGGAATAGATTTTCGGACATGGGTTCGACTCCCATCATCTCCACCATAATGATAGCTCAACTTTCAGGTTGGGCTATTGTTTTTTGTTTGAAATTGTACGTGGGAGTTGTCTCCCCTCGCCGCAGGTGAACATATATAACATCAATTCGCAATTTTTTTCCAGGAACAAAAACTTGAATTTGATTACAATGTATATGTAATTGACACCACGTCACATATTTTTAATTCAAAGGAGTATCGATATGAAAAAATTATTTGCCTTATTACTTATATTGACAATCTTCGGAACTAGTGTTGCCTGTGGCAAGAATGAGGCTAAGGATTACATATCTCAAACCACAACAAAAACATCTACTATAAGCACCACAAGAGGAGAACACTCAACAGACGTCATAGAAGTAGAGGAAACTACAACCAAGTTTTTTGAAGATGTTAATGTTAGTGAAAATGTCAAGACAAGCGAAAACGTTAAAGTTAGCGAAAATGATAAGGTGAGTAAAAACTTTAATGTTAGCGAAAATGATGAAGTAAGTAAAACCATTAATGTTAGCGAAAATATTAAGGCAAGCGAGAAAGAACCAACTAAACATGATACAGTTATTGCTACCCAAAAACCATCTTCGCCCTTAGGAACTGAGCAAAGCAAAAACACAATATCAGAAACAACTCATAACACAAAACCTAGTTCAAAACCTAACACAAAACCCTCTGAAACAACACCTATAAAAGTAACTGAATCAACAACGCACCCTGTTCCTATTACAAGTGTTGTTACTAGCAGTGATATCGCTAAAATAGAAAGTGGTTTTTTAAGATTAGTCAACGAAGAAAGAGCTCGTATGGGTGTTCAAAGTTTGAATATCAATTCAACTCTTGATGCCGCTGCACGCGGTCGCAGTTCCGAAATAATAAACACCTTTTCGCATACAAGACCCAATGGCACACCATTTTACACAATAATAAATGAAGATTCGTATCCCTATACACAATATAGAATAGGAGAAAACATACAATCAACCACACATATGGGACATAAACCATTCACAAAAAACGATATGTTTGTTGGTACCGATGAACAGATAACTGCGGTATACACTACTATGTTCAATAATTTCAAAAACAGTAGTGGTCATTATGCTAATATGATAAATGGGGATTACTACGAAACAGGTGTTGGTATTAGTTATAAAATCGACCAGACATCCGGCATGGCCATTTTTTATATTGTTCAGATATTTGGCTCAAACTAAAATTTCTCACAATCACAACATATTGAAATCCTGCTAAAAACATGCTACTATACACTCATCATATTTTCGGAGGATAATCATGTCAATCGAACGAGTAAAAGAATTTTTTAAACAATTTAATATAGAAGACAGGGTTATGGAGTTTCCTGTTTCGAGTGCTACTGTTGAATTGGCAGCACAGGCGCTTAATACCGAAGGTTGCAGAATCGCAAAGACCCTTTCCTTCTCTGTTAATGACTCCCCTATTCTTATCGTTACCGCGGGTGATGCTAAAATTGATAATAAAAAATATAAAGCATTTTTCGGCGCTAAAGCTAAAATGTTATCCTTTGACGAGGTAGAGGAAAAAATCGGTCACCCAGTTGGTGGTGTTTGTCCTTTCGCTATAAATGAAGGGGTTACTGTGTATCTTGATGAATGCATAAAGCGATTTGAAACGGTTTTTCCCGCTTGCGGCAGTAGTAACAGTGCTATAGAATTAACCCCCGAAGAATTGGAGAAATATTCAAATTACAAACAATGGATAGATGTTTGTAACCTTTCTGAATAAAAGAAACCCTCTCAGATTTATGTCTGAGAGGGTTTTCCATTAAATATAAAAAAGCAGACGGCATAACACCGTCTGCTCTAATTTAATCATTTAATTAAGCACCAAAGAGAAGATTGAAAAGTTCTGCAAAAAGACCAAAGATAATACTTAAGATAGTATTAGGTCTGATGATTTCCTGTTCTTCTTTCTCGGAGGGACCTACATAGTAGTCGAAAGTTTTTTCGTCTTCTTCACCTGTTGCAACCCAACCGAAAGTTTTTTCGCTATCTTCTTCGTAGAGAACATTACCGCAAGTGGGGTCTTCACAGAGGTCGCAGATAAGCTGAAGTGTATCAGCGCCACAGTATTCACACTGTGCACCTGTGAGTTCGCCACATCCTTCACAGAAGTACTGAGGACCTGTGTGATTATCGCAAGCATAAACTTCTTCAACATAGTTGATCTTAAGAGTATAAGAACCAAATGCTGTATGAACAAAGTTGATATCGTAATTGTCATTCTTGAATTCGCCGTTGAATTCATCATTTACATACCATGAAACAGGGCGATATCTCTTTGTGCCGGGTAAGATTGAACCGTCTGCCTGGATGTTATCCATACCGCTACCATAAACTGTAGCACGGATTGTTTTGTGGTAGAGATATTCTTCAAGAAGACCATCAACAATGTTGTTGTCCGCTGAGTAAATCTTCATACTACCAAGGTCAACTACTGTATCAGTCATACCGCAACCATTTGAACAGGTAGCACTCTTTGTACCGTCTGCTTCGTAAGTAGCATTGTTGTCGGAAGTATATCTGTCGAAGCTATGAGCGTTAACTATAAAGAAAGCATTGATTGTAACGTCTGCTTCATCGTGGTCAGCATTCAAAAGAATATCACCTGTGTAGTCAGCAACAGCAAGACCTAATTTGGGCTGAACTGAAATCTTAACAATCTGACCTGCAGCAAGTTTAAGATTACCACTTACTACTACGATATTGTAACCTGCTGTTACGGGTAAAGTATACTGGATAGTAGAGTTACCGGTATTTTTTATGGAAATAACTGTAGCAGCGGGTGTTGCATAAGCTTCACAAACATTACCGAAGTTCACGCTTGTGGTATCTGTTTCAACAGAGTATATGCATTTTTCCCATACGGGATAGAAAGCGATATCAGTTGTAATTACAGGTGTTGTAGCTGTCAAGTCATATTCTTTAGCGCCACCGTCAACACTTGACCAACCTACCATGGTGTATCCTTCACGAGTGAATATATCACCGGGGAATCTTGTAGTTTTGCCCTGAGCAACATCAACTTTTTCAGCTTCACCAACACCGAACTCACCGGGAGCAAATGTTACTACGCATTTAACTTCTTCCCAATAGGGATATAATTTCTGGTTTTTGGTTACTGTGAAACTGCCACCAAGGTCGTAGTTTTTTCTTGAACCTGCCGCAGCTGTTGACCAACCTGCCTGAACATAACCCTCACGCTCGAATGAAGCACCGGGAAGTGTGATAACAGTATTCTTCTCAGCAGTAATGGGAGCGGGACCTGTACCCGTAGCATAACGACCGGGTAAGAACTCAACTTTGTACGCAGCAGCCATAGCAGAAACGCCCACAACGGAGAGGAGCATTAACATTGCCATGAATACAGCTAAGGATTTTTTGAAGTATTTCTTCATAGTGTATTCCTCCAAATTAAAAAGTATACTTTTACCTTTGAATTATAACATACTTATTCCAAAATTCATATTATCACTTTTAACAAACATCACCACAAAAAACTGTTAAACTTTCTAATTTATTACTATAAAAACCGATAAACCCCTCTTAAAAGTTGATTTATTATATACTTATAGCCGATTATTGGATATTTTCACTTGAATTGTTTTTTCATTCGTGGTATTCTTTACAAAGAAATTTTTGCAGTTCTACGGGAGTATTTTTGAATATGAAAATCGGAAACCTTATTATAAATGATAAAGCCTCACTTGCTCCTATGGCAGGTGTTGCAGACCGTGCTTTCCGTGAACTTTGCCGAGGTTATGGTGCAGCATACACCGTGTGCGAAATGGCAAGTGCAAAAGGTATA
>JAZQZU010000094.1:0-13755 GCA_045634165.1 Acutalibacteraceae bacterium
CAAGACTCGTTAAAGGGAGTCCACAATGCCAATGAGGGCACGTTATAAAGAAGGTCAATCATAGCAGCAGAATCATCGAAATATTCATCCCTACCTGCAGGGTCTTTACGAGCAAAGAAACCATAGTGGTTTTTACCGTCAGAAACTCTACCAACGTGTTTGTTATTGAAAAACATACCTAAGAAAGGTAATGTACCTATAGCAAGGAAATTATAAGCGCCACCGCCGTTAATCATATCTTGCCATACAATCATACCCAATCTGTCGCAATGGTAATACCAACGCAAGGGCTCGATTTTAATATGCTTTCTTAAGGTATTGAAGCCTAAGTCCTTCATAGTCTGGATATCATAGATAAGAGCATCGTCATGGGGTGCGGTGTACATACCGTCACTCCAGTAGCCCTGGTCAAGAAGACCGTTGAAGAAATAGGGCTTGTTGTTGAGCATAAAACGGGGTGTACCCTTTTCATCCTCGCCAACGCTGAATTTACGCATACCGAAGTAGCTTTCAACCTGATCGTTTCCTGCTACGATTTTAAGGTCGTAAAGTTTGGGGTTCTCGGGACTCCAACATTCGTAATCGCTAAGTTTAATAACACCCTTACCGTTTTCAAGTTTGCAGCCTGCCATAACAACACCCTTATCAAGAGCAATTGCTGCCATTTCTGCATCGGGGTTACCATTATAATTAACTTCAATGCGAAGTTCATCGTAATCAATATCGGGAGTAAGCTTTATTGACTCAATATAACTGTCGCAAACTTCCTCAATCCACACTGTCTGCCAGATACCTGACTGAGGTGTGTACCAGATACCGCCACGCTTAAAGGTCTGCTTACCACGAGCCTGAGTGCCTGTCTGTGTGGGGTCCTTAACCTCAAGGCGCAAGTCATTTTCGCCGTCCATAACAAATGTGGTAATATCAAATGTAAAGGGAAGATAACCGCCCTTGTGCTCACCAACAACCTTACTGTTGAGTATTACTTTGCACTCATAATCCACTGCGCCGAAATGCAAAAGCACACGGTGGTTAGTTCTTTTGAAATCAAAGAAACGCTGATAATATAAAATATCGGTAGGTTCAACTAATTTTTCAACACCGCTGAGAATGGTCTCGGGGCTGAAAGGTACAATAATTTTACCCTGATATCCTGAGAATTTTTTGTACTCATCGTAAATAGCGTAATTCCACTCACCGTTAAGGTTAATGAAACTGTCACGCTTTAACTGAGGTCTGGGATAGTCATTTAAAGGTAACTCTTTATTAAGGGTCTTACCCCATCTTGTAAGTAATCTTTCCATACACTACTCCTAAATAAAATACTATACGATCTTATAATATCATAAGGACACCCTTTTTTCAAGAAAAATTATTCCATAAAAATAGTCATTGACGAAAGTTACCTTTGGTGGTATAATGAGGAAAAATAATATGGAAAAGGTAGTGAAGTAAATGGCTCATTTCAGTGACGCTCTTTATCAGCTTATGTCTATCATTATGTCATTAATGATGGCTTTAGGTATGGTTGGTACTCCTTCCACCGACGATACACTCAAAAATATTGACCCCAACACAGTTCTTGATTTTGTTGTTTCAGGTGACCCTCAGGTTTCAAACTATATGCCTGCCAGAGAAGCTGCTCTCAACGAATTCTCTCAGGATATCTTAAATTCTCAGATTGAGCTTGACGCATTCATCATTGCAGGTGATATCGCAGAAAACGGTTGTGCAGAAGAATTTGCAAGAGTTTACGACAACATCAACGGCTTCAATACAAGAAACTTCATTATGTGTGCCGGTAACCACGACATTCGTCTTCGTGAATACGAGCAGAGCAAAGAACGTTTCCTTGGCTTTATGAATGACCTTAACAAGGGCGAAAATCCCCAGGATAACTTATATTACAAGTATATGATCGATGGTTATACTTTCCTTGTAATGGGTTCTGATAAGGGTAATTTTGAAGATGCTTTCATCAGCGATGCTCAGCTTCAGTGGCTCAACATTGAACTTAAAGAAGCTACTAAGACAGGCAGACCCGTTTTCGTTATCTGCCACTATCCTCTCGCTGAATCTCACGGTCTTCCCAACACATGGGGCTCAGCAAACAGTGACGATGTTTACGGTTCACTTCCCACATATGTTGCTCCCACAGACCCTGATTTAACAGGTTCTATCGGCGACCAGACCAACGAAGTTTACGAAATCCTCAACGATTACAAAAACGTATTCTTCATTACAGGTCACCTTCACACAGGTTTCGGTAAAAACACTTACCAGACAATTGACGAAGAAAACAATGTTCAGGGTGTTAACGTTCCCTCTGTTGGTATCGACAACAAAGACGGTTCTTATAACAACCCCGGCACAGGTCTTTTGGTTGAAGTTACACCCACACAGGTTATCTTCTACGCAAGAGATTTCGCTGAAGGTAAATTCCTTACTGCTGACCAGTTCGAACAGGCAGTTATGGCATACGACATTATCTGATTGAATTTACACTTAAGGGACTGCAGAATTTCTGCAGTCCCTCTTTTTTACCTTTCGCATATTATATTGCGGGAGGTGTTTTTTATTTTATGTTATCGGATATTATAACCCTCGGGTTATCAGTTATGGGAATTATATTTTTATTGATTATGTTTATTTTGCGTGTGGCTGTATGGCAAAGTGAAAAAATCACCATAGTTTTGCCGATATATTGCAAAAACTATAACATTTATTCCCGAGTTTATCACATATACTCTTTGTTTGAATTTATGGGACTACATAAAAAATGCACCATAGTCCTTGTGAACTACGGTGCACCTGAATATTTTTGTAACGAAGTACGAGAGTTTTATAAAAATTATGATTTTCTAAAAATTCTTGACTCCTGTGATTTACAAAACAAACTATTTTAAAGAGTTGCGTACATTACGGCTTTGATTGTGTGCATTCTGTTTTCCGCCTCTTTGAATACTACTGAGCGTTCACTTTCGAATACCTCGTCAGTAACCTCCATAGCATCGCGGTTGAATTTTTCGCACATTTTCTTACCGATTTCTGTCTTTTTATCGTGATATGAGGGAAGGCAATGCATAAAGATTGCTTTTTCACCTGCATTATCCATAAGTGCTTTATTTACCTGATATGCACCCAAATCGTTGATACGTTCCGCCCAAACAAGTTCGGGCTCACCCATTGAAACCCAGATGTCAGTATAAATTACATCTGCGTTTTTGGTTGCTTCCATTGGGTCTTCGATAAACGAAAGAGTTGCACCGGTTTCTTCTGCGATTTTTTTACATTCGTCCACAAGGGCTGAATCGGGGAAATATTTTTCGGGAGCACAAGCGGTAAAATTAAGACCCATTTTTGCACAACCTACCATAAGGGAATTACCCATATTGTATCTTGCATCACCCATATAAACAAAGTTGATGCCTTTAAGATAACCGAAATGCTCTTTTATTGTAAGGAAGTCAGCAAGTATCTGTGTGGGATGAAACTCGTTTGTAAGACCGTTCCATACGGGAACTGAAGAATACTTTGCAAGCTCGTCAACCACAACCTGACCGTGACCGCGGTACTCAATGCCGTCATACATTGAACTTAAAACACGTGCGGTATCTGCGATACTTTCTTTTCTGCCTATCTGTGAAGCAGAGGGGTCAAGATAAGTAACGCCCATACCCAAATCCCTTGCGGCAACTTCAAAGCTGCAACGGGTTCTTGTGCTTGTTTTTTCAAAAATAAGGGCAATATTTTTACCTTTGAGTGTATCGTGAGGAATACCGTTTTTCTTTTTTGCCTTAAGGTCTGCGGCAAGATTTATAAGGTAATCCATTTCCTCGCCTGTGTAATCCAATAATTTTAAAAAGTCGCGTCCTTTAAGATTCATCTGAAGGCTCCTCTCTCAATGCATTTTTTATAATCTCAACGGCTTTTTCCAAATCCTCGAAAGAAATGTTAAGCGGTGGAAGAAGCCTTAATTTATTCTTGGCTTTTATGGGAAGAACACCGTTTTCCTGACATTTTGCAAGAACTTCGGTTACATCCTTTTTGGTTTCAATACCCAACATCAGACCTAAACCTGTTATACCCAAAACACCCTCGGCATTGCCAAGTTCGTTTATAATATAATCGTGTTTTTCTTCCACTGATTTTAAGAATGCATCATCAAGTCTTTTGATAATGTTGAATGCGCCTGCACAGGAAACAGGGTTACCACCGAAGGTTGAACCATGTGTACCGGGAGTGTAAACCTCTGCGGTTTTCTCGAAGAACATTGTTGCGCCCAAGGGTAGTCCACCACCGATACCTTTAGCGGTTGAAACGATATCGGGTGTGATACCGTATTTCATATAACCGTAAAGGGAACCTGTTCTACCGTTACCTGTCTGAACCTCGTCAACAACAAGAAGAATATCTTCCTTTTCGCAAAGATTTCCAATCTCTTTAACAAAGAATTCGTCCAGAGGAACAACTCCGCCCTCGCCCTGCACAACCTCAAACATAATTGCGGCAATCTTTTCATCATCTACAAGAGTTTTTATTGTATCAATATCTCCTGCATCTGCATAAAGAAAACCGTCCGTAAGAGGAAGAAAATCCTTGTGGAAGCTCTCCTGTCCCGTTGCGGCAAGGGTTGTTATGGTTCTGCCGTGGAAACTGTTATTAAGGGTTATTATTTTATAATAATCCGTTCCCTTTTTCTCTGCCGCATATTTTCGTGCGGCTTTAATTGCACACTCGTTTGCCTCGGCACCTGAGTTTGAAAAGAAAACCTTTTTGGCGCCTGTCTTCTCGCAAAGAATTTCTGCAAGGTTAACACAGGGTGATGAATAATAAAGATTAGATGTATGTTGAAGTGTATTAAGTTGTTCGGTAACCGCTTCAATCCATTCCTTATCACCCACACCGAATACACTAACACCGATACCCGTACCCATATCAATATATTCTTTGCCCTGGTCATCATAAAGCTTACTGCCCTCACCACGTACAATTTCAATGGGGAAACGAGCATAGGTATTGGCAATATATTTTTTATCAAGTTCCTTAATACTCATTTAATCCATCCCCTTAACCATTGTACCGGCACCCTCGTCGGTGAGCAATTCAAGAAGTACCGCGTGAGGAACACGGCCGTCAAGGATTGTAACGCGTCTTACACCCTTTTCAATAGCCTCGATACAACATTCAACCTTGGGAATCATACCGCCTGTAATAACACCTTCGCAGAAAAGCTCCCTTGCTTCTTCGGTATTGACGCGTTTAATCAAAGAATCGGGGTCATTAACATCCCTTAAAATACCGGGAATATCGGTCATTGTAATAAGTCTTTCGGCGTGCATCGCCCCCGCAATGAAAGAAGCGGCAGTATCTGCATTTATATTATAAACGTTGCCCTCGTTGTCGCAACCAACGGTTGAAACTACGGGGATATACTGTTTTTCAATAAGGTCTAAAATAGGCTGAACGTTTACGTTTGTAATTTCACCTACGAAACCGAGTCTTTCATCCTTCACCTTTGCTTCAATAAGATGACCGTCAATACCCGATATACCTACCGCGTTACCTCCGAATTCACCTAAAAGGTTAACAAGCTGCTTGTTGATTTTACCCGCAAGAACCATCTGCACAATTTCTGCAGTTTCTTTATCTGTAACACGAAGTCCGTCAACAAATTTACTTTCCTTGCCCACTTTTTTAAGCATTTCGGAAATTTCGGGGCCACCGCCGTGAACAAGAACAGGTTTAACACCTATAAGCCACAAAAGAACAATATCTTCCATAACCTGCATTTTAAGATCTTCGCTTATCATTGCATTGCCGCCGTACTTAACAACAACAATTTTATCGTGGTATTTCTGTATATACGGAAGAGCCTGTGTAAGGATTTCCGCTCTCTGATGATTATTAATATTCAAATCCATATTATCAAGTCCTGTAATCGCCGTTTATTTTTACATATTCATAAGTTAAATCACAACCCCAAGCAGTTGATGTGAATTCACCGGAGTTAAGACCAACATTTATTGTAATTTCTTTTTCCAAAAGAATTTCTTTAGCAATTTCTTCAGAAAATTCAATTCCTGAACCGTCTTTACAAACAGGAATTGTGCCTTTAGCCGATGTAAATGAAACATCAACCTTTGTAACGTCCACGTCTGCACCGCTATAGCCGATAGCACAAAGAACGCGTCCCCAGTTAGCGTCGGCACCAAACATAGCCGCCTTTGTAAGCGAAGAACAAATAACGCTCTTTGCAACTGTTTTTGCGATATTTTCGTCCTTAGCACCTGTAACAACACATTCGAGAAGCTTTGTAGCACCTTCACCGTCACCTGCTATCATTCTGCAAAGGTGAACTGTAACAGTATTAAGGGCTTTCATAAGTGTATCGAATTCTTCGCCCTCACAGGTAATTTCTTCGTTTCCTGCCATACCGTTTGCAAGTACTGTTACCATATCGTTTGTAGATGTATCACCGTCTACGCTAACCATATTAAATGTACTCTGAATATCCTTGGAAAGTGCTTTCTGGAGCATTTCAGATGAAATTGCAACGTCACTTGTAATGAACACAAGCATTGTAGCCATATTGGGATGAATCATACCTGAGCCCTTGGCAATACCACCGATTTTACAGGTAACACCACCGATTTCAAAGGAAACTGCAACTTCCTTCTGCACTGTGTCCGTTGTCATAATACCCTCTGCCGCATCCTGGCTGTTATTGCCAAGAGCATCCACAAGAGTACCAATTGAATTTTTGATAGGTGTAATATCAAGGGGTTGACCGATAACACCTGTTGAAGCAACCACAACGTCATCTTCACTGATATTGAGTGCCTGCGCAGTAATTTTTGCCATTTCCTCCGCAACCTCAATACCGTTTGCGTTACATGTATTGGCGTTACCGCTATTGCAAATAACCGCCTGAGCTTTGCCGTCTAAAAGGTGAGCCTTTGTAACTGCAAGGGGTGCACCCTTAACAAGGTTTGTGGTATAAACTGCCGCCGCTGATGCTTTGGTCTCACTGAAAATTAATGCAAGATCTTTTTTAGTTTTATTTTTTCTGATACCGCAATGAACACCGCCTGCGGTAAATCCCTTTGCGGCACAGATACCGCCGTTTATAAATTCCATACTTTACACCTCGAGTCCGTTTGTATCATCATTACCAAGTACGATATTAAGGCACTCAACCGCTGCACCTGACGCGCCTTTGCCTAAATTATCGTATCTCGCAGTAAGAATATATCTGTCGTCATTTCCAAAAACAGAAACAATCATTGTATCCTTACCTGAAAGAAGCCCTGCGGAAATAAAACCGCTTTCACTTAAATCATCACAATATGTAACAATGGGGCCTGTATATTTATTCTTGTAAATTTCTTTTATATCTTCAATGCCGAATCCGTCTTTCAAGTCACTCTTGAATAAAGGAACTGTAACTTCCATACCCGAATAGAAATCCCCTACCACGGGACAGAAAACGGGGGCATTAGCAATACCCGAAATCTTAACCATCTCTTTAAGATGTTTGTGACTTTGAGTAAGAGCATACTGTCTGGGAGCACCTAAAAGTTCGTCCGGTTCTTCCTCGTAGTCGGCAATCATTTTCTTACCACCACCACTGTAACCGGTAAGTGAGAAACAGGAAAGTTTTTCGACATTTTCAAGAATTCCCGCCTCCACAAGGGGGTAAATAAGGGAAATAAATCCACTCGCATGACATCCGGGAACTGCTATTCGCTTGGAATTTTTAATTTTTTCACGATGTGAGGGTGAAAGTTCGGGGAAACCGTAAGCCCAATCATCAAGTGTACGGTGGGCAGTAGATGTATCAATTACTACTGTATTTTCATTTTCAATAAAAGAAACAGATTCCCTTGCCGCATCATCGGGCAGACACAAGAAGGCAACGTCCGCACTGTTGAGTGCCTCTTTACGGCACTGAGGGTCTTTTCTCTTTTCGTCGTCAAGGCTTATAAGCTCAATACCCTCAAAGCTCTCAAGCCTTTCGTATATTCTTAAGCCGGTTGTACCGGCTTTGCCATCAATAAATATCTTTGTCATAATAACTCTCTTATTTGTTTAAATTCTTAACTCTTTCTACCTGTTTTAAAACGTTCTGCGGTGCAGGGCCACCCAAAGATGTGCGGTCATTTACACATTTGTCAAGGTTAATTGCCTCGTAAACACCATCGTCGAAAATTTCGCAGATGCCTTTGTATTTTTCCATAGGTAAAGTTTCAAGTGTAAGTCCTTCGGCAATGCAAAGTGCAACAATTTCACCCGTTGCCTTGTATGCATCACGGAAAGGAAGCCCCTTACCCACAAGGTAGTCCGCACAGTCAGTAGCATTTATGAAACCGCCTGCCGCCGCTTTACGCATATTATCAGTAAGAGCGGTCATTGTATCAAGCATGGGGATAAATGCGGTAAGACACATTTTAACAGTATCGAAAGCATCAAAAATGGCCTCTTTATCTTCTTGCATATCTTTGTTGTATGCCAAGGGAAGACCCTTCATCATAGTAAGAAGTGTTGTTAAATCACCAAATACTCTTCCTGATTTACCGCGGATTAACTCGGTAATATCGGGATTCTTTTTTTGTGGCATAATGGATGAGCCTGTTGAGAAAGCATCATCAAGTTCAATAAACTTAAACTCCCATGAGCACCAGAGAACGATTTCCTCGGAGAAGCGTGAAAGATGCACCATAAGAATTGATAATGCGGAGGCTAACTCCATACAGAAATCTCTGTCGGAAACTCCGTCAAGTGAGTTTTGCATTGCACCATTAAAGCCGAGAGCTTCTGCAGTCATTTCACGGTTTGTGTTATAGGTAGTACCTGCAAGAGCACAAGAGCCGAGGGGACAGTAATTCATTCTGTTTTTAGCATCAATAATTCTTTCCTTATCGCGAAGAAGCATTTCTGCGTAAGCCATTAAGTGGTGACCGAATGTAATGGGCTGTGCTCTCTGAAGGTGAGTATAACCGGGCATTACCGCACCTGCATACTGCTCTGCCTTTTTGCAAAGGACGTCAATAAGTTCAGTAAGTTGATTAAGCACGTCATCACATTCGTGACGAAGATAAAGTCTGATATCAAGAGCAACCTGGTCATTACGGCTACGTGCTGTGTGAAGACGTTTACCTGCAGAACCTATTCTCTGTGTCAATTCACCCTCAACAAAGGTATGAATATCTTCTGCATTAGGGTCAATAAGCAATGTACCGTTTTCAATTTCAGTTTTGATATTGTTAAGACCCTCAACAATAAGACCTAAATCATCGCTTGAAATAATACCCTGTGCACAAAGCATTGTAGCGTGAGCAACACTGCCCTCAATATCCTCCTTGTACATACGGCTATCAAACTTAATTGATGAGTTAAAGTCATTGGTTTTGGGGTCGATTTCTTTAGAAAATCTGCCTTTCCAGAGCTGCATAAAAATATCTCCTTAGAGTAATTTAGGTATTAAAATACCCTTATATTAAACACAATACGACAAAGGAATATTTCACCTTTGTCGTGTATTGTTTTCCGCCAAAGCGGTAATTAGTTTTCTTCTCTCTGTTTGTCGAGAAGTGCTTTTACTTTGATTGAAAGACCAAAGAGGTTAATGAAACCTGCAGAATCCTGCTGATTGTAAGCACCGCCGTCATCACCGAAGGATGCAACGTTTTCATCGTAGAGTGAGTAGGGTGATGTGATACCTGCGTTGATGATGTTACCTTTGTAAAGTTTGAGTTTAACGTCACCTGTAACAGTTTCCTGTGTCTTGTCAACAAATGCTGAAAGAGCTTCACGAAGAGGTGTGAACCAAAGACCGTTGTAAACAACTTCACCGAATTTCTGAGCAACTAATTTCTTGTAGTGTGATGTGTCACGGTCAAGAGTAATCATTTCAAGAAGTTCGTGTGCTTTGTAAAGGATTGCACCACCGGGAGTTTCGTAAACGCCACGGCTCTTCATACCAACAAGACGATTTTCAACGATGTCAAGAAGACCGATGCCGTTTGCACCACCAACTTCGTTGAGTTTTTCAACGATTGCAAGACCGCCCATTTTTTCACCATCGATAGCTGTGGGAACACCTTTTTCAAAGTGGATTGTGATGTATGTGGGAACGTCGGGTGCCTGTTCGGGAGAAACACCCATTTCAAGGAAGCCTTCTTTGTTGTAAAGAGGTTCGTTTGCGGGATCCTCAAGATCAAGACCTTCGTGAGAAAGGTGCCATACGTTTTTATCTTTAGAGTAGTTTGTTTCACGGTTAATCTTAAGAGGAATGTTATGTGCTTCAGCGTAAGCGATTTCTTCCTCACGGGATTTGATATCCCATTCACGCCAAGGAGCGATGATTGCCATTTCGGGAGCGAATGCTTTAAGTGTTAATTCGAAACGAACCTGGTCATTACCCTTACCTGTACAACCGTGGCAGATAGCGTCTGCGCCTTCTTTAATAGCGATTTCTGCAAGACCCTTTGCAATACAGGGACGAGCGTGAGATGTACCTAAGAGATACTGTTCATACTCTGCACCGGCTTTAAGGCAGGGCCAGATGTATTCTTCAACATATTCCTCTTTTAAATCGAGGATGTAAAGTTTTGAAGCACCTGTTGCAATTGCTTTTTCCTCAAGACCGTCAAGCTCAGTACCCTGACCAACGTCACCTGAAACAGCAATAACTTCACAGTTGTTGTAATTTTCTTTAAGCCAGGGGATGATAATTGATGTATCAAGACCGCCTGAGTATGCAAGAACTACTTTTTTGATATCTTTCTTGTTCATTTTTATTTCCTCCAAAATCAAGGTTTGTTGACCTTGTGCAAAAATATTCATTCGATATGCATAGTTATACACCTTTATGCAGAAAAAGTCAACAGATTTATGAAAATATTTTTTATATAGGATTTTTTTGACGATTTGTAGCAAAACCCAATAAATCCGTTAATTTTTTTGGCTATTTTCGCAATAACCACCATACGAAACTCATTTTCACAGGTGCTCAAACCAAGAAATATTTATGCATTATAATTGTATGTATGCATTTTTTATACATTTTTGTGCATAAAAAAGCACCGCGACGCTTTCGCATCGCGGTGAATTTCATCAAAATTTAATTATTGGATCTCAAAGCTACTGAACATTGAACGTAAGATATCCATAAAGATAGCAAACACTTTTTCAAAGTAGTAGGAAATTGTGTAATCAAACTCACTTCTGTCGTTACCGAGACCTGAGTTTTCATCCTGAGCAAGATAGCTGGATGTAAGGCAATATGTTGAGTATTCCCAAGGATTTTCCTCATTAATTTCGATAACACGGGCACCCTGCATCATACCGTCATAGTATGATGAATATGTGCAACCGGGAGTCATAATAAGGTCGATACCGTCACAATCAGCAATAAAGTTGTTAACGTGGTCGTGACCAACAACAAGACCGAGAACGTCGCCACCTTCTACCATAGCATCCCACTGACCGTCATTACCGTAGCTGGGGCAGCTCTTTTCGAAAAGATAGCCGACAAACTTACTGATATCGGGGAGGAATGTGTGGCTTGTGCCGTCCTGGAAATTGATTGTAAGGTCGCCCATATTGATGTCAGAAGGTGCAAAAATCTTCTGTGTGGGTTCCTGAGGAATAATGTGCTGGAACGCAATTGAGGGAACAACTTTTCCACCATTTTCTGCAGTCATAGCATCACGAGTTTCGTTGTACCAGTTAATCTGGTCTTCACGAACCCAGTCATAGCCGAGCCATTCGCCCTGTGAATTGCGAACATAGTCGCCACAGTCGAACATCCAGAAATTGAAAGCAATTTTGGAACCATCACTTGAAAGAACGGGAAGGTTATGAGTACCTGCACCGTGGAGTGAAGGATCTGCATCGTAAGTAAGGCAGTTTTTGTAAGATGCATATTTTGCAATAATTTCATCTCTTGTCATACCGCCTGAACTTTCTTCATCGTGGTTACCGAGAACTGCAGTATAAGGAACACCTGTTCTGTCAAGAGCACCGAACACAACATCGTATGCTTCGGGTGCATCTGTATTGATGTTGTCACCGCAAAGAACAATCAAATCGGGTTGAGCAAAGTCAACAGATTCATAAATGAATGTAATCATATCGTCGGGAACGGGATAATCTGTCTGAATATCTGCAAGAACCATAACCTTGAAGTTGCCATTCTTGTCAAACTGAAGAACCGCCTCATCCTTGAACCCTGCAAATGAAACACTTGCAACGGAGAATACCATTACAACTGCGAGTAAGATTGATAAAATCTTTTTCATAACTATTTCTCCTTAGAAATATTTTTGTTAACCAATATTATACAACTCTGATTTTATTTTGTCAAATCTAAAACCAGTTTTTTGAAATGTTTCCCCTTTTCTTCAAAGTTCTTGTAGTAATTATAACTTGCCGCCGCAGGAGAGAACAAACAGGACTTATCTTTTCCGGTAAATTTGTCCGCCATTTCAACCGCATGAGCCATATCCTCGGCACAAATCATATTCTTATTGCATCCGCGTTTTTTCAATTCTTCAATAATTGTGTGACCTGTTTCGGGTAAACCAATAAGATTACTAACACCGTTATTCTGAAGAAAATCAATGAAATCCTTGTAGTCAATTCCTCTGTCAAGACCACCGAAAATATGTGTATCCACGTTACCGATAGCCTTTACAGCACCCATAACGGCCGTAGGAATTGTTGCAATACTGTCGTTATAATAAGAAACGCCGTTTATAACACCAATATATTCCATACGATGTTCAATTCCGCCGAAGTTTTCTACAGCATGTTTTACCGCATCGTCGGAAACTCCGAAAATCCTTGCAACGGCAAGGGCATAGGCAATATCCTGACGGTTGTGTTCACCCTTAAGATGCTCGGTGGAGTTCCACAATTCATTGACAAAAGCATCCTCGGAAGCACCTGTAAAGGTTACGGGCACACCCTGACCTTTAAGCACCTTATTCCAATCCACAATACCTTCAAGATTCTGTTCAGGATTATAAATAAGGTAGTCATTTTCATTCTGATGAAGAGCAATGTTGAGCTTTGCCCCAACGTAACCCTGGAAGCCTGTTTTATAGTGGTCAAGATGCTCCTCATAAATATTTACTATAACCGCAACGTGTGGTGAAACAGTAGTAAATTCAAGCTGATGTGAAGACATTTCAATGACTGCCACAAGGTCATCGCCCTCGTCTGCTTTCTCGAAAACAGGTACACCTATATTACCTATAAGACAGGTGTTTACTCCTCCTGCTTTGAGCATTTCATAAATAAGAGTTGACGTGGTTGTTTTACCCTTTGAGCCTGTAATACCAACAACTGTGGGTTTTGCAAACCTTAAGAACATGTCGGTCTGACAGGTGATTTCGGTCGTTTCCGGGTACATATCATCTTCAAGGAAAGCAATACCGGGGCTTTTGAAAACAATATCAAAATCACCAAGGCAACTGAGGTAATCTTCGCCAAAAATTATATTAACGTTTTCATCTTTGATTTGGGGTTCGTTTCTGTCACCTACTGTAAGCATTTTTTCAGGAAGATGCTTTCTTAAATAGTTATAGGTGGATTTACCTTCCCTGCCGAAACCAAGAATAAGGATTTTTTTGTCCTTTACGTAATCAATTATTCCGCACACAGTAATCATCTCCATAGCGGTCATTATTTTTCTTTAAATAATATATCATAAATCCATTTCTATAACAAGGATTTTTCAAAAACACT
>JAZQZU010000095.1:0-9118 GCA_045634165.1 Acutalibacteraceae bacterium
TCTTCTTGCGGCCTCTACGCCAAGTTCAATATGTGTTCCTTCTTTTTCATGGTCGATAGCCTTACCGATATCATGAAGAAGACCTGCTCTCTTGGCAAGCTTAACGTCTGCACCAAGCTCTGCAGCCATAAGACCTGCAAGGTAAGAAACCTCAAGTGAATGGTTAAGTACGTTCTGACCGTAACTTGTACGGTATTTAAGTTTACCAAGAAGCTTAACAATTTCACCGTGAAGACCGTTTACACCTGCATCAATAATTGCCTTTTCACCGGTCTGACGGATTGTGTTTTCAACCTCGCGCTTTGATTTTTCGTACATTTCCTCAATACGTGCAGGGTGAATTCTGCCGTCGGAAACGAGTTTTTCAAGAGTAAGTCTTGCGATTTCGCGACGAACGGGCTCAAAGCAGGAAACAGTAATTGCTTCCGGAGTATCGTCAATAATAAGGTCAACACCTGTAATGGTTTCGATTGTACGGATATTTCTACCCTCACGACCGATGATACGACCTTTCATTTCGTCACTGGGAATAGTAACTACTGAAACAGTAGCCTCTGCCGCGTGGTCGGCAGCACAGCGTTGAACAGCACCTGAAATAATTTCACCCGCCAACTTATCCATATCGTCTTTGAGCTGCTGCTCATAGTCGAATATCTTAGTGGCTTTTTCATGAACGAGTTGTTCCTCAAGAGTCTTAAGGATAACTTCCTTAGCCTGTTCTTTTGTATAACCTGAAATTCTTTCAAGAATTTCCAACTGGCTTTTCTTAAGTGATTCAACCTCCTGCTCTTTAGCCTCAACATCTTTGAGCTTCTGAGCAACGAGCTCCTCTTTCTTTTCCTGAGCCTCAACCTTTTTATCAAGGCTTTCTTCCTTCTGGATAATTCTTCTTTCCTGACGCTGAACCTCGGCACGTCTTTCGCGGAGGTCACGCTCGGTTTCGCTTCTGAGTTTGTGAATTTCGTCTTTTGCTTCAAGGATTGATTCCTTTTTCTTTTGTTCTGCCTCAGTCATGGCATTATTTACAATACGAGCCGCTTCCTGAGTAGCAGAACCGATAGCTGATTCAGCAACCTTTTTACGGTGTGCACCACCGGCAACAAAGCCCACAATACCGCCCACAACAAGAGTTGCAACAGCTATAACAACAGCAACAACAATAGATATCATTACCGTAATTCTCCTTTCTTAATAGTAAGTTAAAAGTTAATCATAAAAATAAAAAATGACGGAAGTCAGAACACTCTCCGTCATAAAGGGCGAAAACACCAAAAAGCGGAATTTTCGCATATAATAAAAGTTTTGTCGCAGACGTTCACACGTGTGCGGAGCATATCTATATAAAATAACGCTATTATCAAAAAATTTACATAAAAAATAATAAAAAAATCTATAAATAACAAAAATATATAAATAACAAAACCATTATCATACAATACGGATAGTGCATTATTACCACAAATAATACATCATCTCGTATATTATAATAAATATTGCCATATTAGTCAAGTAAATTACTTGACAAATTTTAATTTTTTGTTATGTTAATTCACTTTTTATTTTTACTGAATTTCAGAAAAAACACTTGCACATTCACCCAGAATAAATTCCGCACATTTTCTGTTTTTTTCATTTTCGGGTAATTCTCTTATCGCAGAATTTTTCCATACATATAATATTTCAGGAAAACTGAGTAAGGTTTCAATTACCGCTTCATTTCCATATTTTCCTCTTAAAATATCGATAATTTCACAAGGGTTCGTATTTTCAACTGAAAAAAGTTCACCCTTCTGCACACAGAAAATGCAAAGCTTTTTACCCTTTTCTTTATCATCAGTTAAAGAAAGTACCGCGTCAACTCTCTTTTCTACCATCTCTAAGGGTAATAAGAAAGCACTTGCCATAAGAGAGCCCATTTCCTGCTGGGTAAATCCCCTTTTGACAAAGGCACCTATATACCCCGCAACGATAAGACCCACTTCGTCATTCTGCTCGGATATATCTGTTTTGCTGTCTTTAATCCACTGTGGAATATTATCGCAACTCATTTAATCACCTAAAAACGTATATTTTATATAGTATGTTTTAACATATTTCTTATACCAAAACAATATATTTGTTAAAAAACCAACGTACTTCGTTTAAAAAATAACTTTTGTTGACATTTTATTTTATTTGCTTTATAATTGGGTAAAATTGAATATGGTGGAGTCTGTCAAATTTCGCGGGGATAATACCCGTTTTTTCTTTATTTTTTGATGGGGTCTGCCGACCTCATCTTTTTATTTTTTAAGGGGTGCTTATTATGCTCGTTCCTATTCTTTTATTACTTTTAGGTTTCGTTCTTCTTATCAAGGGCGGTGACTGGTTCGTTGATGGCGCAACAGGTATAGCCCGTCGTTTCCATCTTCCTGAAATCCTTATCGGTGCAACTGTTGTTTCTATCGGCACAACACTTCCAGAAGTTATGGTTTCTGCCGGTGCCGCTGCTGCCGGAACAGGTTCTATAGCTTATGGTAATGCCATAGGTTCAATCATTTGCAACACCTCATTAATTGCCGCATTGACAATAGCCATTAAGCCCGGTGTCGCTGCAAGAAAAAGTTTAAAAGTTCCCGTTATATTCTTCTTTGGTGCCGCCGCTTTCTATTGTTTAATCTCTTACGTGTTCGGTACATTCAACCGTTGGACAGGAATCGTTCTTCTTGTAACCTTTGTGGTGTATATGACATTTACAGTCTTACGCATGAAGAAAACCGGTGCAGACCTTGAAACCGTTCAGCATGAAGAAATCCACGGCAACATCAAAACCGAGGAACAGCTTGAAGCTGAAAGTGGCGAAGACCATGTTGTGGAAACAAAAGAATCCGGCAAAAAGGATTCATTAATAAAAGATATTTTACTTTTGGTAGTTGGCGCCGTACTTATTGCTTTCGGTGCACGTTTACTTGTTGACAACGCTACAATCATCGCTCGTGAGTTGGGCGTATCAGAAACAGTTATCGGTCTTACGATTGTTGCTCTCGGCACATCATTACCCGAACTTATAACAGCTATTACATCATTGATAAAGGGACACGGTTCACTTTCATTGGGTAATATTATCGGTGCAAACCTTTTCAATCTTGTCCTTGTAAGCGGTGCCGCTATTACAATCAATCCCTTTGATGTTCCCGCATCAGGCTACATTAACGGAATCAACTCCGCATTTATCATTGATATTCCCGTTATGCTTGTGGTTATGGCAATACTCACTATCCCTACACTTATCAAACAAAAACTTTCCCGATGGCAAGGATTTTCACTATTGGCAATTTATGCGGGCTTCTGTGTACTTCAATTTATTGTTTTATAATTAAAAAGTTCCTGATTCACACGAATCAGGAACTTTCTTTATTTCATAATCAAATCAACACATTCTTCGGGGGTTTTGCCGTCACATTCAATTGTGATATCCGCATATTTCTCGTAAAGGGGTGCCCTTTCCTCGTAAAGCTGGGCAAGGGTTGTCCCCTCTTTCATTGCAATACCGCGGGTATGTATGTTGTTTACGCGCCTGTTCAATTCCTCGGGGGTAACCTTAAGGTAAACGATTTTGCCATTTTCCTTAAGCTTATTCATAGCCCTTTCGCCGTAGACCGCACTACCACCCGTGGCGATAACACTATTGTTGAAATCATTTTTATAAATAATTTCATCTTCCAACTCTATAAAAGCATCAATGCCGCTTTTTTTAATGGTATCGCAAAGGCTCTCGCCTGTTTCGTTCTGAATAAGCAAGTCCGTGTCGCAAAAACTCATAAGCATTGATTTTGCAAGAAGAATCCCAACGGTACTTTTACCCGCACCGGGCATACCGATTAATACAATGTTTTTCATATTAATCACCCGAATATGTGGGAGCATTTTTTGGTGCTGATCCCTTTATAACCTTGTGATAATAAGAGTACGTCATAGGTACGTCTTTGTTAAGGTGACCCGCGTCCGTAACCTCACCTAAGAAAACAGTATGGGTTTCGGTTTCCATTGTATTAATTACCTTACAGGTTATAAAAGAAATTGCCTGAGGTAATACGGGAACGTAGCCCTTTACAAGGTGGTCTATACCCTCGAACTTATTCACATCACGACCGCTTCTGAAACCGAATGAACCAATTATCATAGGGTCAACGTTTTCGCCAAGGATATTAATAGCAAAAACACCCGTGTCTTTTATGCATTTGTTGGTGTGGTTGTCGTGGTTAATTGAAACCGCAACCGTTGCAGGGGTAGCAGTTACCTGCATAGCGGAGTTTGCGGTACAACCCGTGGGCTTACCCTCGTTCCATGCAGTGACAACGTAAACACCATAAGATAAATTAAATAATGCAGTGTTATCCATAAACATACTCCTTTAACTTGTTTTTATCAGTTTCATAATATCATACGTAACCTATTTTTACAACAAAAACCGACGGAAAACCCGTCGGCTGATGTCAAATCTCGTAAAAATCCTCTTTGCCGAGACCACAAACAGGACAAACCCAATCTTCGGGTACGTCCTCCCATTTTGTATTGGGCGCAATGCCGTTATCGGGGTCACCTTTGGCGGTGTCGTACACGTAACCGCAAGGACATTCATATCTCATACTAACAACTCCTATATACTAATTGTATTATATAGTGTTAGCAGAATTTCTCAGATTAACCACAAAAAACAAATGCAATTACTTTAATTTAGCTTTAAGTACACCTTCGGTGGCAGTTTTAAAGTCAGCCACCGTTTTTTCACGCCACTGAGTTTCGGTGGGGTAAAAAAGCTCTTTGTAATTTTCGCTTATAACTTCTTTTGTAACCTTATTGTTAGTAGGATACCAGTGCTCTCTGTTTTCATCCACGGTATATTTCAGTGAAAGTATGGAATCCATAAAACTGTCACCGATTGTACCGAATTCAAAGCAGGTTGAGAATAATTCTTTATCGGTATTTTTGCTTTCTGCAAGACGATAGAAGTAATCGGTTGTATCACCCGTTGTTGCGTAGAAAGACTCTGAATCGTGTGAAATTACATAATCATAACCGAAAGCCTTTTTGGTTTCGGCTTCTGTCATAGTTTCATAAACTGAGTTAAATATTACCATATTATATCTGGGTCCGTAACCTGAGTGAATATCTATATGAACAATATTTGCATATTCACCGTCAAGACAATTATTGAACACACCTTTGAGATATGTGGTTGATTTTTCGTCACCATTACCGCCATAATAAACACCCTGAGGATATTCGTACTGACCTGTAAGAAGTGCATCCGAAACCTTGTCCGCACCCTTCGTGAGAGCCTCTTTTGCAAGCTTACCATAAAAACCTACTTCGTGCCACAAAGCGTTACCAACCTTGCCCTCGGGCTGAAGAAACTCTTTAACCTCGGGGTAATCCTTATTGGAGGAAAGGTCAAAATTCTCCCAATCAAGAATAAAGTTACGGTTAAGGTCAACGTTATTTTCGTTATAACGGCGCATATATTTCATACCGTAGGGGTTAACGTTTGCTACAACAAGCACACCCGTTGTATCTGTATCCAAGGTAGGATAAATCTCCTCAAAGAATACATCAAGCATAACGGAGCCGATATAACCTTCCATACCGTGAACACCTGTGGTAAGAACAATAAGGTTATCCTTTTTATCCTTACTGGGTAAGTAAATGTTGTCAATATAAAGGTCATCATCCTCATTAACTGCATATTCGCTGACTTCTACCTCAACGCCCTTTTCCTTAAGCTCGCTTACACGCTCCTTAAGGTGAGTGCGGATTGTGTCATAGTCGTTATAAAAATACTCGCTATAAGCATATTCACTCTCAACCTCGGGTTGACGCGCACCCATAAGCACAAAGTGAGGTCCTGCCACAGTAAGCAAAACAACAATTGCAACTATTACACTGAGTAGTGAAATAAGAACTTTTTTAGTTTTCTTTTTCATAATCTTTCCCCAATACTATTATTTTAGTATATTATATCATACCAAAACTAAAAAGCAAAGTTGATTTTAAAAACAAAAGAGAGTGTGGTTTATCCACACTCTCAAAGTTATTAATTAACCAAAATATCTCTTAAGAAGACCTTCGAATGCTTTACCGTGTCTTGCCTCGTCACGAGCCATTTCGTGAGTCGTTCCGCTTCGCTCCACGACTCTATAGGGAACGTATCGTGGATAGCAACAAAGAGATTCACTTAGGCTAATCTTCAAGTAAATTATAGCATTCGTAAACAATTCGTGTCAATACTTTTCTGATACATAACGCATACGTGATGCGTAATTTTTTGTACAAGAATGGTACATAACTTAAGCATAACAAACATCTGATTTACAAGTTTAGTACAGTAAAGAGGTGTTATTATGTCAAAAATCCAAGAGTCTGGCATACGCCAGAGAAACGACGGCTATTGGGAATACAGATTTACAATAGTTGTTGATGGTAAGCAAGTATCCAGAAGGAAAAGCACAGACGAGTTTGGAAATAAGCTCAGAACAAAAAAAGAGGCGGCAAAAGCTCGTGAAATTGCGATATTTAACGCAAGAACAGAAAGAGAACGAAAACGTGAAATATCCAGAAGAACGTTTGAAGAGATTTACAACGAATATTCAGAGAAAGGCAGAAGAGGAAAAGCTTATACGACCATTCTGAAGCAAGACTCGTTGTGGAAAAACCATCTTCATCCGAGGTTCGGTCATCTGTTTATTGATGATATTTCAGCGGCGGAGGTTGAAGATTATTTATCAGAGCTTTACTTCAGCAGCGGCTATTCTTTTAAATATGTTGAAAGCTTTCTAAAAATGTTTTATTTAATTTTCGGTCAAGCTTACTCTCGCAATTATCTTGATGTTGATACCTACAACAAACTTTGTGTAAACAAGGGAACAAAAATATCTATGCCAAAAATGAAGGCGGAAGATGATACAGAAATTATCGTTTTCTCAAAGGCGGAAATCCAGAAGTTAGATGATTACTTCAGCGGCACAAATGCGGAAACGGCATACTTGCTCGGCAGATATTGCGGTCTCAGAATTAACGAGGCTTACGGCTTAAAATGGGAAAACGTTGATTTAGAAAACGGAACTATTACAATCAATAAGCAGATGATGTATCAAGATGGTCTGATAAAGCTTGTTCCGCCTAAAACACTAAACGCTATACGAACAATTTATTTGTGCGAACGGCTGCGGCAGTATCTGATAAAGCTTGCGGCGGAGCGTAAACATCATGCAGTATCTCTCGCATTACAAAGAGCTCAGAATCAGTCTTTTATTGAAGATATTGACGGTCAGATTATCTCTTCTTTAGAGCTTGTAAACTGCTTGCCAAATGGCAAAATACAAACTGTAAATTCAATGAAATTTCATAGCCGCACGATTAAAGAACGGTTGAACATAGACTTCAAATATCATTATTTGCGGCATACATACGGAACAATTATGGCGGAGCTTAACACGCCAGCTCATCTACTTTGTAATCAGATGGGTCACGGAAACATAAACGTAACACAGCGGTACTATTTAGCCATATCTAAAGAAGGTGTTGATATTTTAAAAGACAACCTTAATCTATTATAAAACAAAGCGGCGGAAAAATCCGCCGCTTATTTTAATATTTACTTCTGATACCGTCAACAAACGTTGTGAATTTATCAACAACTGATTGCGGCTCAAGTATAACCGCTTGCTTGCCGAAGCCACAAATCCATCCAAAAAATTGGTCGCTGACCTCTACTGGAACTGTAATTTTAAAATGCTTCTCATCAACCTTTGAAAGTATTGTTTTCTTATCATTTCCGAAGCGGTCAACAACAGTATCAAGTAATTTGTTCACAAATTGAATAGTAGTCAAAACTTTTTCGCCGCCAAACATTGAGAATACTCTTTTTGTATAGCTCTTCATATCCAACTGTTCAAAAGCTTCTTTTCCTTCTCTTGGTTCTCCACTAAGACGAACATCTTTCATTCGGTCAACTCGATATGTAATTATATCTTGTTTTTTGTCATCATAAGCCAAGAGATAATAGTTGCCGTCATTTATCAAGAGAGCGTAAGGGCTTGTAACATATCTGCCGCCGTTCCTGCGTTCTCTGAAGCTTGAAACGTCATCCATCGAATACGACAAATATTTGAAGCTTATCTTTTCTGGAATATGTTTTTCACCATCAATTTGTCTGCTCATAGCATCATTGATTGTCAGAATATTACTGAGCACGCTCTTGTTGTTGGTCTTTACTCGGTCAGTCAGAATAGCATCATAAAAGATTTTGTCCGACTGATGAACACTCACAAAGCTACTGAGCACGTAAGCGAGCCGTTCAGCTTCAGTTTTAGAAAGGAATTTCGCAGAATAAATACATTGAGCCATGAGGCTGAGGTCAATAAGCTCAAAGTCTCTTTGGCGAACGTAAAAGCCTTTACCTTTCACCTTGGCGATTCTTCCCTCGTCTGGATATTTTTCATAATACTCTTCAGCTTCTTCTGCGGTCATGCCCTCATCAAGCATAAGCATAGCCTTGTTTATGGCATCAATATCCTTGTAAATCGAACGACGTTCGGCGGAAATCCCCAAGTCCTTAATATGCTCAGCGATTTCTACTCCGCCGATTATATTATTTTCATCAGAGTTTTCCAAAAGATAGCGATACACAAGATACGGCTTCATTTTTTGGTCAAACTGTTTGCCGCTGTTCTCGTGGTCTATTTTAGAGGTCATCTTTTTTTCTGCCATAAAAATCCCCTTCTAATTATACTTGTAATAAAATCTGCATTTTCAAATAACTTGTCACCCGACCAACCTTTGTTTATGGGTTCTTTAGTTATAAAATCAAGCATTATTAAATCCTTTCAACCATTCAACAGACTGTTTCAATCCATCAATAGTTTTTGTTTCTAAAACCACACGGCTGTTTTGCTCGTTTGCAAGATTAATGTATTCTTCAATATCCATTTCACCTGTGCCGAGTGCAAGGTGATTTTTTCTGCCTTTTGCATCGTGCAAATGCATATGATTCAGGCGGGCTTTATGTCTCATAATAAACTCTTCGTCTGTACCGCCGATACCGTAATTATGTCCGACATCAAAAGTCAAGCCAAAAACT
>JAZQZU010000096.1:0-16296 GCA_045634165.1 Acutalibacteraceae bacterium
GAATCGGCAAAAAAAGCCAAAAATCAGGGCGAAATTGATGTTTTTGACCCTTGCATACCCGACCTACCTACGTCCGTCAAAAGGCCTTTGAGTTCGGGGTAGGGCATGGCGAAACGCTGGGAAAGGTAGCGGAGTGAGGCTCCGAGCTCACCATCGGGACCGCCGTATTGAGTAATTATGATTTTTGCAAGCTTAGGATTAGGGTTTTTGATGTTTACGGGGTATTGTAATTTCTTTTCGTAACAGAACATAAATCAATCACAGCTCCTTTGGTTTTCCCACGGCCACGGGTCGTTGAGCCAGTCGGCTTCGTATGAACTTGAAACAGTAAGAGGACCGTATTTTTTTTCGTACTCAGCCTTGAGCATTGCTGTTTCATCAGTGTATTTGCGGAACATTTCGTTTGCCGTGCGGTCGCATGGGTGGGTGTCAAGGTACATATGAAGTTCCCAAGCGGCGAACTGTGTTGCGGAAAGCCGCATAAGAAGTTTTTTTCTATCGTTCATTCAGAATGCTCCTTCCGCAGAAAGGCTTGTTCAAAACTGTGAAAAGAGTGCCCTCACATAATGCCACCTCGGGTGAATACGAGGTTTTGTCGAGTTGGAAGGGCACGTAAGCCATTGCAACAACAGGGTCCACGGGTAACGGTGTTGTTACACAGTGGTTTTTACAGGCAGGTACCGTGTTTCTGGGCATGGTATCAGCCATATAACGCTTAATCGTGTTGTCCATTGTTCTACTCCTTTATAGAATTGGCAGGTGCAAACCACCGCCTTGTACATTATATGGACAACTAAAAAAAGTGTGAATTACTATGCAGTAATTACTTCTCGGGTTGCATTTCTGTTATATCAATGATAATATGTATAAGGTGAAACTATGAACCTTAAAATGATAGGCGAGGTGATTATATGGCATCAAAAGTAATTGTTATAGGTTGTCCGGGTAGCGGTAAGACAACCTTCGCAGAAAAATTGCAAAAAAAGATGGGGTTGCCCCTTTATTACCTTGATGCTATATGGCACAAGCCCGATAAAACTCACATTCCGCGTGAGGAATTTGACGAGAGAATCAAAGAGATTTTTAGCACGGATAAGTGGATAATCGATGGGAATTACAGCAGAACAATTGATATGAGGCTCAAAGAGTGCGATGCGGTATTTATGTTTGATTTACCCACAGAGGTCTGTATACAGGGCGCAATCGAAAGAGTGGGTAAGGGTAGGTATGATATGCCTTGGATTGAGAAAGAATTTGACCCCGAATTTGAGGCTTTTATAAGAGACTTTCCCGAAACTACATTACCTAAGATGTATGCTTTACTCGAAAAGTACAAAGAGGGAAAAGATATAATAATCTTTAAATCAAGACAAGAAGCGGACAAGTATCTTGAAGGGTTTGAAAACGAAACAACGAGTAAAAGAATGTGTAAAACATATAACGGAGAATAATTCTTAAAAAGTAAAAACAAGAGGTCGATTGACCTCTTGTTTTTATTTGGTGTTGTTATTGGGGCAGTACCTGATATGTTACATCCTCAAACTGCATTGTTACTTCTTCACGGGTGAAACCGTCAAGGTCGTATCTGTCGGAATAATAATTGTATTTGTCGATGGTGAACGTAGTATCGGGTTTACAGGTAACCAGTGTGCAACCTCTTTGAGAGCCTTGTTTATCAATGCCGGAGTATGCAAAATAGTCTATGCTGTAACCGTAACTGAAAGTGATGCCCTTGTACTCGAAGGTGGTGTTGTTAATATGGTCGTGTCCGTTGAACATTGCCTTTGTTGAGCCGAGTTCAAGCATTTTTTCAAAAAGTTCGTCTTCACCTAAACCGCAGTAAATTTGTCTTCCGCCCTCTCCGATTATACCTTCAATGTATTTGAAATTATCAGTGTCCTTAAAGTTATTTTCACGAAATTCAGTCCAAGCATCGTTCATTTCTACCAAAGGTATATGGAAAAATGCAAGAGTTTTTACCTTACCATACTGTTCGTACAGACCACCGTTTTCGTCACCTTGAATTGATTTTATGGTTTTATCGTTTTCTACGTTCATTCGGTTGATTTCCTTTTCGTACCATTCAACCTGATTGGGGTGTATGTTGTCGTAAGTACCTTTTATGCTTTCGATAATACTGTCGTTAACGTATGCCTGAGAATCAATCATAACCATTGCCTGTGTGATAATGCCCTGTGAGTTTTTAACCTCAATAACGTGGTTGCCGTAACCGTCAACATCTTCAGGCCCTGCCTGGAATAAGCAACGCTTAAATTCTTCGTTTGAATAAATTTCTGCAACAGACTCTCTGTCAAAATATGAATAGGCTTCGGCATCGTGGTTACCGAATGTAACAGTCCAATAAACACCAAGGCTTTCCATAAGGTTTGCAAAAGCCTTTGCACCGCTGTAGTTGTTGAAAGTACCTGCCATATATGGAACAGGGAAGGCAATGTCACCCGTTGCAACCACAAGGTCGGGCTTTTCTTTTGTTACCATTGTTGCAATTGCATTAATAGTTTTTTTATCAACGGTTTTTGAAAGAAATCCGCCACCGATATGAATATCTGTAAGATGCATTACCTTAAAATCCTCGTCAGTTGTGAAATACCAATAACCATTTTCATCCTTTTGGGGAATAAGTTGTTTTTTAATTTCAACCTTGTTGTATTCATTTCCTATTTTAACGAGATTTTTTAACGTTAAAAAGTTGAGTCCTGCAACAACAATTCCAAGGATTATTATCACAGAAAAAACAGTAAGTACAACTTTTTTTGCTTTTTTACATTTTGATTTTGCCATAATGTGACACTCCTTTCAGGTTATATACTAATATAATTATATCACTAAAATAAAACAAAAAGCAACAGTTTTGAACTGTTGCTTTTTAACGAGTTTTATATATCTATCTCATATTTATCATCAATAAGAATGTAATTTACCTCGTGCTCTTTGGCAAGTCTAAAACACTCTGAATTATTGTTAATTGCAGTCGCTATTGTAAAATCTGTGTCGTCCAATCGATTTTCGATAACGTTTGCGTATTGCTTTATGTCGTCAAAGTGCTTTTCGATGTAATCCTCACTCATTATAAGGCAATAGTACCTGATGTTATCGAGATAATTTTTTGCGAAATCTTTCGCCCAGTCAAATGGAATATAGCAACCCTCAATAATTAAATTCTGTTTGTTTTCAATGGCGGTTTTAATTATTTCGCGAACAATGGGCCATAAATATGCGGTTAATTCACAATCATCACTTAATGGTGTTAATTTCGTATTTCCGCTACGGATTAAACCCATTTTAAGATGGTCAATTGAAAGGTATGGGAATTTGTATTTTTCGAGTAATTTTTGGGCAAGTGCAGTCTTTCCTGTGTGGGATGCACCTGTAATTAGAATAATCATTTTTAATCCTTCTTTAGATTTTATAAATCCAATTGCATATAAATTGAGTTGTCCATAGGACTGTTGTTGTAACAGTGGATTTCATAAAATCCATGTTTTTTATATAACTTTGTTGCGGTGTCAAGAAAAGGCAGGGTATCTAAACGCATTTGTAAATATCCGATCTCTTTAGCATCTTCAATAATCTTTTTAACAAGGAATTTACCGATGCCCTTTTTGCGGAAATTGGTTTTTACATAAAGCCTTTTCATTTCACAGGTGGTATCGTCAATTTTTCTTAAACCGATGCAACCTGCAAGTTCTTCTTTATAAAAAGCCAGGTATAGTCTGCCGTATGGACGACCGTACTTTTCGTGGAGATTTTCCAACTCTCTGTCATAATTCTGTATTTCAAGATAAGTTCTGAACTTTTCGTCACCATCTATGAGCGTATTGGTGTATTCGGTAAACAATGTCTTTATTTCTTCTTTATAGGAGTAAGCGTCAACAAGCTTAATCACACTATCACCTCAGATTTTACCAGATAAATGGTATCAATCGGTATTTAACTTTTTCTTTGTATTCCTCATAACCTTTAAGTTCTTTTTCTAATAATTCTTCCTCATTTTTAATTCGCTTTGCAATTATTAAAGGGTAGGTAAGGAATATTATAAACGAGAAAAGTGAACCAAGAACAAGGGGCATTGATAAAAATAAAATTATGGTCGCGGTGTACATAGGATGACGTACGATGCCGTAAAGACCTGTGTCCACAACCGTCTGGTTTTCCTGTACTTCAATAGTTCGGGAAAGGAAGGTGTTTTCTCGCATTACCTCGGCATAAAGAACGTAAGCCAATAGAAATAAAACGGCACCGATTATTACCAAGGGTAAGGGTAGGGGGAACCAACCAAAACGAAAATCAAGACCTGCAACAATAAAGCCTGCAAGGAACATCAGTCCGCTGAGCTTTACAACCAACTCCTGTTCCTTATGTTTTTCTTTTGCGTTAAGCCTTTTTATTAAAAGCTCGGGATTTTTTATCATCATTACAATACCTGCAAAAAACATAGGCACAAAAAGAATTCCCATTAAAAGCCAACCGTTGAAAAATTTAATGGTTCCTGCAGGTAGAAACACCAACACGCCCACAAGAATAATACCGAACAAGAATTTGAAAAATGCTTGAAAAAATAATTTTACACTCATTTTTATACCGCCTCTTTAGTGTGAGATAATTGTATCATTTATAAATATCTGATACAAGTGAAAAATGAAAATTCCCACTCTTAACGAGTGGGAACATATAATGTTAAGCTTTACTTATAACTTTTTTCTGCCAGGATTTTTTGCCACATTCGGGGCATTTCATATATCTTGTTCTGCCTATATGGGGTGCTAGATTTAATGCCAGATATGTGGGAACGTAGCGGTGCTTACATTCCTTGCATTCGTAATAGCCCGCAATCTGCTCTATTCTGAGGCTGCAAGCAAAGCCCACAATTGCGGGAATAAAGCCCGAGAAAATAAGAATCATTCGTTGCCATTCTTCCATGGGTAAATATGAACCGATTATTATGGGCACTAACAAAACAATCAACGATAATGCGCCTATAACCCATTCGAGCATGAGTAATCTTTTATCGCTTTTTTCCTTTTGTTTTACCATTTCCAATAATGTTTTTTCTAATTCTTCGTTACGATTTTCCATTGCAACAACCTCCCCTGATAATAAATCGTTAACTGTGATTTGGAGCAAAGAACATAATTGAAGCATTATGGATGAATCGGGAAGTGATTTTCCTCTTTCCCATTTGGAAACAGCCCTGTCGGTAATATTCAGTTTTTCTGCCAATTGTGCCTGGGTTAAATTATATTCTTTTCTTCGCTCTGCGATGAATTTCCCGATTTTAATCTGATCCACAGGAATCACGTCCTTTCTCTTTACAAATTTATTTTATGTCTTTTGGCAAAGAAAGTCTACAAACCGTTGGTTGAGTAGGGGAGAATCAACCAACGGTTTCGGTGTTTATCTGGATTTGTATAAGTCGGCGATAATATCCGCACATTTTTCTATGTCAATTACAGTGGTGTTAAGGGCTATGTCGTAGTTTTTTACGTCGCCCCATTTTCTGTCGGTATAAAGCTGGTAATAGGCGGCGCGTCGTTTGTCTTTATCGCGCAATCTTCTTTCGGGAGCTTGTTTGCTTTCACCATATTGCTTGACAATTCTTTCGGCTCGGGTTTCAGTATCTGCGTGAATAAATACCTTTATACAGTCTGCAGTATCCTGGAGAATATAATCGGCACATCTGCCCACGATTACACAAGGTCCTTTTTCTGCAAGTTCAATAATAACCTTGCGTTGAGCGAACCAGATATCATCCTGAAGTGAATGATTGTAATAATCTCTGCCACCCCAAGAGTTAGCAAACCAGTTGCCGTGGTTTGTATATTCACCTTTTTCTTCTACTATTTCTTTACAAAAGCCGCTTTCTTCAGCGATTCTTTGTATTAAATCCTGATCGTAGCAGGGGATGCCTAATTTCTCCGCAGTAAGTTTGCCTACAGTTCGACCTGCACTACCGAATTCACGGCTTATGGCAATAACCTTGTTTTTCATAACTACGCCTCCTTCATAGATAGTTAATGGAAATTTATTTATATAGTTTTCTTTAATGCTACATGAGGTTTGTTTTCTTCGAGATAAACGTCACCGTATTGTGTGTAGCCCAATTTTTTAACGTAAAATTCCACGACTTGTACCTGACCTGAAATGAAGACCTCTTTACCGCCCATTTCTTTAATGTGCTTCTCGGCTTCTGTTACGATTTTTATACCAAGACCCTTGCCACGGTGGGGTTTTAAAACGGCTATTCGCCCTACGTGGTAACAGTTAACCTCATCGTCCCAGTAAAAACGGCAGGTTGCAATGGCTTCATCGTTTTCATAAATAACAATATGCTTTGCAATATTGTCATTTTCGTCATACTCTTTTTCAAAGCCCTGTTCATCAAGAAAAACCGTTTCACGGATGAACCTTGCTTCGTCGGGGATTTCATCAAAAACTTTGATATCCATAACTACCACCTACTCTACATATTCTTCTAATTAAATTATAGCAAGGCTTATATGTTTTTGCAATAAAAATAATAGCACTATATAATTGGTTTTGCCCTCCCTAATTTTGCATTCAGCATTTTTAATATTGAATTTTGAATTAAAAATTCATATTACTTATCCTTTATAGTATTTATCGCACTTTTTTCAAGTCTTGATACCTGTGCCTGGGATATGCCGATTTCTTCGGCTACTTCCGTTTGGGTCATACCTCGCATGAACCGCATTGATAAAATCTTCTTTTCTCTCGGAGGCAGATTTTTTAATGCCTCTTTAATTGAAATTTCATCAATCCAGTCACCGTCACTTTCGTTGTCGCCCAACTGATCCATAAGATATATAGTGTCACCGCCATTGGAATAAACAGGTTCATAAAAGGATACTGGTTCAACAATCGCTTCAAGGGCAATTACAATTTCACTTTTGGGTTTGCCAAGTTCTTTTGCGATTTCTTCAACTGTAGGTTCACGGTCAAGCTCGTTGCTGAGTCTTTCGCGTGCTTGCATTGCGTGGTAGGCGGTGTCACGCATTGAGCGACTTACTCGTACAGGGTTATTATCTCTTAAATATCTTCTGACTTCACCTATAATCATAGGTACCGCATAGGTTGAAAAGCGTACATCGTGGCTTGTGTCAAAATTATCAATAGCCTTCATAAGTCCTATACAACCTACTTGAAAAAGGTCATCAAGATTTTCACCACGGTTAGCAAATCTTTGTATTACACTTAATACAAGTCTGAGATTTCCCATAACAAGAGTTTCGCGAGCTTGTTTGTCACCGTTTTTAGCCTTGTCAATAAGGGCGCATTTCTCTTTTTCTGTAAGAACTTTTAATGAAGACGTATCAATTCCGCAAATTTCAACTTTATTAAAATACATTCAGGCACTCCTCGGTTTTATGAATTTTTTTCAATAAAAGTATTGCCTGAAAAAACGGTTGTAATCATTTGTCCGAAACGTAAATTTTCATATCGTGTTACTTGACTTTTTTTTGGCGTATGATATAATAAATTCATAATATATATTCGGGAGGATTTTAAAATGAAAAAGGTTTTAAAAATCGTCGGCATTATTGCAGCAATCGCAGCAGTTGCAGCAGCAATCTACTTTGTAATCCAGAAGATTAAAGCTAAAAACGCTCCCCAGGGCTACGATGAGGACAACTACGTTTCTTGCTCTTGCCTTGATGAAGATTTCGTAAGCGAAACAGTTGCAGAATAATTTTTGAATATTATTACAAAAACCTCTCAAACTATTTTTACGATAGTTTGAGAGGTGCTTTTTTTGATTTTTCTTAAAGCTTTTATTGTAGGTGGACTTATTTGTGTTGTGGGTCAGATTCTGATAGATAAAACTAAACTGACTCCAGGTAGAATTTTGGTTCTTTATGTGGTTGCAGGTGTGGTTTTGGGGGCTTTGGGTCTTTTTGAACCTCTCGAAAAATTTGCAGGTTCAGGTGCCACTGTTCCTCTTTTGGGTTTTGGTGCCAATTTAGCAAAGGGCACAGCCGAAGCAATTGCTGAAAAAGGATGGATGGGCATTTTAACCGGCCCTCTCACGGCAGGTGCCGGGGGAATTACCGTTGCGGTATTATGCGGCTTTATTATGTCCTTGATAAGTAAACCTAAGTCGAAATAGAATTTAACAAAAACTTAACATTGTTATGGGAAAATAATGGTATAGTTCCTTTGGGAGGTTTTGGTATGGTTTATATTCTAATAGTAGAAGATGACATTAATTTCAATAATGTAGTGCGTTCTTACCTTAATAATAACGGCTATACCGCTGTTGGTTGTCATAGTGCGGCTGAGGCTCTTGAACAGATGGAAAAGATGTCCTTTGATATGATAATCTCCGATATTATGATGAAGAATATGGATGGCTTCGAGTTTGCAGAGCAGGTGCGTGTTATAAATAAAGATATCCCCATTCTTTTCCTTACTGCACGTGAGGATTTGCAGTCCAAGGAAAGAGGATATAAATTGGGGATTGATGATTACATAGTAAAACCCGTTGAAATGAAAGAGATGCTTTTCAGAATAGAGGCTATTTTGAGAAGGGCAAATATCGCTAATAAAAAGAAAATTGTTGTGGGTAATCTTGTGTTGGATTCTGCTGAGACTGCTGCGTATGTGCATGGTGAAAATATCGGCCTTTCCGTAAAGGAGTTTAATATATTATTTAAACTTCTTTCTTACCCGAAACGCACCTTTACCCGTACACAGTTAATGAATGATTTTTGGGGTTACGAGACAGAGAGTGCCCCCAGAACAGTTGACGTTTGTATTACTAAACTGCGCAGTAAGCTTTCTGTAAGCCATGATGTTGAAATTGTAACCGTTCACGGTCTTGGTTACAAGGCGGTGATGCTCGTATGAAACGTATGAAGCTTCAACGTTTTAAACGTGACGAGCGACTCAGCTTCTGGCGAAGCTTTTTCTACGAGTTCAATACGGTTTTTTTGATTATACTTATAAACGGCGCAGGTCTTGTGGCGATTTTTAATAACATTGCGTTGAACGAGTATAAAGTATATATAAAGTATATTATTATTGTAGGTTATCTGCTTTTCGGCTGCCTTATTTCAAGTGCCTTGGTTTACCTTATAAGAGCCAGAGGACAGACTATAAAAATGCAGAATATCTGTAAAGCAGCTCAGAAGGTTGCCGCAGGTGATTTTTCTGTACGCCTTGACGTTTACAAAGATAAGAAACGCAAAAATGAAATTGATATTCTTAAAGAGGATTTCAATACGATGGTTACAGAACTTGCATCCATTGAAAAACTTAAGGATAATTTCGTTGCGGACGTTTCCCACGAAATTAAAACACCTTTGAGTATAATTCAGGGGTATGCGGATTTGTTGCAGACCAGCGGTATAAGTGACGAGCAACGTGGCGAGTACATAAAGCTTATTTCAGAGCAGATAAATAAACTTACCAACCTTGTAACCAATATTCTTAAACTTAATAAAATCGAAAGTAAAGAAATTGTCTGCAAAGAAAAATTCTCTTTGGATGAGCAGATACGATTTTGCATACTCGCTCTTGAAGATTTGATTAACGAAAAGGATATTGAAATAGAAGCAAATCTCGATGAGGTTGAGATTAATAGTGACCCGGTTTTACTTGAGCTTGTGTGGAACAATCTTTTTTCTAATGCACTTAAATTTACCGGTAAAGGTGGTAAAATATCTTTTTCTTTAAGTGATCAGGGTAATGTGGTTATAGCAACTATAAAAGATACGGGTTGCGGTATGAGCGAAGAAACCTGTAAGCATATTTTTGATAAATTCTATCAGGGTGATACTTCTCATTCACAAGAAGGTAACGGTCTTGGTCTTGCTCTTGTTGATAGAGTTGTATCATTGCTTGATGGTGAAATAATCGTGTCAAGTGCAATTGGTCAGGGTTCTGAGTTTAAAATAATTCTTGAAAACGTGTGATTTGAGTAAATTGATGCTTATATCATTTTAGGGTGATGTGGATGAAGCGTATTTTATCATTGTTTTTGGCTGTTGCGGTGGTGGGTGTAGGTTTTGTTTTACCGGTTCTTGCCAAGGCTAATAGTACTACAAACACTACGGATGTTTTTACAACTAAATCAACAACAAAAGTAGTTGTTTCTTTGGCAGGAGCGCCCAAATTGAAAAGCCTCAGTAACGCCAATAGCGGTTTGGTTTTAAAATGGTCCGGTGCTAAAAATGCAAAATCCTACCGTGTTTACCGATGTGCCTCTGGTGAAAAAGGATGGACTTTTATTGGTAAAACAACGGGTTGTTCTTTTACTGATAAAAATACTAAAAGTGGTGTAACTTACAAATATACAGTCCGTTCTGTAAATGAAGCAGGACGCGGGGGATATGATAAAAAGGGTATATCCATATTAAGATTATCAACTCCCAATAATATAAAATACGTAAATGCGAAAGATTGTATTAAGGTTACGTGGAAATCTGTTAAGGGTGCCAACGGGTATAGGGTTTACAGACAAACTCAGGGACAAAAGGATTGGACGTTGCTTAAAGCTGTAAAGACTTGTGAATATGTTGATAAATCTGTTTCCAATGGTGTTCAGTACAGATATACAGTAAAAGCCACTTACTCAAAATTTTATAGTGGATATTATGCTGATGGAGCAATGCTTAAATATATAGCTACACCCGTTACTCAAAAGGTTGTTACATATCCCGAAAAAATAGTTTTTTCTTGGGGTGGGGTGAAAGGAACAACCCATTACAGAGTTTACAGACGTGGTGAAGGTGAAAGTTGGACTCGTTTAGCCGACGTAAAAGGTACAACTTATACTGACAAAACTGTCAAAAAAGGTCAGAAATACAGATATACAGTTAAATCTTTTTCAGGCTCTTTTACAAGTGGATACGATTCCGATGGCGTGTATCTCAAGTTTATGGGTGTCGATGGACAGACTATATATGGTAAAAATGCGAAATATTCAAAACCTGGTACTATCAGCAAACCTACAATAATCAAAATTGATGAGGATAAATGGAATCTTACAGTTGTGAATTCGGGATATCGCATTCCTTCCGATTATAAACCTAATCTTGCTTATGTTTGTGGTAGTGGTGAGCAACTTGATAAAAAGGTTGCCGTGCAATATGAAAAAATGTATAAAGCCGCTGCGAAAGAGGGGGTGTACCTTACTCCTTGTTCGGGCTACCGTTCCTATGAACTACAAGAACGAAATTACAACCGGAAAGTTCAGTATTATAAAAATCAGGGCTACTCAACAGCCGATGCAAAGATAAAGGCGGCAACGATAATTATGCCACCGGGAAGTTCAGAGCACAATTTAGGTTATGCAATGGATATTGTCTGTGTTGAAGAGTGGTTTGAGGACACAAAAGAGTTTAAATGGCTTCAGAAAAATGCTCATAAATATGGTTTTATTATGCGTTACCCTAAAGATAAACAGAACATTACCAAAGTTACCTACGAGCCCTGGCATTGGCGTTATGTAGGTGTCAAAGAAGCAAAAACAATAAAATCAAGCGGACTTACCCTTGAAGAATATATGGGGTTAAAATAATAACTTTAAGAAAAACGGTTTCATGGGAAACCGTTTTTTATTTTGTTAATTTTTTTCTTTGTCTTGTAATTTCTTTTTATATTTATTATACTTAACTATATATGTGTTGAGAGGTGAGGCTAGTGGCAAAGTATGGTCTTGATTTAAGCCAGAAAAACAAAGACCCAAAGAAACGTAATATATTATTAGTGTGCTTGTTTTTGTGCTTCGTTGTGGTTCTTGGTTCCGTTTCCACTTTGTTGCTGTGGCGTTCTTTAGATTATGATTTCAATAATATTTTTGTTCGTGGGGATGTTACCACTACCAAGGTCGTGACAACTACGGATGTGGCAGAAAATGAATATTCGGGTGAATATGTATTTCTTGTAAGTGTTACATCCGATGATGGGAAAGAAGCTCTGTTCCACAATCTGATTTCCGTTGACCTTTCAGAAAAAACTTTCAGGGTTATACCTATTGATGGCGGTATTGCTGATGCTGATACTGGCCTTACCTGTGATGAACTTTTAGTGCAGAATGGAGTTAAGTCCCTTGTGGGCTTTTTGAGTAAATATTATTCAACTGATATTAATAAGTTTGTGCTTCTTACTGAATCAGGCTACAAATCCTTTTTCAGAGCAATGGGCGATATAACAGTTAAGGTTTCAGAGGAGATTGCTTACGATACGGATGATATGTTCCTTGAATTGAAAAGAGGGGAGAATAACCTTACCCCCGATAAAACGTATAAGTATATGAAGTATCTTTGCGAAACACTTGAAGGCTATGACAGAGCAAAAGCCAATGCGGAAATTGTCGTTGCGGCATTCAATACTTACTATACTGCCGACAGGTTCAATTCGGCAGATAATACATTTTCTGTTATTATTGATTACTGTTCAACCGATATAACAATTGTAGATTTTACAAATGCAAAAGATGAGTTGAGATACCTTATTCCGAAAAACTCGAAAGAAAAACTTAAGGTTTTTGTTTCTGATAATATAAGAAGTGAGTTGACGACAGATGAGCAAAACTAAAAAAAGTGGAAAAAGAGGTACACTTGTGGCAATAGTGGCGTTGGTGGTAGCCTTTGCGATTGTTGTAAGTGGTTTGGTTGTTGTGTTTTTGTATAACGCAGTTTTAAAACCTTCAAGCTTTAATAACTATGTAATTCCTGCAAGTGGTGAAGGTACGGGCTATTACAGACACAATTACGTTGAACTGGGTGAAAGTGAACAAAAACTTTATGCTGTTATAATGCAGAGCATATATACCCAACCTGAACGTATTGAGGTTCCTGCGCTTAATGGTGGGGATTTGACTAAGGTTTTTAAAGCAATTTCCCATGATAATCCTGATTTGTTCAATATTGGTCTTAATTGCTCAATTTATACGGAGGGTCTTAAAACATATTTTGAAACGGAATATATTATCCCCTATGAGGAATATACAACCAAACTTCAGGAGGTAAAGGATATAGCATCCGTTATAATTGATGGTGCGTCAAAATACTCTTCCAATTACGAAAAAGAGAAATATGTTCACGATTACATAATAAACCATTGTTCTTATGGCGAGCCTGAAGAAAGCCTTATGGCAAATACGGTTTATGGTTGCCTTGTAGAAGGCAGAGCCTCCTGTGAAGGATATTCAAGAGCTTTTCAGTATATTATGAGTAGTCTTAACATCGAAAACCGACTTGTTACGGGCGAATCCACAGATGATGGTGTTAATTATATAAACCATATGTGGAACTACGTTGTTCTGGATGGTAACGGCTATTTTGTGGACCTTACCTGGGATGACCCCAGAGCCGAGGGTAATGTGCTACGCCATACATATTTTAATATCAATACCAATGATATTCTTGTAAAGCACAGAAATATTGCTCAGAATTTGCCTTTGTGCACAAGCACACAGTATAACTATTTTGTGTATGAGAATGTTTATTTCGACATCGGCTCAGGTGAAGCTTTCGAAACAAAGGTATATACCGGAGTTTATACTGCGATACAAAGACAATATAGTTGTGTTGAGTTTCGCTTTTCTGACAAGGCGGTTATGGAACAGGCAAAAAATACTCTTTTTAATGAGGGTCTTATATATAATGTATATAATGAAATAGGTTTTGTTCCCGAAACAGGAAGTGCAAAGGTGTACTACAGTACCGATGACACGATGAACACAATCTGTTTGTTTTTCTGATTAAGAGGTGTAATATGGATAAAACAAAAATAGAAAGAGCAGTCCGAGATATTCTCGAAGCCATAGGTGAAGACCCTGACAGAGAAGGACTTATTGAAACCCCTAAAAGGGTTGCTAATATGTATGAAGAGGTTTTTTCGGGACTTAGTGAAGATGCACACGACCATCTTAAACTTTTTAATGAAAAAGGTAACGATGAGCTTGTTATAGTCCGTGACATTCCTCTTTACTCAATGTGTGAACATCATCTTTTGCCTTTTGTGGGTAAGGCTCATATTGCCTACATTCCCTCGGATGGTAAAATCATAGGACTTTCAAAACTTGCACGTATAGTTAATGTATATGCCAAAAGACCTCAGGTGCAGGAGCGTCTTACTACACAGATTGCGGATTTCCTTTACGAGGAGTTAGAGGCTAAAAGTGTAGCGGTGCTTATACAGGCCGAGCACCTTTGTATGACAATGCGCGGTGTTAAGTCTGCTGGTGCAGTAACACAAACTTCTGCATTAAGAGGTATGGCGCGTAAGGATGCACGTACACGCGCAGAGGTAATGTCACTTCTTTCAGGTGGTAAATAATGTTTTCTTTCAAAAAGATAATCAATGAAGTGAATCGCCCTTTGGTAATGGGGATAATCAATGTTACCCCTGATTCATTTTCCGATGGTGGCGAAGCTTTCGATATTGGTAGTGTAATTGAAAAAGTAAATACTTTATGTGATGAGGGTGCCGACATTATTGATGTCGGTGCCTGTTCTACCGCGCCGAAAAACCAAATTGTGAGCGAAGAAGAGGAAATTACAAGACTGAAAAAGTTTCTTCCTGATATAATAAAAACGTCAACAGTTCCTGTTTCCTTGGATACTTTAAGACCTGCCGTTGCGGAGTATGGGTTAAGTGTCGGAGTTTCTGTTATTAATGACGAGAGCGGTGCATTCAATCCTCTTATGGCAGGACTTGTTAAGGAGTTCGGTTGCGGATGGATTTTTATGCATACGGGTGGGCTGTCCTCTCGGGATACTAAAGTGTATGAAAATGGAATTGCAGAAGATGTGTGCGGATTCTTTAAGCAAATGAAAACGTCTGCGTTATCCTTTGGTTTAAATGAACAACAGTTGGCATTCGATTGCGGTATAGGTTTTGGTAAAACAAGGCAGGATGATTTAAGTCTTTTGAATTCCTGTGAGAAACTTTCTGAATATTCACCTTTGTTGATTGGTATTTCCCGTAAAAGAATAATAGGAGAGATAACAGGTGCCGAAAATCCCAAGGAACGTCTGTGGGGTAGTGTTGGTGCGGCAACTGTTGCAGCATATAAAGGTGCAAAAATTCTTCGTGTTCACGATGTCAAAGCTACAGTTGATGCAGTGTTAGTTGGCGAAGCTATAAAAAGAGGAGTATTATAATAATGGAAAAAATAATTATCAAAGGTTTGAAACTTTTTGCATATCACGGAGTAAATCCTGAGGAAAAAGTTGATGGACAGAATTTTATTCTTGATATTACTGTAGAACTTGATGCAAAAAAAGCAAAGAATAGTGATGATGTTGATAATACCGTTAGCTATGCAAAAATTATCAAAACTGTAACGGCAGTGTTTACTGCTCAGAGCTATAACCTTATAGAAACTGCCGCCAATGTGGTTGGTACAGAAATAATGAAAACATATCCCATGCTTGAAAAGGTTACCGTGCTTTTAAAGAAACCTGAAGCGCCGATAAAGGCAGAGTTTGATTATGTAGCGGTAGAGGAAACAATAACCCGAGAGCAAATGATGGGGTCGTCGGTGGAATGAAAGCGATAATTGGCATTGGCACCAATATGGGTGACAGATACGAAAATATAAGAAACGCCATCGAGGCACTTGAGCTTGTTCCGGGTATTAAGGTTTTAAGAGAATCTTCGGTTTATGAAACAGAACCCTGGGGGTATACGGACCAACCGGGCTTCTATAATAATGTAATTGAAGTAGAGAGTGAGAAATCGCCACAGGCACTTTTAGGTGTATGTCTCGGTATTGAAGCAGGTATGGGTAGAGTTCGTCAGTTTACTTATGGTCCAAGGATAATTGATTTGGATTTGTTGTTTTATGAAAATGAAACGTCGGATACGGAAGAGTTGATTTTACCACATCCCTTGATAGGGGAACGTGACTTTGTTCTGGTGCCTCTTAAAGAACTTTATGATGCAATGTATATATATGGGTATGATTACTCAGAAGAGTATGAAAAAGCATCTAAAAATACCTCTGCAAAAAAAGTTAAAAAAAGTTGAAAAAAGTTCTTGACTTTTGTTGAATGGTGTTGTATAATTCATTCTCGTTGGCGTCGAGATGACCCGAAGAAATATCTTCGAATCATTAAAATCGAACAAGATTTCGCAACACCCGGGAGGGTGGAAAAGATTGCGAAAAAAGTTAAAAAAGATGTTGACAAAGCGAGATGATTGTGATATTATCTTAAGGCACTCTTGAGAGGGGAACTTCAAGAGAGGGCGAACGAACCTTGAAAATTAAACAACGATTAAAGAAAAAACCCTTGAGATTTTTTT
>JAZQZU010000097.1:0-10287 GCA_045634165.1 Acutalibacteraceae bacterium
GTTCAACTCTTACTGATGAGGAGCACAAAGAAGTTCTTCGTTTTTCTGTTGAAAAGGTAAATGGTAGAGTTCCTGTTATTGCAGGTACTGGTTCGAACGATACCGCATACGCAATTGCTCTTACTAAATATGCTTGTGAAGTTGGTTGCGATGCAATGCTTCTCGTTACACCTTATTATAACAAAGCGACTCAGCGTGGTCTTATTGAGTCATTCAGAGCCATTGCAGATGCTTCTACAAAGCCCTGTATTCTTTATAATGTTCCTTCAAGAACAGGTTGCAACTTAACACCTGCTTCCTGTGCAGTTCTTGCAGAACATCCCAATATTGTTGGTATAAAAGAAGCTAGCGGTAATATTTCTCAGATTGCTGAAATTGCAGCACTCACCAAGGGTGAGTTTGATATTTACTCAGGTAATGACGACCAGATTGTGCCCCTTCTTTCATTAGGTGGTAAGGGCGTTATCTCAGTTTTATCCAACATTCTTCCCAAAAAGACTGTTGAAATCTGCGACAAGTTCTTTGCAGGTGATTTAGAGGGTAGCCGTGATTTACAACTCGAACTTCTTCCTCTTATAAACTCTCTTTTCTGCGAGGTTAACCCCATCCCTGCAAAAGCTGCAGTAGCTGCTATGGGCTTCGGTGAAAATTACGTAAGACTTCCTCTTACAACTATGGAACCCGAAAACGAGGCAAAAATGCTCGAACTTATGAGAGAACAGGGTCTTAACGTATGATTTGCAGTAACCTCCAGATAAAAAATAGTATATTATATTTTGGTGGCAGAAATACTGTTGAACTTGCAGAAAAATACGGCACACCTGTTTACATAATGGATGAACAGACTATTCGCAACAATTGCCGTAAATACACTGTTGCAATGAAAAGGTATTTCGGTGAAAATGCCCGTGCTTTTTATGCTAGTAAAGCTTGTTGCTTCAAAAAGATTTATAATATAATGCAGTCCGAGGGTATGTGCGTTGACGTAGTTTCCCCGGGTGAGATATATACTGCTAAAAGTGCAGGCTTTGCTATGTCAAATGTTTGTTTTCACTCAAACAGTAAAAACGATTTTGACATAAACTTTGCTATGGATAATGGTGTAGGTTGCTTTGCGGTTGATAACCTTGAAGAACTTACTGCAATCAATAACTTTGCAGGTGAGCGCAGTTTTAAACAGAAAATCATTTTTCGCGTAACTCCGGGTATTGATACTCATACCTATGAGGCGGTAAACACAGGTAAAGTTGACTCCAAGTTCGGTTTCCCCATTGAAACAGGCGCAGCTATGGAGATTACAAAAACTGCTCTCGGTATGGAAAATATCGACCTTGCCGGTTTCCATTGTCACGTTGGCTCTCAACTTTTCGATTCCGATGTTTTCCTTCGTTCTGCTAAGATTATGCTTGAGTTTATAGCAGAGGTTAAAGCTGAAACAGGCTATGAAGCACGTGAACTCGATTTAGGTGGTGGCTACGGCGTAAGATACACCGAAAACGATCCGGAAATTGATATTGAAGATAATATAAGACAGGTTGCAGAGTATGTAAAAAAACTCTGTGCAGAACTTCAGCTTAATGAACCTTCCATCAGTATGGAGCCCGGTAGGAGCATTGTTGCAGATGCAGGTATCACACTTTATAAAGTCGGTAATGTTAAACGTATAGAGGGTTATAAGAATTATGTCGCCATTGACGGCGGTATGGGCGATAACCCCAGATATGCTCTTTATGAGTCTGAGTACACAGTTGTTGCCGCAGATAAGGCTGATGAGCCCTGCGACTTTCCCTGCGACCTTGTAGGACGTTTTTGCGAAAGTGGCGATATAATTCAACCTAAAATAAAACTCCCCGAATCCGTGACGAGAGGGGATATTATAGCGGTACTTACCACAGGTGCGTATAACTACTCTATGGCATCAAACTATAACCGAATTCCTAAATTACCTGTAATTATGATAAACGGTAATGAAGATTATATAGCGGTTAAAGGCGAAACCTTTGAAGATTTAATTAAAAATGATATGTAATCAAAACCGTCTGACTTTAAAGTCGGACGGTTTTTTCCATTTAATAAGAATTAAGGAAGAAAATTCGATAAATCCAAGAGTAAAAAATATGGCTTGACTATTAATGGTAAAAGAGTTATATTGAAATAAAGGAAACGCATATTACTTGCAATAAGAATGGAGGAAATTTATGAAGAAGTTTATTAGTCTGGTTTTGTGTGTTATGTTGGCATTGGGTATGGTGTTCAGCACAATGATAACTGCATCTGCAGCAACACAAAATACAAAATCCTTTGTTTATTATCTCCAACCAAACAAAAAAGAATATGGTGTACGCATAGGTAATTTGTCGGGTGATGTTAAGTTTCCTAGTACTTATAATGGCCTTCCTGTAACAACCATAAGGTCAGGGTCCAAGGGTTCTTCCACAGTTAAATCAATATATATTCCCGATAGTATTACCACCATTGAGAATTACGCTTTTGAGAATTTCAAAGCACTTGAAAGTGTGAGTGGTGCTAAAGGTCTTAAAAAAATCGGTTTTGCGGCTTTTCGCGAATGTAAAAAGCTGGTTAATGTTGATTTAGGCTCCAAAGTTACGTCCATAGGCAGACACGCTTTTAAAAATACCTCAGTAAAAAGCAAGTATGATTATACAAATTTATATATTGTAGATGATTATCTTATCAGCGGTTCTGCTAAAGAGGGGGAAAACACACTTCTTATTCCGGAGGGTATAATTACTATTGCTGACTATGCTTTAGAAAGTGCTTTTCAGAATAGCGATATGGTGAAAGGACCGAAAACTGTAATATTACCTGAGTCACTCAAGTATATAGGTGACTATGCTTTTTATGAAACCTGGGGTATGACTGACGTTCAACTTCCGGGTAAGTTGCTCTCGATTGGTGAATATGCTTTCAGTTTTAACGGATTAAAAAACGTTAATATTCCTGCGAGCGTTAAAACAATTGGTATTGGTGCCTTCAGCGATTGTGGCGATATAAATGTTACTGTTGATTCAGATAATAAGTATTTTAAAATTGTTGACAAAGTGTTGTTTAGCAAAGACGGTAAAACTATTTATGACCATTACGGCAAAATGCCTTATTCCTACAAGGTGCCCGAAGGTGTTGTTGAAATCAGTGATAAAGCTTTTTATGAGTCTGATTTAACAGGTGTTACTATCTCATCAACAGTTAAAAATATAGGGCAAAGTGCATTCGAAAGAAGCCAAAAACTAAAAACCGTAGTTATAGGAAAAAGTATTTCAAGTGTTGGTAGTAATGCTTTTATGGATTGTACAAAGCTCAGCGGCTTGACAGTTCAAAAGGGTTGTACAACAATAGGCGAAAGAATGTTTAGTGGATGTACCGCTCTTAAAAGTGTTGCTTTACCATCAGGCGTAAAATCCATAGGTCATTTTGCATTTTATGGTTGCACAAATCTTGCTAAACTTTCTTTGCCTTCGACTATAACCGATATAAGAAGTAATGCATTCGCGGATACATACTATTTAAAGAATGCAAAGTATACAAGTGGCATCCTTTACTGCGGAACAAATGTAATAGACACAAAAGTGTCGGGATTTGGTTCAACTATTACGATTAAAGATGGTACCACATGTATTGCAGGTTATGTTTTTAGAGGTCTTACTGTTTCTGGAACAACAAGTTTAACTTTCAGTAATGATAAAAAAGTTAAAAAGATTGTTTTTCCGGAAAGTCTTAAATACATAGGAATGTATTCCTTCAGTGAGTTTGATGCACTTACTTCCGCTACAATTCCCGCAGGTGTTAAAAGTGTTGGAGAAGGTGCCTTTAACCAGTGCAAAAACCTAAAAACTGTAACCATAAAAGGTGGTACAACCCAAATCGGTGAAAGGTCATTTGGGTATGCATCAGGTTTGAAAAGTGTAGACCTTACAATAAATGCTTTGAAGGGTAGTAAAGCTCATACTTATGCTGCTCAGAATGGTTTCAAATTTAAATCAATAGGTGTTTATCTTGCGACTCCTAAACTTACCACCGCAAAAAATGTAAGCAATGGTCTTAATATTAAATGGAATGCGGTTAAGTATGCCGAAAGTTACAGGGTTTATCGAAAAGCTCCCGGTGAAACTTCCTGGACTCGTATAGGTGATGTTAAAGGTTTGTCATATACAGATAAAAATGTCAAGAATGGTAAAACGTATACTTATACTGTCAGAGCATTTAGTGGCAAAACATACGGCGGATATGACAAAACAGGTTTGGCTTATGAGTTTATGTCAACACCTAAATTAACTAAAATACAAAATTGTGCCAAGGGAATCAAAATTGATTGGAGTAAAGTCGGTGGAGCTGACGGTTATATTGTTTATAAAAAGACATCTGACGGTTGGACGAGAATAGCGCAAATCAAAGGTGTTAATGTTTTAAGCTATACCGATAAAAATGTTAAAGCAGGTTCGACATACACATACACCGTAAAAGCTTATGACGATTCTCTTGTTTCAGGTTACAATACAACCGGTATATCAATTAAACGCTTATTAACCCCTGAATTACTTAGTGCTACATCAGGTAAGTCCGGTATTACGTTAAAATGGGGTAAGGTAACAGGTGCCGGTGGCTACTATGTTTACAGAAAAACAGGCTCGGGCGAGTGGAAAAGAATTGCGACTGTCACAGGCGGTACGAAGGTTAGCTACCTTGATAAAACTGCCAAAAAAGGCGTTACATATTCATACACAGTAAAAGCAATCAGTGGAAATTATGTAAGTTCACATAACTCAAAAGGACTTACAGTCAAAGATAAATATTAATAATTATGGGCGGTTTTGTAATTGAGAATTACAAAACCGCCCTGCTTTTTCGGGAGAATATATTTCACTTTTTTTCGTTAATAAACACCCTGAACAAGGGCACACACGCCTCGAAAAAGCCTTTGTAACTTTCACAGTAGTTTCTATCCTGTCGCGAACGTTTGCAACCTCCTGCGCGGCATAGGGGATAGTATTTGCATTTTTTACATTCATCAGGAACAATAAGACTCTCTTTTAAAAAGTTTATTGCTTTTTCCGAATGGGCAAGTGTATCAAAGTTTTCTTTTTCATCATTTATATTACCAAGCAACCATTCGTCAGTACAGTAAAAGTCACAAGGGTAAATGTTACCGTTACCTTCGGCTACAAACTGATGCATACAGTGTCCACATATGCCGCATTGCTCAGTAGGATTACCTAAATATAAATGCACAAGGTTATCAAAATATCGTATACTTGTATATTCATCTCTGACGTAGTCTTTTACATAACAGTTAAATCCGTGTATAAGAAAATGCTTGTACTGTTCTACTGTCATATACAGTTCGTTTTCGCTATTGTCACCAAAGGGACGAAGACAAGGTATGAACTGCAGATATTTAAACCCACGTTTTTTATAGTGCTTTAAAATATCATCAATATTTTCGGCACATCTTCCTGTTAAAACCGTAAGTATATTAAAATCTACGTTGTGCTTTTCGAATATATTGGCGGCTTTTATTATTTTGTAGTAGGCGTTTTCTCCCTTACCATCAATTCTGAACGAGTTGTTGTTAAAGTCACCGTCAAGGCTCAAACCTATAAGGAAATTGTGTTGTTTGAAAAAATTTGCCCATCTGTCGTCAATAAGTGAACCATTGGTCTGAAGTCCATAGTGAATGGTACTGTTTTTAGTGTTCAGTTCGCTGACCTTTTTGCAGAAAAATCTGTAAAAATCAAGTCCGGTTATGGTTGGTTCACCGCCCTGAAATGCAAATGCTACACTTTCACCGTCAGCAAACTCAAGGGCTTTTTTTATTAAGTTTTCTGCGGTTTCTTCGGACATTAATCCAAAACTTTTAACGTCTCGGTGCTCCGTAACGTCGTGATAAAAGCAGTATTTACACCGCATATTGCAAAGGCTTGATGCAGGTTTAATCATTATGGAAAGTGGTGGCATTTTTTACACCTCGTTTTAAAAACCCTCAACACATAATTAGAGTTGAGGGTGATTTTAGTTATTTTTCTATAATACCTCTGCGGTTGTTCTTGAAATCCTTCATAATATTGTTCATTTCCTCGTTCATTTCCTCAGCCACTGTGGGGTAAACGGATGAACGGTTAAGGTTTTCACCGACATCATCACTGAGAATGTGCAACCAGTTCTTTCTGTATTTGTCGAAAAATGCCGAGTTGTCATTCTGAATGTTCTGGAAGTATTTGAATGTAATATATTTGTTTTCGGTTAAAACAGGATATTCGTAATCCTTGTATTCATCCTGTGCTAAAATCACGGATGTGGGAACTGTGTACTGAATTGCCTTGAGTTTTTCACGTTTCATATGAAGAATTGGATATTCTTTTGTATGTATCACAGTATCGTTTTTAAGTAAAGGAACAAGTGAAACGCCGTCAATTTCACGGTCTGTGGGCAAGTAGTTTTTCTGTCCGTTATTACCCGTAATACCGCAAAGCTCAACAAGAGTAGGGAACATATCAACGAGAGTTGCACTGTTGGAACGTGTTTCGCCCTCTTTCCAGAGGTCATTGTTGTTACCCCAACGAATCATAAAGGGAACCTTCTGACCTGCCTCATAAGCAGTATATTTACCACCTCTGAGTTCACCTGCAGAGCCTTCAAGTGCGGGACCGTTATCACTTGTGAAAACGATGATTGTATCATCCATAACCCCGAGAGTTTCAAGTGTATTGAACAGTTCACCAAGATAGTAGTCGAACTCTGTTATACAGTCTGCGTATGTACCCATACCTGTTTCACCCTTAACATCATCACCAACAAAAACTGGGGCGTGAGGCCATGGTGTTGCGTAGTATGCGAAGAATGGCTCAGAGGATGAAGTTACCTGCTCTGTAATCCAATCGGTGATTTCCTCGTGAATCCATTCGGTCATTTCACTCTGGTCTTTTTTGCCGTTTTCGTCACGTAAATCGTCTGTGCCCTTTACAATTTCATATTCGCCGTCTTTTTCTGCAACGTGGTAGAAGGGGGTCATATCATTTACGTGGTGGCTTCCGTAGAAATAGTCAAAGCCCTGGTTAGTGGGTAAGTATTCACCATAGTCACCAAGATGCCATTTACCAAAAGCGCCTGTGTTATATCCAGCCTCTTTGAAAACTTCAGCGATAGTGATTTCATCCCCAAGCATACCGTCACAGTTGTTGCCCATTTCAATTGAGTTGAAAATTCGTGTTTGTGCAAAGGGAGACAGAGTATCTACAGTGGGATAAATAACGTTATCTGCATATCCTCTGAAAGGATATCTGCCCGTCATTAAAGCAAATCTTGCAGGGGAGCAAACAGAGTAGCTCGAATAGAAGTTGTCAAAGTTAAGTCCTTCTTCACCGATTCTGTCCATATTGGGTGTGTTGTAAATAGCGCCATTAAGAGATGTGTCGCCGTAACCCATATCGTCCATAAGTATGAAAAGTACGTTGGGACTTCCTTTTTTTACATTATCGACACCGTTAAGGTAACCATTGTGACCATCCCAGAGACGTTCAACATTGGGTTTGGCACGAAGGTTCATTGTAAGCACGTAGAAAACAGTTGTACCTGCAAGGAAGATGCTTAAAAATGATGTGAGAATTCTTTGGATAATGGTCTTGCAATTTAACTTTTTTACTGCAACAAGTAAAACTACAACTGCAATGATACAGGGGAGAAGTAAGATAATACCGCCACCGAGACGGGTGAGGAAGTTACCTTCACCTGCAAAGAGGAGGTTATCTGCGCTTGTCCAACCGGATTTGCCGCTTGAAAATGCGCCAAAACCTGCATCTGCACCCCATAAAAGGAAGTAGACGTATATACCAATTGCAGATGCTCCATAACCAACCAAAAACCATTTATAAAGCTTTTTGCAGAAAATTACGCCAATGAATATACAAGCACTTACTATGCACATAAATCCTACGTTTACAACCGCCAGGAGATTGATTCGCATAATGTTAAGGACTAACGCAAGAATAACGCCTAAAGCGGCAATTATCAAGGGGAAAGGTTTAAGCGCTTTTTCAAATACTGTGTTGTTTTTCAAAGTAAAAAACCTCGCTTTTTTTATACAGATACGGAAATAACATAATTATTACCACTGAAAAGGTTAGCAATATCATCGGGATTAATATGACTCTTTGCCCTGATAGTGAAAAGACAGGCATATTTCTCATGTCGTCTTTCAACAGAGTTTGAAATAATTGTGTATCCGTTTTCCTTGAAGATGTTTGAGATAACCTCAACCGCATCTGCATCGTCAATAAGTTTCATCGTTACTGAAGCTGTACTTGTATTTTCAACTGGTAATACACGATGAATAACAATTTGAACTATCAGAAGAATTACTGTAGCGTAAACCGCAATGCCGTACATACCAGCACCTGCCGCAAGACCGATACCTGCGGTAGTCCATACACCTGCAGCGGTTGTAAGACCTTTAACGGTACCTTTATAAACAATAATACCTGCACCCAAAAAGCTTATGCCGGTAACAACCTGTGCCGCAAGACGGGCACCATCAAGCTTAACACTATCGGAAAAGCTCATAAGGTCAAAGAAACCATATTTACTGACAATCATAATAAGAGCAGAGCCGAGTGCCACGATGATGTGGGTTCTAATACCTGCTTCTTTCTGACGTAAAGTTCTTTCAATACCGATTGCCGCACCGCATATAACTGCGGTAAGAAGAGCTAAAAGGTAAGGGAGAAAACTTTCTATACGGAAAGTGTCAATAAACGTTTTAAAAACATCAGATAATTCGTATACGGGTGTTGCCGATAAAATCACAAAATTGCACTCCTTAATTAATTTATATATCTATATATAATATCATAATATATTTTTTATGTCAATTATTCGCTTTGTCGTCATAAACCTCGTCTTACTTACATAATTATTGTTGAAGTCAGGAGGTAGATTTATGACAGAAACAAGCATTTATAAGGATATTCAAACAAGAACGGGAGGGGATATCTACATTGGTGTGGTAGGACCCGTAAGAACGGGCAAATCTTCATTTATAAAAAGATTTATGGATACATTGGTTATACCGAATATCGACAGTGAATATAAACGGGGCAGAGCGCAGGATGAGTTACCCCAATCTGCTGCAGGCAGAACCATTATGACAACGGAGCCCAAATTCATACCCGAAGAAGCGGTGAAAATTGATTTGCCCGATAATGCTTCATTAAACGTCAGGTTAATTGACTGTGTGGGTTATATTGTACCTAGTTCCTTGGGTTACGTGGAGGAAGAAAAGCCAAGAATGGTGAAAACTCCGTGGTATGACCACGAGATACCTTTTAATATGGCGGCAGAAATCGGCACTCAGAAGGTTATTACCGAGCATTCTACAATCGGTTTGCTTGTGACTACAGATGGTACTATAAGTGATATTCCCCGTGAGGAATATGAGGAAGCAGAGGAAAGAGTAGTTGATGAATTAAAAGCAATTAATAAACCCTTTGTAATGCTCCTTAATTCTACTAATCCTAAAAGTCCCGAAGCACTTAATCTTGCAACAAGGCTTACAGAAAAATATTCTGTTCCTGTTATGCCCGTAAACTGCCTTGATATGGATGAAAGTCTTATCAAAGAGGTTTTGACTGCAATACTTTACCGTTTTCCCGTAAGAGAAATCGGTATCAGTTTACCTAATTGGGTTATGTCACTTGACCGCGAGCATTGGCTCAGGTCATCGGTTTTGCGTAGTGTCAAGGAGTCAGCTATAAATATATCCTGTGTGGGAGATATGGCTTATATTTTAAAAGGTCTTCAGGATAACGAAAATATCATTTCCTCGGAAATATCAAGCCTTGATTTAGGTAAAGGTGCTGCACAGATAAAAGGTGTTCTTTCAGGTGAATTGATTTATAAAATCATCGAGGAAAAAACAGGACTTGGTATATCCTCAGAAGAAACCCTTATGGAAAATCTCCTGAATCTTTGCGATATAAAGAAAAAATATGACCGTATAAAAAACGCCCTTGATGAAGTAGAAGCAACGGGTTACGGCATAGTTATGCCCGATATCGACGAACTGACCCTTAAAGAGCCCGAAATTGTAAAACAGGGTGGCAGATATGGCGTGCGTCTTTCTGCATCTGCGCCATCAATACATATGCTCAAAACCTGTATTGAAACCGAGGTTGCACCCGTTGTGGGAACAGAAAGTCAGTCCGAAGAACTTCTTAAATATCTGCTCGATGGGTTTGAAGAAGACCCCCATAAAATATGGGAGTCTGATATCTTCGG
>JAZQZU010000098.1:0-10183 GCA_045634165.1 Acutalibacteraceae bacterium
CAACCTTGAATGGACAAAATCCATTCTTCTCACCGCTCAGGAAATGAATTCACCTGTTATTCTCGGTGTTTCAGAAGGCGCAGGTAAATATATGTGCGGTTTCAAAACAGTTGCTGATATGGTTAAAGCAATGATTGAAGACCTTAAGATTACAGTTCCCGTTGCTCTTCACCTTGACCACGGTTCATACGAGGGCGCAAAGGCTTGTATCGAAGCAGGTTTCTCATCAATCATGTTCGACGGTTCACACTACGCAATCGACGAAAACATCGCTAAAACAAAAGAACTCGTTGCTATCTGCGAAGAAAAAGGTCTTTCAATCGAGGCTGAGTTTGGCTCAATCGGCGGCGAGGAAGACGGCGTTGTTGGTGCAGGCGAATGTGCAGACCCCGACGAATGCAAAATGATTGCCGACCTCGGCGTTACAATGCTCGCAGCAGGTATCGGTAACATCCACGGTAAATATCCCGAAAACTGGGCAGGTCTTTCTTTCGACACACTTGCAGCTATCCAGGAAAAAACAGGCACAATGCCCCTCGTTCTTCACGGCGGTACAGGTATCCCTGCTGATATGATTAAAAAGGCTATCGACCTTGGTGTTTCCAAAATCAACGTTAACACAGAGTGTCAGCTTGCATTCCAGGAAGCAACAAGAAAGTACATCGAAGCAGGCAAAGACCTTGAAGGCAAAGGCTTCGACCCCAGAAAGCTCCTTGCTCCCGGTTGCGAAGCTATTAAAGAAACAGTTCGCGAAAAAATCGAACTTTTCGGCTCAAAAGACAAAGCTTAATCACAAAAAACAGAGCCGTACCATACTTGGTGCGGCTCGAATTATCTACAGGAGTTAATTGATTATGGCAAAAAGCCCTAAATTCTCTAACAAAAAGAGGATAATACCGATTATAGTTCTTACATGCCTTATTGTAGCGTCAACAATTTGTGTGGTGCTGTTAACCCCCTTTGGCAAACAACTTTTAGGCATGGGCAAAAACGGAGAGCCCGTAGAAACATCCGAAACCGAAATTATTTCGGAAATTGTGAAAACTACAGAAGAAACATCCGAAGCTACACTCGCCTCCACTGACGAAACATCGTCTGTTTTTATTCCTAAGCCCACAAATCCGGAAGTGGATACTGACAAGAATTACTCAATTTTTGTTAACAAACGGGTGTTTGACTGTATAGAAGCCGAGGGTGTTACAACCCTTACGGCAAAGGACAACAAAAACGTCATAATCACTGTTACCCCTTACAGAAACTTAAGTTATTCGGCTCTTTGCAGTAACACTGTGAAACTTCACGAAAGAGATACCGAACAACCGAAACTTAACGTTGAAAACCTTTATGCGGCTTATCACTCAGATACAAACGGCACCACAACAACCGTTTACTGTATCGATGACGGCAACGGCGGAAGTATCAAATTAAAGTACGAACGCCCCTCCAATGCCAATAAATACGATAAAGACTTTGAAATAGCCGTTTCAATGTTTAATGTGAAATGATTAAAAACCTCCTGCAAGTTGCAGGAGGTTTTTTAGTCAGGAGTTAGGATGAATAATCATCATTTTTTCTTATCCTTCATACTCAAAAACAGTATTATAAGTACCGCTTTCGAATTCGTATTCCTCGTTGTCGAGGTAGAGGGTTGCGTGTGAGCCTGTGGGGATTGTAAATGAGAATTTGCACTCGTTACCGTTACCCGTATATTCCCATGACGAAATGATTTCGCCATTTTCCGTAATAATACGAGCCTTTGCATAGCCCAATTCTTTAATGGGTAAGGGTCTGAAAATAATGTGCTTGTAAGCAGGTTCCTTAATATCACTGTCGATACCTGCAACAGTCGAATAAAGCCAATCACCAACTGAGCCGTATGCATAGTGGTTAAATGAGTTCATATCGGGTGTTGCAAAAGTACCGTCAACCTTCATACCGTCCCAACGCTCCCACATTGTAGTAGCGCCCTTTGTTACGGGGAAAAGCCATGAGGGGAAGGTTTCTTTAAGAAGCAATTTATACGCAATATCACTTCTGCCGATTTTTGTAAGAGCGTGTAAGAGATAAGGTGTTCCTACAAAACCTGTTTTAAGATGTCCGCAGTCTTCAATATCCTTAACAAGCTTTGCACCTTCACGCTGAATATCATCCGTAAGATCAAAATAAATAGCAAGTACGTTTGCGGTCTGAGTTTCGTGCTCGGGTTTACCGGTGTTGATATATTTCTTTCGGTAAGCCTTAACGGATAAATCGTAAAGCTCCTCGAAATAACTCATATCCTCACCGATAGCCTTACCCATTTCAATAAATAAACGGTTTGAATATACAAGGTATGCGGAACCGACAAGGTCGTTGTCGGTAAATCCACCCGTTGCCTCATCACCTGCATCAAGTGAAAGCCAGTCGCCGAAGTGATGGTCGTGAAGGTCAAAAAGACCTCTTTCACTACCCTTGGATTCCATATAAAGAATCCATTTTTTCATTGAATCAAACTGGTCTTTGATAATTTCAGTGTCACCATATGTTCTGTAAACCCAATATGGCACAATTACCGCTGCATCTGCCCAGGCGGCTGAACCATCGGACTGCCAATCATGTAAATCGGGAACAACGTCTGTTACGGCACCATTGGCTCTCTGGTCTGCGGCAACATCGTGCATCCATTTTTTAAAGAATTTTTTTGTTCTGTAGTTTATTGATGCGGTACGTGCAAAAACCTGAGCATCGCCCGTCCACCCCAAACGCTCGTCACGCTGGTTACAGTCGGTAGGTATATCGAGGAAGTTGCCTCTCTGACCCCATACGATATTCTCATAAAGCTGCTGTACAAGTTCGTGTCCGCAAGCAAAATAACCTGTGCGCTTCATATTTGAAAATACAACAACTGCGGTAAAATCATCAGGATTGATATTCTTTTTATCAAAGCCTTCGAGTTTTACGTAACGGAAGCCCTGATATGTAAAATGGGGTTTATAGGTATGCTCGTTACCGTCGGAAATAACCTTAATTTCCACCTTGGCACCACGCATATTTTCTATGTAAAAATTACCGTCTTTATCAAGAACTTCTGCGTGATAAAGCTTAAATTCCTTGCCTTTTTCTGCGGGAACCTTCCACTCAACGTAACCTGTTAAATTCTGACCGAAATCAAGCACAAGCTCACCCTTGGGAGTTGTTATAACGTCAACTACGCTAAGACGTGCCATCTCGCGGACTTCTTCACCCTCTTGGGGAACAAGTATTTTAGTATCAATATCCCTGAGCTCTTTTACGGGGAATTTTTCGTCGGTGTTTACGTTAAAATCAACAGTTTCACCATTATAAACGTGTGAATAAAGTATATTGCTTTTTGAACATTCCCAACTTGAATCCGTAGGAATAAATTCCTCTGTACCGTCCTCATATTCAATATGAAGTGCGGCAATAAGTGCATCCTCTCTATCAGTGATACTCTCATAATGCTCATGGGGATTACCGTGGTATCTTCTGCCGTTGCCTAAAGCAATGTCAAGAGTGTTGCACTCCTCCATTAAAGAGGTAACGTCATATTCCTGATACTGAATTCGTTTACCATAGCTTGTCCAACCGGGTGCAAGAATAAATTTACCTACTCTTGTATTATTCAAATATGCTTCGTAATAACCTAAAGCGGAACAACAGAGTGTTGCTTTGAGTATGGGTTTATCCAACCATACCACTTTATTAAAAACAGGACGAACATCGCCGAAATCTGCATCCTGTCTTATGAAAAATGCATCTCTTATGGTTTTCACTTTCATTCTCCTTTCAGAGTTGACATATTTTTTTAAAAATATATAATTAATATATCCCACTTGGGACTTATTTTCAATACCTTTCGGAGGCAATAATGAAAAATCTTTCCGATATTAATGTTATAAAATCCGTTATGGCACGTCACGGTGTCACATTCAATAAAGGTCTGGGTCAGAATTTCCTTGTAGACCCTGAGGTATGCCCTGCTATGGCTGAGGCAGCAGGTCTCGATGAAAACACCTGTGCCATAGAAATCGGCCCCGGTGTGGGTGTTCTTACGGCAGAACTTGCAAAAAGGGCAGGTAAAGTTTTAAGTTTTGAGGTTGACGAACGTCTTTTACCCGTATTAAAAGAAACTCTCAATGAATTCAATAACGTTGAAATTATAAATCAGGACGTTATGAAAGCCGACCTGAAGGGCATTATTGAAGAAAAATGCGCAGGAATGGATATTGTAGTTTGCGCAAACCTTCCCTACTACATTACTTCACCCATTATAATGCTCCTTTTAGAGAGCCGTTTACCCCTTAAATCAATTACCGTTATGGTTCAAAAAGAGGCGGCAGACCGTCTTTGTGCCGAGGTTGGCAGTCGGGATGGCGGTGCAGTTACGGTTGCAGTAAACTACTATGCCAAAAGCGAAAAGCTTTTCTTTGTTCCCCGCGATTCATTCTTACCTCCGCCCAAGGTAAACAGCGAGGTTATACGCCTTACTGTGCGTAAAAATCCCCCTGTAAACGTTAAGAATGAGGGAAATTTCTTTAAGACTGTAAAAGCTGCTTTTTCACAAAGAAGAAAGACAGCGGAAAATTCTTTAAGCTCAGGCACGGGTATTAAAAAAGATATCATTGCTAACGCTCTGGCAGAGGCCGCTCTTGAAAAAACAGTACGTGCAGAAAAACTGACTATGGAAGATTTTGCAAAGCTTTCGGATATACTTTTCGAATAAAAAACAGCCCTTGAGAAGTAACTTCTCAAGGGTTTTTGTTTTATAGCATTCGGTAAAACTGTAAGCCGGGTTCTGTCGTTTAAGGCAATCATCTATCTACACCTTGCGTTGCCACAAGGTTCTAGCCACCCTTCGGGGTTGCGAAAAATCGCTGTCCGGCTGACTCCCCTGTCGGTGTTGCATCGGGTAGGGTTTACATGGCCGTGATGTCTCCACCACGCCGGTGAGCTCTTACCTCGCCTTTCCACCCTTACCGAAAAAATCGGCGGTATATCTCTGTTGCACTTTCCCTAAGGTTACCCTCGGCGGCCGTTAGCCGTTACCCTGCCGTATGATGCCCGGACTTTCCTCGTATGTTTAAATCGCAACTTAAACATCCGCAACTGCCCATTTTACCGAACAACTTATTCTACATTAATTTTGAATTTAAGTCAAGTTTTTATATATAAAGTATATTAATACAAAAAATTTATATAAAAACTATTGATAGTTTTTGATTTTTCTGCGATAATAAGATGTCAAAATATCGATTATTATAAATTGTTTACAGATGGAGTTTTATAATATGAATTACGATTGCAATAAACTTGCAGAGTTACTGTTTCCTGATATCACAGGCACAGTAGCCCAGCTTGAAGAAAAATATCCCGAAAGAGTCCTTCCCGAGGGTGCAAGAGTTACACGTTTCGCACCGAGCCCCACAGGTTATCTTCATATCGGCGGTCTTTTCGGTGCTCTTGTTGACGTGCTTACTGCAAAGGCAACAAAAGGTGTCTCATATCTTCGTATCGAGGATACTGACAAAAAGCGTGAAATCGACGACGGTGTTTCTGCTATCATCAACGGTTTCGACTCCTTCGGTATTGATTTTGATGAAGGTGTTACAGGCTTCAACGAGGAAAAGGGTGCTTATGGTCCCTACACCCAGAGCCAACGTGCCGAGATTTATCAGACCGTTGCAAAAGAATTAGTTCAGAAGGGACTTGCTTACCCCTGTTTCTGCACTGCAGAGGAGCTTTCCGCCATCCGTGAGGAACAGGAAAAGGGCGACGCTCTTATTTGGGGATATTTCGGCAAATGGGCAAAATGCCGTGACCTTTCCTTTGAAGAAATAGAAGAAAACATCAAGGCGGGCAAGCCCTACGTTCTCCGTTTCCGTTCCGACGGACAGGAAGATAAGCGCATTTTCTTTGACGATATTATCCGTGGCAAAATTGAAATGCCCGAAAACATTATTGACGAGGTTCTCTTAAAATCCGATGGTATTCCCACATACCACTTCGCACACGCTTGTGACGACCATTTTATGAGAACAACACATATTATCCGTGGTGAGGAATGGATTTCATCCGTTCCCAAGCACATCGCTCTTTTCAAAGCCTGTGGTTTTAAAGTTCCTAAATATGCACACACTCCCCAGGTTATGAAAATTGATGAAGAAGACGGCACAAAGCGTAAGCTTTCCAAACGTAAAGACCCCGAAGCTGCAGTAAGCTACTTCGTTGAACAGGGTTTCCCCAAAGAAAGTCTTATTGAGTATCTTCTCACACTTCTCAACTCAAACTTTGAGGATTGGCGCAGAGCGAATCCGAAAGAGGATGCTTTCGCATTCCCCTTTAACCTTAAAAAGATGAGCCCCAGTGGTTGCCTCTTCGACCTTGTTAAGCTTAACGACGTAAGCAAAAACGTAGTTTCCGTTATGGATGCAGATACTGTTTACAACTACATTGCTCAATGGGCTCAGAAATATGATGAAGAATTCTACAAAGAGTTTACAAAAGACTCCGAATTCTCACGCAATATGGTAAACATCGACCGCGAAAGCCCCAAACCCCGTAAGGACATTGCAAAATGGAGCGAGGTTAAGGAATATTTCGCATATATGTTTGATGCATTCTTCACACCCGATTTTGACCTCCCCGAAAATATCAGCAAAGAAGATGCAAAAGCAATCCTTGAAAAATACCTTGAAATTTATGACGAAGCAGACGACAAAGACGTATGGTTCGCAAAAATCAAGGATATGTGCGAACCCCTTGGTTTCACACCCAACGTAAAAGAATTCAAGAAAAATCCGGAAGCTTTCAAGGGTCACGTAGGTGATGTTTCAACCGTTATCCGCCTTGCGGTTACAGGCAGAAAAAATACACCCGACCTTTGCTCAATTATGAAGCTTTTGGGTAAAGATAAAATTACTTCAAGAATTAACGAGATTGTAAAATCTCTCTAAGGAGTTTACTATGGAAGAAATTAAAACAGAAAACATATCCAACTTTATTCACGATATTATCGATGAAGAATTACGCGAGGGTGTTAACACAAAGGTTCAGACCCGTTTCCCTCCCGAACCCAACGGTTATCTTCACATCGGTCACGCAAAGGCTATCTGCATTGACTTTACTACCGCTATGAAATATGGTGGTGTTTGTAACCTTCGTCTTGACGATACAAACCCCGCAAAAGAAGATATCGAGTATGTAGAATCCATTAAGGAAGATATTGAGTGGCTCGGCTTTAAATGGGACAAATGTCTTTACGCTTCAAGCTATTTTGATTTCCTTTATGACTGTGCAATTAAGCTCATCAAAGACGGCAAGGCTTATGTTGATGACCTTACCGCAGAGGAAATGCGTGAATACCGCGGTACTCTTACAGAACCCGGTAAAAACAGTCCTTACCGCGACAGAAGCGTTGAAGAAAACCTTGACCTTTTCAAACGTATGACAGACGGCGAATTCCCCGACGGTGCAAAGGTTTTACGTGCAAAAATCGATATGGCTTCACCCAATATGAATATGCGTGACCCCGCCATTTACAGAATTATGCACACAAGCCACCACCAGACAGGTGACAAGTGGTGTGTTTATCCCATTTACGACTTTGCTCATCCCCTTTCCGATGCTCGTGAGGGTGTAACATACTCACTCTGCTCGCTTGAGTTTGAAAACCACAGACCCCTTTACAACTGGTTCATTGAGCAGATTGGTTTTGAGGAACCCCCCAGACAGATTGAGTTCGCAAGACTTAACCTTAACTACTGTATCACAAGCAAGAGAAGAAATATCCGCCTTGTTACAGATAACCTCGTAAGCGGTTGGGATGACCCCCGTATGGCAACCATCTGCGGTATGAGAAGACGTGGCTACCCTGCAAAGGCTCTTCGTACATTCATTGAAAAGGTTGGCGTTTCAAAGGCATACAGTGTTGTTGACTACGGTCTTCTCGAGGCTTGTGTAAGAGATGAGCTTAACGCAAACGCTCCTCGTGCTATGGCAGTTCTTGACCCCATTAAGGTTGTTATTGATAACTATCCCGAAGGTCAGACAGAGGAAATTACAGTTGAGGTTCATCCCGACAAACCTGAGCTTGGCACAAAGACAATCACATTCGGTAAAGAAATTTTTGTTGAAAGAAACGACTTTATGGCAGAGCCCGTTAAAAAGTACTTCAGACTTTTCCCCGGTAACGAGGTTCGTCTTAAAGGTGCATATTTCATCACCTGTAATTCTTACGAAACTGATGAAGACGGCAACGTAACTGTTCTTCATTGTACCTACGACCCCGAAACAAAGGGCGGTAACGCTCCCGACGGCAGAAAGGTTAAGGGCACAATTCACTGGGCAGGCCCCAAGGCATTTAAAGCCGAAGTAAGACTTTACGACAGACTTTTCAACGTTGAAGACCCTGCAGGTGTTCCCGATGATGAGTTCGTTGATGCAATCAACCCCGAGTCATTAATCGTCCTCAAAGATTGCCTTATTGAAGAGAGCATTAAGGACGCAAAGGTTCTTGACTCCTTCCAGTTTATGAGAAATGGTTATTTCTGCGTAGACAAGGATTCAACTCCTGAAAACCCCATTTTCAACCGTACAGTTCAACTTAACTCCTCCTGGAAAAAGTAATATAAAGGAAGATTAATTATGAAATATGTTTATAAATCTGTTGCTGCAATTCTTGCACTTGCAGTAATCGCTGTTCTTATTTGCACACCCATTGTTGCAGTAAGTATGGAATCACTCGTTCCTGCGGCATTGGTTCTTATAGGCTCATTCCTTAAAAACGACAAAGCTACAGAAATCCTTAACGAATATGAGGGTTCAGTACCTTCTGCCATCGGCGAAAAAATTTCTATTCTGGATTTAATTTCTCCCACGGAAAACTCAATAGCATCAATTATCAAAAACTTTGGTTCGGAAGAAGCATCCTCAACTGCACTTGAGGCACTCCAACCTGTAATTCCTGCAGCTATCGGCTTTATAGTTATTCTCGGACTTATAGTCATCTGCGCTATTGCTACTGCGGTTACCGCTTTTGCTTGCAAGAACAACCGCGTACCGATTTACCTTAGTATAATCGGTTGCGGTCTTAATGTAATGATGTTTAAAACATTCGGTGACGTGGCACGACCCTTTGTTGATGGTGATATAACCCTTTCAAATCTCGTTGGCTCCGACTGGATGATGCTCCTCGGTGAAATCACAGGTGTTGAAATGCCTTCAACAATGTGGTTTGTGGCAGTTTTATTTGTATGTGTAATTGTATGGACAATTCTTTACAATGCTACACTTCCTACAGAAGAAAAACTCGCAAGAAAACGTATGTTGGGAGAAAATGACTGATGATTTACGACAAAGTTGAAAATATGAGCTTGTATTTCGACCGACTTCCCGGTTTTGAAAAGGTCGAAAGCGAATATAAAAAATTCATTGCCAACCCCTTTAAGGAAGGCAGAATTGATATTGATGGGGACAACCTTTGGTGCAATGTTGCATCATATACCATCGACCCCTCCAACCCCTTAAAATATGAGGCACACAGAGAATATGCCGATGTTCAGGTTATGGTTGAGGGTGAAGAAATTTTCGGTTGGGCAAACACAAAGGAATGTAATGTAACCGAGGATTTCGAGGAAGGCTGTGACATCGCATTTATGGATGCACCCAATGGTCAGTTCTTTGAATTGAGAAAAGGCTATTTCGCAGTTTTCTTCCCCGAGGATGCTCACGCACCCTGCAGAAAAAGTGAAAACTCCGACACAGCCCACAAACTTGTGTTTAAAGTAAAATTATAATAAAACTAACCCCGTCACGCTCGTGACGGGGTTTATTCTTTAGTATGGCAAAGAAACCACAATATTGAAAACTGAGTCCTCGTATTTGATAAGCATATCACCCTTGTGCTTATCAACGGTTCTCTTAATACTTTTAAGACCGAGACCGTGATTTTTTTCGTCCTTTTTAGTGGAAACATAAACACCCGCTCTGCATTTAGGTGCTTCGGATGATGAGTTCTTAACGGATATTATAATTTCTCCATCACAGTCGTGAAGCTTAACGTAAATATATCTGTCCTTAGGATTTTCGATTTTAACACAGGCTTCAACGGCGTTATCCAATGCATTACCGATAATAGTACATATATCCATAGCAGGAATACTGTTGCTTCCCAAAGGCGTAACGT
>JAZQZU010000099.1:0-15776 GCA_045634165.1 Acutalibacteraceae bacterium
GACTGAAGACCTGCATGAATACCAACAGGTGTTTCTTTGTCATTTATACAGCAGTCAACAAACTGTCTTACTTCTTCAGAGAACGAACCCATATATCTCTCAAGGAAGAAATAGAGGGGTTTTTCACCAGTAACACCGTTAGCGTCGGCAATAACAGCAGTTGAAAGTGTGTCGTTTGCAGTTGCAACCATACCCTTTGAACCGAAAAGTTCAGCTCTCTGGTCGTAGCCGTACATAGCCTGACGTGAGTTATCGATAACTGCAAGAGCCCCATTTTCCATTTTCATTGAAATGATAGCTGTATCAAAATCACCATATTCGCGGATGCCGGGATTAATAAGGGCATCAGCATATACATAGAGTTCTTCAACATCGCTGTTTGTTAAGAAGCAAGCCATATCAAAATCGTGAATTGTCATATCAAGGAATATGCTTGCTGCACAGTAGCCAACCGGTGGTGCCTGAGGGTCACGAGAAGTGATTTTTAGAATCTGTGCATCACCGATCTTGCCTTCGTCATAAGCTTTTCTGACAGCAGCAAAGTTATGGTCAAAACGACGATTAAAGCCAACCTGGAACTTTACTTCAGGATGAGCCTTAAGAGCTTCTGCAATTTCAAGAATTTTATCCACTGTGTTTGCAAGAGGTTTTTCACAGAATACGTGTTTGCCTGCTTCAATAGCTTCAATAGAAATGGGCGCGTGAGTATCAGTTGAAGAACAAACAAGAACAGCGTCAATTGTTTCATCATCGATAATTTTTTTGTAATCGGTGTAGATTTTTTCAACACCAAAGCCCTCGCAGAATGCCTTTGTTTCGTCATTCATAAAAGGGTCTGCAATTGCAGTTACAACTGCATTTTTTACGTGATAAGAAATTGATTCAAGGTGAACCTTACCGATACGGCCTGCGCCGATAATACCAATATTAAGCATAATTATTATATCCTTTCAAAGCAAAATAATCAGATTGTGCCATCCCAGGTTGAAACTTCTGTTTTCTTTATTTCATCCTCGTCAAACCAACGAGTTGTTACGCATTTGCTTTCAGTAAAGAATCTGTAAGCATCTTTACCGAGGCAATGAAGGTCGCCGAAGAATGAATCCTTATGACCAGAGAAGGGGAAGAAGCCGATGGGAACGGGAATACCAACGTTAACACCAACCATACCGCCATGAGTATGACGTGTGAATTCACGTGCGTAGTGACCGTTCTGTGTGAAAATAACGGAACCGTTTGCGTAAGGGTTAGCGTTCATAACCTCAAGACCCTCGTGGAAGTCTTTAACACGTTTTACGCAAAGTACGGGGCCGAAAACTTCATCTCTGCCGATTGTCATATCTTCGGTAACATTATCAAAAATTGTAGGTCCTACAAAATAACCGTTTTTGATTTCTTCGGGAAGTTCGGGGTTTCTGCCGTCGAGAACAAGTGTAGCGCCCTCTTTAACACCTTTTTCGATATCGGCAACAACTTCATCATAATGTTTTTTATATGTAAGAGGTCCAAGCTTTGAAGATTTATCAACTGATTTACCGACTTTAATCTGCATAGCCTGTTTTTTGAGTTCAGCAACAAATTTGTCGGCAATTGACTCCTGAACTACACAGCAGGAGAGTGCCATACAACGCTGACCTGCACAACCGTAAGCGGAGTTTATGATACCTGCAACAGTTCTTTCAATAGGTGCATCCTCAAGAACGAGAGCGTGGTTTTTAGCCTGACAAAGTGCCTGAACACGTTTACCTGCTTTTGCGGCTCTTTCGTAAATAAGTTTGCCAACGGGTGTTGAGCCAACAAAGGTGATACCCTTAATGTCTGGGTGGTCGAGAAGTGTATTAATCTCGTTTCTTGAACAGGTTACAACGTTAACAACGCCGTCAGGCATACCTGCCTCTTTATAAAGTTCTGCAATTCTTAAGGCAGTTCTGGGTGTGAGTGATGCGGCTTTAAGAACGATTGTATTACCACAAGCAACGCAAACAGGAACCATCCAGCCAAAGGGAATCATAGCGGGGAAGTTAACGGGAACAATACCGGCAAAAACACCCATTGATTCACGGTATAAAACTGTATCAAAGCCTGCTGAAGCATCCATAAGACTTTCGCCCATCATAAGTGAAGTGGTTTGTATAGCGAGTTCTGTACCTTCTTTTGCTTTGAGCACGTCACCCTCTGCCTCTGCCCACACTTTACCGTTTTCTTCTGCAACGAGAGTTGTAAGTTCTTCCATATGCTTAATGAGAAGATTACGTACATTGTAAAGAATCTGAGAACGCTTAATAGCGGGTGTTGCACTCCAAGCGGGATAAGCGGCTTTAGCAGCCTCTACCGCTTCAAGCACTTCATCATTAGTACAACAGGGTGCGTAGCCTGTTACTTCACCTGTACTGGGATTATGAAGGTCATACCATACATCTGTTTTTGAATCAAGGTACTGACCGTTACAAAAATATTTTAATTTTTCAACTGACATATTTAAAACACCTTTCCGGATTAAAGACCTGCTTTTTCTACAATGTATTTTCTTGCTTTAAGAGCATATTCGAAGGGGTTTGCAATTGCGGGATCCTGTTCTGCTTCAACGAGAACATAACCCTCGTAATCATTTTCAGAAAGAACTTCAAAAATAGGTGCAAAGTCAATAACACCGTCGCCGGGTACTGTGAATGTACCTTTTCTTACACCCTGAAGGAAACTTTCTTTGTTTGCTTTAACGTCTGCAATAACGTCGGGGCGAACGTCTTTAAGGTGAACGTGTTTGATACGCTTTATGTATTTTTTAAGAACGCTCATATAATCTTCGCCGCAGTATGCAAGGTGACCTGAGTCAAAAAGAAGATTGAAAAGTTCAGGGTCTGTATTTTCCATAAGTCTGTCAATTTCTGCTTCTGTCTGTACAACAGTACCCATGTGGTGATGGAAAGTAAGGGTGATGCCCATATCCTTTGCAACCTTACCAAGTTTGTTAAGACCTGTGCAAAGCATATCCCATTCCTCGTCATTCATAACATATTTGTCATCGAATATCGAAAGGTCTGTACCCTGAATTGAGTGACCCTGTTCGGAAACACCAACAACCTTAGCACCCATCTCTTTTAAGAAAGTGATGTGTTCAATAAATTCTTTTTCGGTTTCTTCATAAGGCTTTGTTGTAAGGAAGGTTGAGAACCAAGCATTACAAATCTGCATACCACGAAGGTCAAGAGCCTTTTTAAGGATTTTAGTATCCTTGGGGTACTTGTTACCTACTTCGCATCCTGTGAAGCCTGCAAGAGCCATTTCAGAGATGCATTGTTCAAATGTGTTTTCTGCACCAAGGTCGGGCATATCGTCGTTTGTCCAGGCAATGGGTGCAATACCGAGTTTTACTTTGTTTTTATCAAGCATTAGAATTTCCTCGCTTTTCTAAGATTTTCTTCTTTATTTTGGAAGGCAGAGTTAACGCCTTCTTTTGATGAAGTGGATGCAATACCAACATGCCACCATGCACCGTAGCCGTCAGTCATTGATTTGGGAAGAACTTTAATATCAATAAGGGTTGAAACAGTCTGTTTCTTACTGTCAATAAGTGCTTCTTCAAGCTCTTCAAGTGTGGTAGCGGTATAAGTTTTTACACCGTAACCTGAAGCGCATTTTGCAAAATCTATTGTGAAAATATCACCAAGAAGGTCGCCGTTCTCATCGCGCTTTCTGAACTCAGTTGCAAGGTTGCCAATACCGTTTGACATCTGAAGGTTATTGATACAACCGAAACCTGAGTTATCGAAAAGAAGTACGTTGATTTTTTTGTTTTCCTGAATTGCGGTTACAAGCTCACTGTGAAGCATAAGGTAACTACCATCACCACAGAATGAGTAGACCTCTTTTTCGGGTTCTGCAAGTTTTGAACCGAGAGCACCTGCAATTTCGTAACCCATACAGGAATAGCCATATTCCATATTATAGGAATAAAGACTGTCTGTAGTCCACATTCTCTGCATACAACCGGGGAGTGAACCTGCGGCGGCAACTGCAATTGCATCATCGTCAATGATTTTTCTGATAAGAGCAAGAGCTGCGGTCTGTGTAATTTTACCACCAGTTTTTTCAACAAACTCGGGGATTGTTTTTTCATATCTTGCTTTGATGATGGGTTCAAAGTCATCCGAATATGTGTAAGAAGAAAGTTTTTCCATTTCTTCGTCCCAAGCCTGTTTTGCAGCTGTGATTTCGGTTGTGTAAGAGGTCTTGTAATCACCGATAGTTTTATCAAGAGCCTCGATTCCGAGTTTGGCGTCACAAACGGCTTTTGTTGCACCTAATTTATAAGCGTCGAATCTATCAGTGTTAATTGTAACGAATTTTGCATCGTCTTTGAATAATGATTTGGAAGCTGTTGTAAAGTCAGAAAAACGTGTACCGATACCGATAACAACGTCTGCGTCTTTTGCAATAACGTTCGCAGAAAGGTTTCCGGTAACACCAACACCACCAAGATTTAACTTGTGTGATGAAAGTACGGCAGATTTACCGTTCTGGGTTTCTGCAAAGGGGATGTTGTGCTTTTCGCAGAAATTCTGTAACGTGTCACCACATTCGGAGTATCTTACTCCGCCACCTGCAATAACGAGGGGCTTTTTAGCAGATTTTAGTATTTCGGCAATTTCGTCAATTTCATCTTCAGCAGGAGCAATTCTTGTGATTTTATGAACTCTCTTTTTGAAGAATTCTTCGGGATAATCGTAGCTTTCACCCTCAACATCCTGACAAAGAGCGATACAAACCGCACCCGTATTTGCGGTGTCTGTAAGAACACGCATGGCATTGAGCATAGCGGACATAAGTTGCTCGGGTCGTACAACTCTGTCCCAATATCTGCAAACCGGCTTGTAGGCATCGTTGGTTGTTACAGATAATGAATAAGGTTGTTCAAACTGTTGTAAAACCGGGTCGGGTTGACGACAAGCAAATGTATCCGCAGGAAACAGTAAAAGGGGAATATTATTAACTGTTGCCGTAGCCGCCGCAGTAATCATATTAGCGGCACCGGGGCCTATGGATGAAGAACAAGCAATAATTTTACGGCGGTTATGTTGCTTTGCAAAACTTGCGGCAACGTGTGCCATACCTTGTTCGTTCTTGCCTTGATAAACTCTAAGAGAGCCTTTGTCCTCATCAAGCGCCTGACCAAGACCGCAAACAATACCGTGACCGAAAACGGTGAATATACCGTCAACGAATTTGGTTTCTTTGCCGTCAAAGGATACATACTGATTGTCAAGGAATTTAACAAGAGCCTGGCCCATTGTCATGATAGGCATTTATATCACTCCTAAGAAATAATTTATTTAGTAAGCCAAAGATGTTCGTCAGATACAAAACGGGTAGTTTTGTACCAGGGGTCATCGGGTAAATGACGAATCATCCAAATGTAACACATTTCGTAACCAGGTGCCACAACCTGTTGATGGTCGTTGCCGTCGGTAATGTAAACCGCACTTCCCTGAACACTTTTGTAAACGTTGTCACCGACAAACGCCGCACCAAAACCTTGAGGTTTATCAAATTGATAATAGTAAACCTCGGGTTGAGGATGATGGTGGGGAGGGTAGCTTGACCAACGACCGGGTTGGTTATATACCTCACCTAAAACCATATTTGAATAGGGGGCATTGTCGGGGTCGAAAACTGTTGATACAATTCTGTAGCCTGTGCCTTCCCACTGGTCTTTACCGAAATGCTGATAAAGAATCATATCGGGTGTGTAGAAAACAGGGGTGAAGATAATATCGTTATCCGTTTGTTGAATAAGAATACGTGATTCTCTATTCGCTTTTATTGTAACTTCAGTTTCTTTGGGTACGTGTAAGCAATAGGATGCTTTTACAAAGGGATTATCCCTTGACATATTTCTTGTTTCACCATTCCATGAAATATCGACGTCACCGTAAAGAATAAGGAAAGCGGATTCACAATCATTGTCAAAAAGTGTATAAGTATCATCCGTTTCAAAATGCTTTACTTTAATGTTCATAAGCATATCCGAATGCTTGCCGTCCATTTCACAAAGAATCTGCTCGTTGTTTTCATTAAAAGAAAGTTTTTCAAACATATTAAAACTCCTTTCTAAAATTGTGCAGTATTTTCGTCATCTGTCAGGTTACCGCTGGCACTTATGGGAATAACCTCACCTAAATATGTGGGTTCAGGTTGAACTATGCACCATATAATATCTTTGCATCTCGCAAGGGATTCGCGGAAGTTGTTGTAGGTCGTTGTATATATACCATAGTTGTATTGACCGTCTGCCGCAACTCCGTATGCCTCAAGGCCCAACTTACGTGCATCGTAAATTGCTCTGTAAAGATGATATTTCTGCGTAACGATTATAAGCGTCTCAACCTCAAAAACATCTCTTGCGCGGTACATTGACTCATATGTGGAAAAACCCGCGTGGTCCATAAATACTTCGTTGGGAATAGCACCACTGTCAATGGCGAAACTTTTCATAACGTTTACTTCGTCATATTCAACCCTACCATGGTCGCCACTCATAAGTAATCTGTCGGTTGCAGTTGAATTATAGACTTCAATTCCTCGATTAAGTCTTTCCTCAAGCATATGGGAAGGACCGTCTTCCCATACACCTGCCCCCAAAACCATAACGCAATCCACGCTTTTACTTTCATATTCTTCGGGGGTCAATATATAACGTGATGAGTACCATACAACGTAAATATTCATTATTACAGGTATAGAAGCCGCAACCAGTAATATGATTAATGCTGTTGAAATAAATTTCCTGAGTAAACCTTTTTTGCTTTTAGCATTTTCAGATTTCTTCATGGATTAACCTCTCGCAATCATTTCTCCATACTCTTCTTTTTCTTTTTTGATGAATTCTTTTACAGCATCTGCAGAGGGCATATCCTGCGAACAAGCGTGACTTGCAACAAGCATTGCAGCAGAAGCAGAACCGAATTCAAGAGCATCCATAATGTCCCATCCTTCAAAGAGACCATAAAGGAATGCAGATGCGTATCCGTCACCGCCACCGAAGGATTTGAGAAGTTTTACCGGGAAGGGTTTTATTTTGTAAGATTCACCATCATTGGTGTAAGCGGTTGAACCTTCTTTACCGTGTTTTACAATAACGATTTTTGCACCATTAGAGTGCCAGTATTTAGCGGATGTTTCGTCAGTGCCGTCAAGACCAATAAGTTTTTCGGTAAGGTCAAACTCCTCACGTGAACCTAAAATGATATCCGCCTTTGAGGCAACTGTTGAATAGTAAATTGCAATTTCGTCAGAATTTTTCCAGTTGTATGCACGGTAGTCGATATCGAAAATAACAGGAATGTTATTTTTCTTAGCGATCATTGTTGCTTTTAACGCAGCTTCCCTTGAAGGGCTTTCACAAAGAGAAGTACCAGATATAAGGATTGCTTTTGCTTTCTTTATGTAATCCTCGTCAATATCTTCAACGGATAATTTAAGGTCTGCCGCCTCGTTTCTGTACATAAGAATTGAACTCTGTGTTTCAGAACGAATTTCAGTGAAAGTAAGACCAATTTTTTCACCGTTAGTACAACGAGTGATGTGTGAACAGTCGATACCTTCATTTTTAAAGAAGTTTTCTACAAAGGTTCCTAATTCGTCATCAGACACTCTTGCAAAGAAACCACATTTCTTGCCGAGTCTTGAAAGACCAATGGCAATATTAGCGGGTGAGCCGCCTAAATATCTTTTGAAAGTGGTACTTTCGGATAAGGGGCAATAGTAGTCAACAGGGTTAAAGTCAACTGCTACACGACCCAAGAGAATTAAATCATATTCTTTGTTGTTGTCAAATTCAATGTATTTCATAAATAAGTCTCCTTATTTTAAATTTTCCATATTAAATATTTTGATGTGGTCTTCTATATTTTGAGAAACTGAATTCGCCATATTTTCTGAAAGAGTGAAATAATTTGCGTTTTCGTTTTCAATGGTTTTTGTCGCGGCATTTACAACTGCATCAAAACTTGCAGTAGCAATATTGATTTTTCTTATGCCGTTCTTAATACATTCCTGAAAAACTTCGGGTGTGATACCTGAACCACCGTGAAGAACAAGGGGAGTGGTACAGGTGTTGTAAATGTCTTTGAGAATGTCAAGCCTTAATTCAGGTTTTAGTTTATAGTGACCATGTGCATTACCAATTGCCACCGCAAGAGCATCAACTCCTGTACGTTCACAGAACTCTTTAGCGGCTTTAGGGTCGGTGCACTGAATTGTGTGAGCTTTACCGCCACCTTCATTACCGCCCACGACACCAAGCTCTGCTTCAACAGAAGCGTCATATTCACGCGCTTTTTCAACAACACGTTTTGTAAGGCTTATATTGTCTTCAAAAGATAACAACGAACCGTCAAGCATAACTGAAGAAAAACCGATTTCAAGAGCTTTTTCGACAGTATTATAATTAAGACCATGATCAAGATGAACACAGATATCAACAGAACTGTTTTCTGCTGCCGCTACCATCGTAGGACCAATAACTTCAAGAGGGGAAGTTTTAAGTCTTACTTCGGCAATTTGTATAATGATGGGTGTATTGGTTTTCTCTGCAGCTTTTATGGCACCTAAAACCATTTCCATATTACCGACTGAGAATGCACCAATAGCAATCTTGCGTTTTTCGGCTATGTTTAAAAGCTCTTTTAAAGTTACAATTGACATCAGTTTTGCCCCTCAAATACTAATTGTAGATTTATAGTATTATATTACAATATATGCCATATATAAATCAATAAAAAAACCATATTTTATCCATTCTAGCAAGGATAAAATATGGGACAGAAATTATACAAATTACACAAATTTGATGTATAAAATAACGAGAGCCGTCTTTTGGAAAACGGCTCTCGTTATTTGCGTAAAGTTATTGGCGTATTAACTTTATAGATATGTTATCACGGATTATTTTAAAAATCAAGAGTAAATGGATGGTGATTTTTAACAAATATTAGTGTATAAAATTATGCAAATCGTTTCGTTGAGCTTAATTGCTTTTTAAGTGGTGTTATGTTAATATTGAATTAGAAAAATAGGGGTGATTTTGTGGAATATTTCTTTTTAATTTTTGGCGTTATTGCGGCTGTTATTTTTATATGTTTACGTAAACCACAGGTTACGTTAAATATGGTTATAATGAAAGGAATGGCAAGTTTAGGTTTTATTTTTACCGCGTTATTTTCTTTTGTGGGTAATCCTGATTGTCCTGATTACCTTGGTGCATTAATAGTCACTGCTGCTTGTTTTGGTTTAATCGGCGATATTGTTCTTGATTTGAAATATCTCTATAAAACTGATGCAGATAAATATCTCAATACAGGATTTATCAGTTTTCTTATAGGTCATTTGTTTTATGCCGCAGGTATGATTTATACTTACGGTTTCAATATTTATGTTTTCGGTTTTACTGCTTTGTGTGTAATTTGTGGTATTGCTTTTGCTCTTGTTGCTGAAAAGGGTCTTAAACTTAATTATGGCAAATTCAGAGTTGTTACTACACTTTACACTGCGGTGCTCAATTCAACATTTGGTATGTCTGTTGCTTACGCGGTAGTAAATCCTTGTGCTCATTCAATTGTTTTGGCAATAGGTTTGTTTTTCTTCCTTCTTTCTGACCTTATTTTATCACGTACATATTTCAGTCAAAATGAAAAAGACCACAGTAATCGTTTCGCAGTAGTACTTAATCACTCAACTTATTATGCGGCACAGTTCCTTATTGCTTTTTCACTTGTTCTGGTTTGAGGTAATTTATGAAAACGATCAAATTATATTACGAAGATGCTTATATAAAAGACTTTGAGGCAACCGTTCTTTCCTGTATTTCGGTAAAGAACGGTTATGCAATTTTACTAGATAAAACTGCTTTCTTTCCGGAAGGAGGAGGACAGAAAAGCGATGAAGGTTTTATTGGTGGTGTAGCAGTTATTGATGTTCAGGAAGTAGAGGATGAAATCTATCATTACACATCGCAGCCATTAGAAGCAGGTGTGAATGTCGCCTGTTCAATAAACTGGGACAAGCGCTTCCTACGTATGCAAAATCACAGTGGCGAGCATATTGTTTCGGGTATTGTAAATTCGCTTTTCGGTTACGATAATGTGGGATTTCATATGGAAGAGGGGAGTGTTACTGTTGATTTTAACGGTGAACTTACCCGTGAACAATTGGATTTAATTGAAGATAAAGCAAATCAGTCGGTGTATGCCAACTATAATATTAATTGTTTTTTTCCATCTGTTGATAAACTTGATAATTACGATTACCGCAGTAAACTTGATTTAACTGAGAATGTAAGATTGGTTGAGATTGAAAACACTGATTTATGTGCCTGTTGTGCACCCCATGTTAAGTCAACAGGTGAAATAGGGCTAATTAAAATTCTTGATTTTATGCGCCATCGTGGTGGTGTGCGTGTGGTTATGAAATCAGGCGCCGATGCGTTAACAGATTATCGCCAAAAATACAGGAATGTTTATGAAATTTCTAATCTTTTGTCCGCAAAGCAGGAAAATGTAGCGGATTACGTTAAACGTTTGCTTGATGAAACCGATTCAATAAAACGTGAATTCTATCAATTTCGCTTATCTGTTGCTCAGAGAGATAAGGAAAATTTAAAATATTCGGGTAACTTATCATATTTTATTACCGATGGCTATGATGCGGATATGATGCGTGAAATAGCAAACTATGGTGCAGAAAAATCGGAACTTTCAATTGTTTTTACAGGAAATGATGAGTTGGGTTATTCGTACATTGCTTGTAGTTTGAGTTGTGATATGAAAACAGTTGCAAAGCAAATAAACAGTAATCTTAATGGCCGTGGCGGTGGCAGAGATACTATGATTCAGGGTAAAGTTATCGCAACCAAAGATAGAATTATGAAATTTATCGAAACCGTTGATTTTAAAGGGTGATATTATGAGCGATTTAATTAGTAAAGTACCTGCAATTGACCATGAATATCTTTTCTATCCTTCCGGTGAAGGGTGTGAAGTTTACCTTATAAAAGATGTAAAGCTTGAGGCTTTTGTAGCTTATTGTTCGAAACTTAATCAAAGTGGTTTTGAATGTGTAAATAAAAATAATATTGAAAATAATTTCTTTGAGTTTTATAAAAAGAGTAATGTTGCGGTCTGTGTGGGCTACTACGATTGCGACAAATCAATACGCATTGTAGTTGATGAAAAAAGTGATTTTCCGTCATTCGTACCTTCAAGAATAAATAAAAAAACTGATAGCATTTTTTTGCAGTTTGAGGTCGACCATTCACTTATCGACTGTGGTATGTGCTATATTCTTCAGTTGGCCTCAGGCGCGTTTTTTATCATTGATAGTCCTCATACTTACTCAATTAATGACTGTGAAAGAATACATGAATTCTTAAGAGAGCGTACTCCTTCAAATCAGAAGATTCATATTGCCGGTTGGTTTTTCTCACACGGCCACGAAGACCATATTGCTCAGTTTATAAGCTTTCTTAATTTTTATAGCGATGACACTATTATAGATGCACTTTACTTTAATTTTGTGTCTATGTACCACCGTGATGGTGGAGACTGGATGGAGTCCCACAGGGGATATTACACCTTGTTCTACAATGCTTTGAATAATCATCCTGAAGTTCCTGTTATTCGCTTACATACGGGTGAAACTTTCTATATCGATAATCTTAAAGTTGACGTTTTGTGTTCTCACGAAGACGTTTTTCCAAATGATAATACAAACTACAATGATTCATCCGTTGTTATTATGCTTACTGTTGAAAATACAAAAATTCTTATCCCCGGTGATGCGGGTCACGAAGAAAGTTATATTCTTGAAGCACGTTATCCCAAGTATTTAAAATCCGATATTGTTCAATCTGCTCATCACGGTCATTTTGGTACAACTGAAGATTTTTACAGACTCGTTGATGCAAGAATAGTTCTTTTTCCTGTAACTCAGATTATGTTTGAGGGTGATTTTGACCGTTATCCCGCTAACAAAGTTGCTATTGATTTAGCTGACGAATACCATATTGCGTCAAATGGCACTGTGGAAATTCCATTGCCGTACAAGAAGGGCACTTTGAAACTTTATCCTGACGAAACATTTGAAAGCTTCAAGGGTGTAAATGACTTGTGGTCTTATTCATACACTCCCGAATATAAAGAAAAACTTTATAATGAATATTTGGCTCGTGGTGGTAAACCATTAGATGAATATAAAGACGGTTTTTAATATGAAAACGGAATATACTCTCATTCGCTCAAAGCGTAAATCAGTAGCCATACAAGTGGCTTTGGATTGTTCCGTTACTGTAAGAGCGCCTTTAAAAATGTCACAAAAAGAAATTGATGGGATTGTTGAAAGCAAAAAAGAATGGCTTCAAAAGGCTATTGTTTCTCAAAGAGAAAAGGCGAAAGATATCAAGATATATTCGGAAGAAGATATTGAAGTTTTACGTCAAAAAGCAAAATCCGTAATACCTCAAAAGGTGGAGTATTTTTCTGCTATAATGGGTGTAAAACCAACTGTCGTTAAAATTAATTCTGCCAAAAAACGTTATGGCTCCTGTTCGGGAAAGGATTCCTTGAATTTCTCGCTTTACCTAATGGATAAAGACGAAAGTTTTATAGATTATGTTGTTGTTCATGAGCTTGCACATATTAAACATCATAATCATAGCAAAGCGTTTTATGGTTTTATTGAAAAATTTATGCCTGATTATAAACAGAGAATGAAATTGAAATAGGGGGAGTAATATGTCATTGGTATCTTCATTGTTAACCACAATAGTTAAAACACGAGGTAAAATGAGTCTTAAAAGTAAGGCGGTAAAGCCCCTTGAAAACACTAAGGTTGATTTTATTGAAAATGCCGTAGGTGAACACTTCACCGTGGGCTTCGGTAAAAGTGTTTTATTACCTGATGATATCGAAACAAAAAAATACTATATAGCAGGATATGGTGAAAATAACCCGGCACGTGGTGTAATTGACCCTCAGTATGCCCATGCGGTTTATCTTGACGACAACAGTTCAAGAGGGGCTGTGCTTATTGTTTCCCTTGATGTTGTTGGTTTGCTCAACAAAGACGTTAACATTATTCGCGAACAACTTAAGGATTTCTGCGAAAAAACCGGTTGCCGAAAAATTGACGTCATGTGTACTCACAACCACGCAGGTATTGATACAATGGGAATATGGGGTAAATTGCCATTTTCTGGTAAAGACGAAAAGTTTATGAACATACTTTTCGAGGGTGTAAAAAAGGCCGCCTATGAGGCTTACGAAAGCCGTAAAGACGGTGATTTGTATCTTGGTACTATTGAAGTTCCTGATATGCAGGAAGACATAAGAACCCCCATTGTATACTCAAAAACATTGACTCGTTTCAGATTTAAACCATTTGATTTGGGTAATGAAGTGTGGATTCTTAACTTTGCATCACACTCAGAGTCACTTCAGGGGTGTAATCATCTTGTTAGTGCTGATTTTCCTTGCTATCTTCGTGAGAAAATCAAAAAGACAGTGGGTGCAGATACCCTTTATACCGTTGGCGCTATCGGCGGTATGATTAGTATGGACATCCCCGATGAAGATGTTTTACGAAAAGAATTCAGGCTTATTGAGTCTACAAGGGATATTGGTTATAAGCTTGCTGATTACGCTATTTCTGTTACAGATGAAGTTAAACTTGAACCTAAAATCAACTTTGCTACTAAAGAATTTTATATGGATGTTGAAAATCCCGTTCTTACCATAGCTTGTGATATAGGTATTTTGACAGCTGAGAAATTCGCAACTAAAACAGCACCATTATATTGGACTCTTAAAACTGAAATAACATATTATGAAATCGGCGGAAAGAAAATTTTACTTTTGCCTTGTGAAATTTTCCCTGAGTTAGTGTTTGGTGGTGCTTTAAGTGCTGAGGAATCGGGCACGGGTAAAGGTCCCGAGGTTAATCCTGAATTGTTGTGTGATATAACAGGAGATAAGGATATTTTGATCTTTGGTCTTGCCAATGATGAATTAGGTTATGTTTTACCACCCAATGATTTTGTGCTTAACGAAAAATCCCCCTATGTTGATAATGGGAGAGATAAGCACAATCGCCGTCATTATGAAGAAACAAACTCAATGGGACCCAAGACTGCCGGAGTTATCGCTGAAGTTGTTAAAGGGATTTTGAAAGATATAAAGGAATAAGCATAAAACAACCGCAACAGGTTTCTGTTGCGGTTGTTTTTATATTATTTCATTAAGCCGTTTGCTACGCACCAATCGTGGAATGATTTGATTGAGCGAAGTCTTGCGGGTGAAAGGTTGTGTGAGCCTCTTGTGTACCAATTAAAGCCCTCAATACCCTGAAGTCTGATGAGCTCTTTTGCACTTGCGCAGAAGCCACTGTCAATAGCATTGTCAAGAAGGATGATTTCATTGTATCTCTGCTCTGCGAGAGCCATATCACCGGAGAGGAATGCTTCGTGGAATCGCTGGAAGAAAGCACCGCCACAAGAAGTGGGTGTTGCCATAACACCACGAGCACCTGCTACGTAAGAGTCGAAAAGGTAGGGCATATTTGCCTGGATGATAGTTGAATCGCCTTTGTTAGCAATTTTATCTTTAATCTTTTCAAGTGAGCAGGTTGTATCTTTGATACCCCAGATAAGACCATCTTTTGTAAGTTCGCCGTAAGCTTTGCCACTCATTAAATGAGGCTGGAAACCGGGGAACTCATAAAGGAAAACGGGGAGAGTTGTGCTTTCAGCCAATTCTCTGATATATTCAACAAGTTTGTCGTCATCGTCGCCCATACCTTTAGTTGTAAGAACAAGACCGTCAACACCTGTCTGTTCCATTTTCTTGATTTCTTCGAGATTTTCTTCTTTTGTGGGTTCGATGTTAGCAGTAGCAACAACCGTTGTGTCACCTTTATGTTTAACAGTAAGAGTTGCAAGTTTAAGTCTTTCTTCAAGTGAAAGCTCTCTCATTTCAGAACTACCACATACTGCAAAAAGGTGGTCAACACCCTGTGCAACCTGCCAATCTGCATATTCTTCGTATGTATTGTAGTCGATGCTTCTGTCCTCAAAGAAGGGGGTGAGCATAAGTGAATAAATACCGTCTTTGTTTTCTCTTGTGAGCTTTGACATAAAAATTACTTCTTTCTGAAATATATTTTTTATAGAACTTAAGGGCTATGCAAAAGCATAACCCTTAAAAATTATATTACTGAACGTTTTTCTTAAGTGTTTCAAGTTCTGCAGCAAGTACGGGAGGAATCTTGTCGCCGAATTTAGCGTAGAATTCTTCAATACCCTTTGCATCTTCCTGCCAGAGTTCTTTTTCAACTTCAAGGATGCTCTTAAGTGAGTCAAGAGAAACTTCACCTTCAAGACCTTCAAGGTTGATGTCTTCAGCGTAGGGGATATAACCGATTTCTGTAGATTTAGCATCAACTTTGCCTTCGCAACGGTCGATAATCCACTCAAGAACGCGGAGGTTATCACCGAAGCCGGGCCACATGAAGTTGCCTTCGTCATCTTTACGGAACCAGTTAACGTTGAAGATTTTGGGAGTTTTTTCGGGAACAAGACCTACACCGATGTCAATCCAATGCTGCCAGTAATCAGCCATATTGTATCCACAGAAGGGAAGCATAGCCATGGGGTCACGACGAACAACCCCTACTGCACCGGCTGCAGCTGCAGTTGTTTCAGAAGCCATAATTGAACCAACGAATACACC
>JAZQZU010000100.1:0-2343 GCA_045634165.1 Acutalibacteraceae bacterium
CGAAAACCCCATCCTTGCAAAGGGTACAATCGCAGTTGCAGAATCTCTTGCTGAAACAGACGCTACAACAATCATCGGCGGTGGCGACTCTGCTGCAGCAGTTAATACACTCGGCTTTGGTGCTAAGATGACTCACATCTCTACCGGTGGCGGGGGTTCTCTTGAGTTCCTTGAGGGTAAAGCTCTTCCCGGTATAGAGGCTGTAAATGATAAATAAGAGGTAAAAGATTATGGATAAATCACTTCGTAAAGCAGTTATCGCTGGTAACTGGAAAATGAACAAAACTCCCGATGAAGCAAAAGCTATCATCAACGAAATGAAACCCCTCGTTGCAGATGCAGATTGTGACGTAGTTCTCTGCGTTCCTTATATCGACATCTTTGCAGCTCAGGAAGCAGCCGCAGGTTCAAACATCAAAATCGGTGCTGAAAACTGCCACTGGGCAGAAAGCGGTGCTTTCACAGGCGAAGTTTCTGCTCCTATGCTCAAGGCAATCGGTGTTGACTACGTAATCATCGGTCACTCTGAAAGAAGACAGTATTTCGGTGAAACAGACGATACAGTTAACAAACGTGTTCGTGCAGCTCTTGATAGCGGTCTTACAGTAATTCTTTGCGTTGGCGAACTTCTTGATGAACGTAAAAAAGGCGTTACAATGGAAGTTGTTCGCTCACAGACTAAGATTGCTCTTCAGGGTGTTTCTGCTGAAGAACTCGACAAAATCATCATCGCTTACGAACCCGTATGGGCTATCGGTACAGGCGAAACCGCAACAGCTGAACAGGCAAATGAAGTTAACCACGCAATCCGTGAGGTTCTTGGTGAAATCTACTGCCCCAAATGTGCAAGCCACGTTACAATTCAGTACGGCGGTTCAATGAATGCAGCTAACGCAGCAGAACTTCTTGCTCAGGAAGATGTTGACGGCGGTCTTATCGGTGGCGCATCTCTTAAAGCTCAGGATTTCTCAGTAATCGTTAAAGCAGCTTCTGTTTAATTTAAAAATTACGGGCAGACTTCCGTCTGCCCTAAATTTCTGTAAGGAGAATATATATGTCTGAAAAAATACTTCTCGTCGTAATGGACGGTATCGGATATTCAAAAACAGGTCTTGGTGACGCAGTTACACTTGCAAACACACCTGTTCTTGATAAACTTCTCAAAGAATGTCCCAATGTTCGTCTTAAAGCTCACGGTGCCGCAGTAGGTCTTCCCTCTGACGATGATATGGGTAATAGCGAAGTTGGTCATAATGCACTTGGTTGTGGTCAGGTTTACTCACAGGGTGCAAAGCTCGTTAATGAGTCTATTGAATCTGGTAAAATCTACGCTTCCGACGCTTGGAAAGAGGTTGCAGGTAACTGTGTTGAAAAGAGTTCAACACTTCATTTCATCGGTCTTCTTTCCGATGGTAATGTTCACTCAAACATTGCACACCTTATTGAAATGGTTAAAAAGGCAAAGGCAGACGGTGTAAAGAATGTTCGTGCACACGTTCTTCTTGACGGTCGTGACGTTCCTGCAACATCCGGTCTTGTTTACGTTGAACAGTTAGAAAATGCTTTTGCAGAGCTTAATGACGATACATTCTGTGGCAAAATTGCATCAGGTGGCGGTCGTATGGTTGTTACAATGGACCGTTATCAGGCTAACTGGAATATGGTTAAGGTTGGTTGGGATACTCACGTTAAAGGTATCGGCAGACAGTTTGCAACTGCAGCTGAAGCTATTGAAACCTACCGTGCAGAAAATGACGGCATCATCGACCAGGACCTTCCTCCCTTTGTTATTGCTGAAAACGGTGAACCCGTAGGCACAATCAACGACGGTGATAGCGTAGTTCTTTTCAACTTCCGTGGTGACCGTGCTATTGAGCTCAGCATGGCTTTTGATAACGATGAATTCACATACTTTGACAGAGGTGCAAAGCCCGACGTTGTATACGCAGGTATGCTTCAGTACGACGGTGACCTTAAGCTTCCCGAGCGTTACCTTGTTAACCCTCCCGAGATTAAGGATACACTTTCAGAGCTTCTTGTTTCAAAGGGTATGAATCAGTTCGCAGTTTCCGAAACTCAGAAATACGGTCACGTTACATATTTCTGGAACGGTAACAAGAGCGACAAATTCTCAGAAGAACTTGAAACATATATGGAAATTCCTTCTGATAAGGTTTCATTTGACGAAAGACCCTGGATGAAATCCGCTGAAGTTACAGATGCAGTTATCGAAGCAATGGAAAGCGGTAAATATGACTTCATCCGTTGCAACTATCCCAACGGCGATATGGTTGGCCACACAGGTAACCTTGACGCTACAATTACTGCAGTTGAAGCAGTTGA
>JAZQZU010000101.1:0-29918 GCA_045634165.1 Acutalibacteraceae bacterium
CATATTTTTCAAAGGAGGTTTTTCCTTGGAAGACAATAAGAATTTAGGAAACAACGAAAATGTTGAAAACACCGAGGAGCTTAACCAGGAGTTAGAGACTCTTGCGGAACTTTTCAGAAAAGAACTGGCTAAAACTACCGAGGAATTTGAAAATGGTAGTGCCGAAGAAACGGAAGACACCGGGGATGAAAAGGTTGAAACCCTTGATGAAGAATCTTCCAATGACGAGTGTGAACCCGAGTGCATATGTGAGCTTTGCGGTGAGGTTTACGAAAATGGCAAAGAGGGTATATGTGAGGATTGTCTAAATAATTTACGCAACCGACCCTTTAAATTCGTAAATATTCTGCTTATCTTTGCTATAGGAATTCTCGGCATTATTGCAATGCGTGGTTTCTGGCAAAATGTTGATGGTTATGTTCTTGCTTATGAAGCAAAATCACAATTTGCTATGGGTAATATTACCTCTGCGAAAAACGCTTATGACAAAGCTTTGAGCTATTTTGAAAGTAAAGATATTAACGCTCGCAATCTGTATTTTGAAAGCGCCGAAGCTATATTTATACAGATGTCCGAGGGTTCAACTTCCATGACCGAGGTTGCAAACCGTGTTTCAAAAGGCTTTGAGGATAGCGTTCTTCCAATGCCTCAATATACCAAATATAAAAATATGGGCAACGAAAGTCTTGAACTTTACGGCACAATGCAAAGCTTTTACAATATTGTAAATAAGCCCGAATATCAACACTACACTGCGGATAATACGGCTATGTATAACAGTATTATGAAGGAAATTGAAGGTCTCATCGGTGCTCCTTTGGAAATCAAAACCGTTGATGGTAAGGTGAAAGAAGTACCCCATAACGAGGCAATGGTAAGATTCTGTCAATATATGTTTGCATATTCCTCGGGTAAGTCTTTCGAGGCTCAGGAATACCTTGCTAAGGTTTACGAGGCGGAGCCGGATTATTTGTGGCTTTACGCTTATGAATATGGTCTTTCTGCAATTGGTTCGGGGGATATTGAAACTGCCGAAAAACTAGCGGAGGCACTTATTGACGTGGACCGTCAGGATACGGATGGATATAGCCTTTATTCAACAATTGCAAGGATTTCGGGCGATGGGGACAAGGCTATTGAGTGGGCTGACAAGGCTCTCGCATTTGAATCTGAAAATGCGGAACTTTTAAGACTCAAAGCAATGGCACTTGTAGTAAAAGGTGACCCGGAACAGGCAAAAGAAGTAATTGACGAAGCCTTGACTTATGAGTCCTACGGCATACTTTATTACACCTCAATGGTTATCGAAAACGAGTTGGGTAATACCAAAGCAGTTGATGAAACAAGCTCACTTCTTCAGATGTACGGACTTTCTGTTTCTGGCAGAGTGAATTCATATCTTTCAGGCAAAATTACCGCAGAGCAATTATTTACAGAAGGGACAGGTGATGTAGAATGACTTTAATTTACGTAATTACACGAATTATTACATTCCCCGGTGCCTTTTTCAGAAATCTGTGGCAATTATTGGTGGGCAGAGTTTGTTCAATAGCTGTTTACGATAGACGTGCTTTTAAATTCTCTGAGTTTTGCGGTCACACTGAACATGAGCTTCTTAATGAAAATCCTTGGAAATCATTTTTTATATGTTGGTTTCCTTTTACAATGAATTTTATTCTCAGTTTTTATTTTCTTTCGGGCTCAGCATATCAGCTTATTTATATTGGTGATACCAAGAACATACTTTCATATCTGTTTTTGTGGTTTGGCATATCCTTTGCGGCAAACTGTGCGCCATCGTTTGAGGATATGCTGGCATTTAAAGACAGTGTTTACGGCAGAAAAAATATATTTTTAAAAATAATTTTTGCACCGTTTTTCGCACTTTTCTGTGTGATGTCCTGTCTTGAAAAACATTCTCTCACATTCTTAATGGCAGTGGCATATGGTGTTTGCTTCCCATATGTTTTTGGGATTATTCTTCCTGTACTTTCTATTTTTCAACGTATTTTATAAAAAACAAAAACTTAGCGTACCAACCATAATACGTACGCGAAGTTTTTTTACATTATATTTTGAGTTAATTGGATTTCATTTGCATCCGTAAAGTTTGCAATAATTCCGTTGCGGTGTACCGTTGAGAAAAGCGGTGCTTTAGCAACCATAGTAATGTTCCATTTAACGTTGGGGTAAACTTTGCCAATCTGATTTGTGCATACGCAAACTTCAGGTTTCAATACTTTTAAAAAACTTTTTGAGGATGAGCCGTAATATCCGTGGTGACCTATTTTAAGTAAGTCAACGTCACCGATTTTCTCGGCATAGTAATCTTCAAGTCCTGTATCTGCGGTGAAATCCGCACCGAGGAATGCGGTTTTATTTCCCTTTGTAACTTTAACACCGATACTGTTGGCATTTTCGTTTTCTGCTACTATTTCCTCAGGAGTTTTACCATTGAAAAACTGTATTACAAAGTCACCGAAATTGAAACTTGCATCGGGAATATCATAGATAATCGGAATATTATTTTGGTCAAGGGCTTTTATGATGTTTTCATACATCTCGCCGTTACCCCAATTTTTCTTATCCATAGAGGAAACGTTGGACGTATCATACTCCTTGATAAATGCTTTATTGATTACGATATCACTGTCATTTATAATATGGGTGAAGTTACCTGCGTGGTCGTAATGCATATGTGTGGCAAGTATAAAATCAAGTTGAACATCGCCGTTTTTATCCGAGGCAACTTTCTTGATGTAATTTAAAACTTCATCCCTGTAACCCTTGTAACCCTCGTCTTTTCGGGGGTTTTCATTACCTTCACCCGAGTCAATAAGGGCGAATCTGCCGTTGCTTTCTATTAAAATACAGTCGGAATTCGAGGTGTTCAGAAAATGAATTTTATCGTCGCCATGTTTTGCCGAGAATTTTTCGTCTGTTATGGGTACTTCTGAAACGTATTTGTTATCGAGTACGAGTACTATGGTGTCTAAAATAAATACACTGAGCATTACAGTCGTAACGAACCAGGTAGCGATGATTCTTGCTATTTTCTTTTTGTCTTTTTTCATTTTCAGTTAACCTCCTTTTTAGAAAGTTTACCGAACATTGCCCAAAGACCAAAACAGATAAGGCTACTTGTGAAAACATCGGTTATTACAAAGGAAACGGCACAAAGGACCATAAAAAGAACTTTTATAAAATTACGCTCTTTTAAAACTAATTTAATTGAGGAAAGGGGAAGGCTCTGCCAGGCGGAAACTATAAGCATTGACCCGGCGCAATGCAAAGGGAGTCTTGAAAAAACAGAAGGGCAAAGGAAAATCCAAAGAGAGATAATAACAATTGAAACAACTGCGGAAATAATACCGTAATTTTTTATAGGATGTTCTTTAACAGGTAATCCTGATAAAATTCCGCTTGTGCAGTTTGTGGTACAGGTAAGTGTTTTGCCATTTCCGAATACAAAAAGAATTATACCAAAACCTACAGAAGTCTTTAATATAAAGGGTACATCCTTTGTAGAAATTTCAATGAATGAAGAAAATTCATCCTTGAAACTATCTGCAAAAACCAAAGAGATGGATTCGTTTATTGTGGTCATTTCCCTGTTTGGATTAAGGAATAAATTGAAAATGTAAGGAATGAGTAATGTTACGAATGCCGCGGGAAGATATCTGTTAAGTTTTCGGAACTTAAAGGGGTAGGTGATCATTGCAAAAAGAGTTATGGTACCATAAAAAAGTCCGCGGAAATTTGGGTGAAAGCCCAGTGAACGAAACTCCTTAAGCATATCAAAGGGGGCAAATGAATTTGCGCCGATACCAAAATACGAGTTGGTGAGAAGTATTGTAACACCAACTGCAATACCCAAGCCCATACCTGAAATAATAAAATCGGGGACGGAATGTTTTTTAATAAGCTTTGTAAGACAAAGATAAATAAGTCCGCCACCTGCCACGGCTAACCCACAGGCAAGTTCCGAGCCTTGTGAAAAAGCGTAGAATAAGGGGAGTAACAAAAATGTGTGGGGTGCAAAAATACTGTCTTTGTTTTTTATGGAAAAAGCAAAACACGAAACACAACAAAGAAGGAAAGACAAAAGGCCGCGACCTGTTACGGCACAAACTGAAAGGGCAAAAGAACCCGTAAGCATTGCACCAGTAACGCCGAAACCTAGCTGACTTAATATTCTGTTGGAACATAATGTGTTTTTCATGATTTTTGCTCCGTTTTTAAGTTCTGTTTACATATTTTACAGTATTGTATCAAAATAAACAATAGCAGAGCCAAAATTTTTATATTTATGTTTTTGGCATTTTCTTAAAGTTGTTGACATTTACGAAAACATATCTTATAATAATGAGGATAAAATGCGAAATGGAGTGTGCATGTAATGAAGATGACAGCTATCAAGAAGTTAGTTCTTTGTATTGCAGCAGTGAGTGTTGCTATGACAATCGTTTCAACAAATATCATCACTTCTGTACTTACACTTAAGGCTACTCAGAATAATATGGCAAAAGAACAGGTTTATGCTCAGCAGATTGATGAGCATAACAAGAATTTAAATAATGGTGGTTCTTCCAACGGTGGTTACGTTTCAACAACACCCGGTGGTTCCTCAAACAATGTTTCTATCAACAACAATAACAATAATAACAATAATAACGTTCAGAAACCCGAAGATAAACCTGCTGATGGCGACGAAACACCCAAAGGTGAGGATAAACCGGAAGCTCCTCAGGGCGGCGAACCTGTACAGGGCGATGGTCTTAAGATGTACGTTGATGCCCTTAACAAGGCAAAATCATCTGCAACTAACGTTGTAAAAACTAAAACAAGTGCTTCTCACTACAAAGAGCATCTTGTAATCGAAGGAAATGCAATCATCAAAGCTACTCTTGAACCCATCGGTAAGAGCCTTATGGGTACATTTATGACGGCTTCTGAACCCAACGAAACAATTGACAAGAATGCTCTTCCTCCCCAGGGTATCCAGTGTACACTTACTGATGCTGACCTTGCGGAAGCTCCCAAGGTAGAGAAATCAGGTGACAACACTGTTGTTACATTAGTACTCAAAGGTGCAAGTGACCCGAAAGCAGGTAGCGGTCTCGGTTCAGCAGTTTCTATAATTGAAGAAAAAACAATTACAGATGCAGTTGCAGGTGCTATTGATATCTCTAATATCCACCTTGATTACGATGCTTGTACAATCATTGCAACACTTGATGCTTCAGGTAACCTTATCGGCTTGTCAGTTAATGCTCCCTGTATCCTTAAACTTACAGCTATGGGTGTTAATGCAGAAGTTGGTATTGAATGCTACGATGAGTACACAATCGCATATTAATTTTGTATAATAAAAACACCGTCTTCGGACGGTGTTTTGTTTTCTAAGGTGTTTTTATGAAGGATTTATTATCTTGTGAGGGTATAAAGAGTTTTCTTTCCGAGTCCTTAAGGGATGTAATTAAACCCGAGTTTTATCCAACAACTGAATCTACAAACACTATAAGTAAAAATCGTGCCTCTCAGGGTGAAAATGAGGGCTTTTTTGTTGTGGCTAGCGAGCAGACTGCAGGTAGAGGAAGGCTCGGCAGGAGTTTTTATTCCCCCGATGATACGGGTCTTTATATGAGTTTGCTCCTTAAACCTGACATTAAACCCGAGGATGCGGTGCTTATTACTACCGCTGCTGCCGTAAGCGTTTGTGAAGCCCTTGAAATAACAGGTGTCAGGAATCCTCAGATTAAATGGGTTAATGATGTTTTCGTTAATGGTAAAAAAGTGTGTGGCATACTTACGGAAGCCAGCTTCAATTCGCGGAAAGGCTCACTTGATTATGTTGTTTTAGGCGTGGGCATTAACGTGTATGAGCCCGAAGGGGGGTTCCCTGAGGATATAAAGGATATCGCCGGTGCTGTTTTTGTTGAGAAGAACGAAAATTTAAGAAACAGAATTGCCGCAGAGTTTCTTAATTATTTTATGCGATATTATAAAAAATTTGAAGATAAAAGTCATTGCTCTGAATATGCGCGAAGATGCTTTGTTATTGGTGAAAATATAAACGTAATAAAAAATGGTGAAGCAACACCTGCAAAAGCCTTGGGAATTGACGAGAATTGTGGTCTTTTGGTGGAGTATAAAGACGGTGAAAAAGCGGTTCTTAACTCAGGGGAGATATCTATCAGGGTTCAATAGTAAAAATTATTCATTTTCAACAATAAAGACTTCCTAAAATCGTCAAAGTCAATGGGTAAAAATTTATTTATACTATTGCAATTGAGAGATTTATATGGTAAAATCAGTTTGTATATATGGTAGTATATAATGCTATTAGTATCTAATAGGAGGATTATTATGAAAGCAACCAAGAAAATTGTGTGCCTCACTCTTGCGATGGTTATGGTAGCACTTGCTTTCGTTATGCCCGTTGCTGCGGCTGACGATTTACCCCTCGTAATTGTTGATGGTTTCGCTTCAACAAAGCTTTACACAGATTTCGGTACCAAAAACCAGAAGGAGGCATTCTTCGGCAGTGATACCGACATCGAAGCAATGATTACAGATGTAGGCGGCGCCTTTGTTAAAGGTCTTATGCTCTATGGCGCTCAGAATAAGAATTACGAAGCTTTGGCAGACAGCTTCCTTCCCGCCCTCAATAAATATTTCGAGCCCATCGCTTACAATACCGATGGTACTCCTAAGAACGATATCGGCTACTACGTAACTGATAAGCCCATCGCTAAGTATACTGATGAAGAAAAAGCACAGTATTTCACAACTTTCACTCTTGATACAGCTAAAGAGTATGGCGAAGATAAGGCTTATTGCTTCAGCTATGACTGGCGTAAGAGCCCCATCGAACTTGCAGAAGAACTCAAGGACTTCATCAATACCGTAAGAGCTAAAGAGGGTTGCAAGAAAGTTAACGTTGTAGCTATGAGCTTAGGTTCTGCAGTTGTGCTTTCATACCTTGATGCAAACGGCGGTAAGCGTATTAACAACTGCGTTTTCGCTTCTCCCGCATGGCAGGGCACAAGCCTTGTAGGTAACCTTTTCACAGGCAACGTTGAAATTGATATTTTTGCAGTTGAAAACTACCTTGTTAAATCTGCCGACGTTAGTGCAACTACTCATATTATAGCATTCATTATTTCCTACATCGCAAGTGACGAGGGTCTTTCCCACGAGTACTTCGGTGATATCAATGCAGCAATTCAGGGTGTTATGCCTTACGTTTACGAAGATAGCCTTATTCCTCTTATGTCAGGTATGCCCGGCTTGTGGGCTCTTGTACCCGGAGAAGATTACGAAGCAGCAAAGAAATTCCTCTTCCCCGAAGGCATCGACCCCAACCTTGAAGCAATTATCGCTCCCTACAACAGTGTAGAGAAAGGTAAAGAAGGCATTCAGGCAAGAGCTAAGGAAATCATCGAAGCAGCTGAAGACGATGGTATGAGATTCGGAATTGTTTGCGGTTACAACCGTCAGATGGTTCCCATCAGCACAGAATATGAACAGAGCGACGAAGTTATCGACGTTAAATATATGACAGGTGGCGCAACCTGTGCTCTTTACCTTCAGGCATATGATGATTGGGGCAAGGTTTATAACCAGAAAATCAAAGATGGTCACAACCACGTTTCCTGGGATAGCAAGATTGATATGTCAACCGCTATGTTCCCCGAACAGACATGGCTTTTGAAGAATATGAGCCATAGCCAGTACAACGCAGATGACGGCACATTGGATACTATTATCTGGCTCCTTAAGGCAAAAAAACAGTACACAGTACACACCGATAAAGAAAATCATCCTCAGTTCTCTCTTTACAACACATATAAGAGACACGTAACTCCCATTGCAGTGGATGGTATTCTTGGTGACGTTGACAACAGCGGTGCAGTAAACACATTGGACGCTAAACTTGCTCTTAAGATTGCTGCAGGTCAGGTTAAAGCAACAGAACAGCAGCTTATTTTCGGCGATATTGACGAAGATGGCGAAATGACAACTGTTGACGTAAAATACATTCTTCACATTGCAGCTGACCTTCCTTACGTAATCGCGTAAGTGAATAGTTCAAAATAATAAACAAGCCAACACAGATTTCTGTGTTGGCTTTGTCTTTTTTATTTTAATTTCATAACAAGCTTTATGACGTTTTTGGCAGTTCTTTGCATTTCACCCAGGGTTATGCCGTCGCCCCTTTTGTATGTTTTAAGCAGAGTACCGTCTGGCTTTTTCTTGCCTGTTCGTTTGCCACCGGGCATTAATACGTCAACACCTGCTCTTACGCGGTAGGCGTTGGATTTAATGTTGCTGAACTCGGGGCTTTCGGTGTATTGCATCCACCAGTCGGTCATAACTAATCCCTCGTAACCCCATTCCTGACGCAAAACACGGGTGCAAAGGTCGTAGTGATAATGAGCCCATACACCATTGATTTTATTATATGAGGTCATTATAGTTAAGGGTTTTGCCTCTTTAACACAGATTTCAAAACCTTTAAGGTAGATTTCGCGTAATGCTCTTTCGGAAAGGCGGGAATCGTTTTTATTTCGGTTGGTTTCCTGATTGTTACAAGCAAAATGCTTGGGACAGGCAGCAACACCCTCGCTCTGTAATCCCAAAACAACTGCGGCGGCAGTTTTACCTGTTAAGAAAGGGTCTTCGGAATAATATTCAAAGTTTCTGCCGCAAAGGGGACTGCGGTGAATATTCATACCCGGCGCCAAGAGGATGTCGGAGCCTTTGCACCTCATTTCGTTACCGATTTTTTTGTATACCTTGTGGGCTAATTCGGTGTTCCACATAGATGCAATTGACGTGCCCGAGGGGAGTAACGAGCAACAGGCGAGAAGTCTTATGCCGGAAGGTCCGTCGGTGGTGGTAAGTGGTTCAATGCCCAATTCTCTCAAAGAGGGGAGCACACCGCCCATAACACCCGCGTTACCTTTAGCACCAAGGGGACTGTTCATTATGTAATCGCCTCGGCTTATGGCTTCAAGCTCGTCGAGGGTTAACTGTGCAACGAAATTTTCAAGGGTTTCGTTGCCGTTTTTAACGTCGGATAATTTGATGTTGCGTTTTTCACGAGAGCCGAAATCCTTTGGAAGTTCGCTTAAAATAATTTTCTTTAAATCGTCCGTTGAGGTGGGTACGTTTTCGTATGATTTTTCAAAATTGCCACCCACATTTTTCGGTGTAAGGCGTTTGAAATTTGCTTTCGGAGCGGCAACTTCTTTGAGAGTTTCAAGAACAATATCCTCGGAAATTTCAAAAGAATAAATCTTTTGGGCACTTCTTACGTCACCGCCAAGGTAAATGTTGTAAACACCCTTTTCAATTATATATGAAGATTTATAGGGCGTTTTGGAACCCTCATCGTAGGATGCGAAGGTGTAGAATGGGATGTTAAAGTCAAACTCCTGTTCCTCACCGCAATTTAATATAGCTGATTTATCGAAAGCGCATAAAACACGAGAGGGTTTTCCAAGGACTCCTTGGGGTGCTTCAACGTAAACCTGTAAAACATCTTTGCCAGAACAGGTATCACCGATGTTTTTGGTTGCAACCTTAAGATTAATAGAATTATTATCCTCTTCGGCAGAAAGTAATTTGCGTTCGAAATTTGTGTAACCAAGACCGAAACCGAAGGGGTATAAAACCGCCTCTTTATTAAAGGTTTCAAAATAGCGGTAGCCCACGTAAATATCTTCGGTGTAATTATTGTAATCCCTGTTACCAAAGTTGTCGGAGGAGGGGTAGTCCTCGTAGGATTTTGCAATGGTGTCGGTTAATCTGCCCGAGGGCTCTCTTTTTCCAAGAAGAACCTCTGCTACGGCATTACCGCTTTCCATACCGCCCTGCCAGGGAATAAGAATTGCACTATCACCTTTTAGAAGTTCTTTTTCCCAACTCATATCAATAATACCGCCGATGTCGAGAACTACAACGGTCTTTTTGAAGTTTTCGGAAACTTTTGAAATCAAGGATTCTTCATCATCCGTTAAATAGAAACTTCCCTTTGTAAGATTGTTTTCTCGGTCCTCGCCTGCAGCTCTGCCGATTATCACAACTGCCACGTCGCTTTTCTCAGATGCGGTTTTTATGGTGCTATCGTCAATTGGCATTTCGTCGTAATAATGTGGCCAATGACCCCAGAAACCGTGGTCGGGTACGTTCTCTTTACACCATTTATCATAAATACTCGCCAATTCCTCATTGAGATTCGCTCCGTTATTGCGAAGACCCTCCGTAAGGTTTACGGTGTAGGGCTTGATAACGTCACCGCCCGAGCCGTAGCCCACGTAGATATAGTCGTTCTGCACCCTGCCGAAAAGGGAGATAACCTGATTTTCTTTTATAGGTAAAACACCATCATTTCTTAAAAGCACAGTGCCTTCGGCGGCAGCCTCTCGTAAGAGTTCAGGCATACCATCGGTAACTGTTTTCTCGAAATTTTCGGTATTTGAAGCCTCGTTCTGAGCCAGTTTGTTTACCACAAGACCGATTACATTGAAAAGTTTTCGCTTGGCTTTTTCTGTAACATTCATTACCAACACCTCCGTATAAATGAATTATACATTTTTAATAAGTACAGGTCAACAGGGGCGGAAAAATTAATAAAAAGAAAGTCCTAGCCTTATCATCCTATGCTATTTTTACAACATAAAAATTATTTTTAGTTTAAAATAACTTGACAATGCTCTTAACAATATGTATAATATCACTTGCTTGTTAATGAACATTTGCTGATATAGCTCAGGTGGTAGAGTGCATCCTTGGTAAGGATGAGGTCACCGGTTCGAATCCGGTTATCAGCTCCAGAAAGACAGTCTTTGGACTGTCTTTTTTGTTTTGACACAACTGTTGTTATTTGCTATAATCAACCCAAAGGATGTGTTATAATGCATAATTTTTTCGTGAATGAAAGTAATCGTCACGGTGATTTTTATTACATCACCGACGGTGACTTTAACCATATTAAAAATGTTCTGCGTATGAAGGTGGGGGACAGTTTTCTGGTAAGTGTTCAGGGAAAAAGCGATTTGTGTACTCTTGCCGAAATTACAGGGGACACCGCCATTGCAGAAATTATTGAGGAAAATTATCAGGATACAAGCTTGCCTGTGAAATTATATCTTTTTCAGGGGCTTCCCAAGAGTGACAAAATGGAGCTTGTTATTCAGAAGGCGGTTGAGCTTGGTGCTGAGGGTGTTATCCCTGTGGAAATGAGCAGATGTGTTGTAAAAATAGAGGAAAAGAAAAAGAAAAGTAAGCAGAGTCGTTGGCAGGCTATTTCTGAAAGTGCCGCAAAGCAGAGCAAGAGAACGGTTATACCTGAGGTTTTTGAGATTATGTCCTATAAAAATGCCTTGAGAATGGCGGAAGAAATGGACCTTTTCTTAGTGCCTTACGAGTCAAAGGATGGTATGGAATCCACCAAAAATGCCCTTTCTAAAATGAAAAACGGTATGAAAGTGGGCATTCTTATCGGTCCCGAGGGCGGTTTTGACGAAAAGGAAATTGAACAAGCGGAAAGCGTCGGTGGTCTTGTTGTGTCCTTGGGTAAAAGGATTTTGCGTACCGAAACTGCGGCAATTACCGCTCTTAGTATGTGTATGATTTATGCGGAAATGAACATTGAGGACGAACAAAAATGAAAGTGTTACCTGAAAAATTTGCCGAAAGGATGAAGGTTCTGTTAGGCGAAGAATACGACAATTACATAGCTTCGTTGGATGAGAAAAGTGTTAGGGCATTCAGGGTGAACACTGATAAAATTTCGGTGGAAGATTTTCTTAAAATCAACCCATTTGACACCAAAAAAATCCCCTATGTTGATAACGGATTTTACTTTGAAGATGAAAAAATCGGTAATCACCCATACCATCACGCAGGTATGATTTACGTTCAGGAGCCGGGTGCTATGATGCCCGCGGAATGTGTTGAAATTGACCCTGATTGGTGCGTTTTAGATATGTGTGCCGCACCTGGCGGGAAGAGCACTCAGCTTAAAAATAAACTGGGCAAAAATGGTGTTCTTGTTTCTAATGAGATAATCCCATCAAGATGCAAAATCCTTACAGGAAACGTTGAAAGGCTCGGTCTCGAAAACGTTGTAACCACTTGTATGGATACAAAAAAACTCGCGCTTAATTTCCCCGAAATCTTTGATTTGATTATGGTTGATGCTCCTTGCTCGGGTGAAGGAATGTTTAGAAAAGAGGAAATCGCCATTGACGAATGGAGCGAGGAAAACGTTAAAAATTGTGCCGTAAGACAAAAGGAAATACTTGAAAATGCAGTAAAATGCCTTAAAAACGGCGGCTATATTGTGTACGCAACCTGTACTTTTTCATTGGATGAAAACGAAAAAGTTGTGGACGATTTCCTCAAAAATCACCCCGATTTTGAGATAGTAAAAGTACCCGAAATAGTAGAAAAAAGCACATCTGACGGCATTAAATTCCCGGATTGTGAGTGCGAAAATATTCACTTTGCAAGGCGCTTTTATCCCCATAAAAATAAGGGGGAAGGACAGTTTGCGGCGGTGCTTCACAACACAAATTCCCCTAGAAATTACGCCCCATTAAAGGCTAAAAATAACGTTAAAATTGACAAGGTTATTTACGATTTTCTTGATGATGTACTTGAGGATTACAACAGGGGAAACGTTCTTTTGAATAAGGATACACCCGTGTATTTTGACCCGGATTTTGAGGTTGGAAAAGCCACGGTTTTTGCTATGGGAATCACCATTGGTGAGGTGCGTAAAAACTACCTTCAACCCCACCACCAATTCTTTATGGGAATGGGTAAAAACTTTAAAAGAAAAATCGAACTTTCACCTGAAAGTGATGAAATTAAAAAGTATCTTCACGGCGAAGAATTTGAGACCTCTTGTCCCAACGGTTGGGCGGTAGTAATGGTTGACGGTTGTGCTATCGGCGGAGCTAAAGCTGTAAATGGCAGGGCAAAAAACCACTACCCAAAAGGGCTAAGAATAAAATAATGCAAAGCGTAGAATTCATAATGAAAAATTTCGGGACCTGCGGTCGGCATTATAATTGGCTTTACCCATTAATTTTGCATTTTGTATTTTAAAAAATCCCCTCAATCGAGGGGATTTTTTTGCTATTATCTATTCCATTTTTATTATATATATGATATACTTAATCATGTATATAATAGGAAAATTGGGTGCTTATAATTTGCTTTTGCAAATCAATGCACGGAAGGAATTTTCAATGGCTAAAATTATTTCAATTGTTAATCAAAAGGGTGGCGTGGGTAAAACCACAAGTGCCGTAAATCTTGCCGCCGCATTAGGTGCTCTCGGCAAAAAAATACTCCTTGTTGATATTGACCCTCAGGGTAATACCACTAGCGGTTACGGTATCTCGCGTAAAAATCTTGCCGCCACTTCTTACGAATTACTTATTGGCTCATGCAGTGCTTCTCAGGCAGTTATTAAAACTAAGTTTCAGGGAGTGGATATTATTCCCTCAAACATCAACCTTGCGGGTGCGGAGCTTGAACTTGCGGTAATGGACAAGCGTGAGGCACTTTTAAAAAATGCCCTCGCTACAATTCAGGAAAATTATGATTTCATTTTCTTTGATTGTCCCCCCTCATTGGGTCTTATAACCCTAAATGCACTTACCGCATCGGACAGTTTTATTGTCCCCATTCAGTGTGAATATTACGCTCTCGAAGGTCTGTCACAGCTTATGGCTACTGTTCGTACCATAAAAAGACTTTACAATCCTTACATAGAGCTTGAGGGTGTTCTTCTTACAATGTACGACGGAAGATTGAATTTGACTCAGCAGGTAGTAGCCGAGGTTAAAAACTTCTTCCCCAAAAAGGTTTACGCAACGGTTATTCCCCGTAACGTAAGACTTTCCGAGGCACCGTCCTTCGGTGAGCCGGTTATTTACTACGACCGCGCTTCAAGAGGTAGCGAAAGCTACACCGCTTTAGCGGAAGAATTTTTAAGAATGAATTAAGGTGAAAATAAATGGCAGCTAAAAAATCAGGTCTCGGCAGAGGTTTTGATGCGATTATGATGGATAATTCCGTTGAAGAATTATCATCAGGCTCAGGTCCCGTTAAGGTTAAGTTAACGGAGATTGAGCCTAACCGTGACCAACCCCGAAAACAGTTTGATGAAGATGCATTAGCGGAGCTTTCCGAAAGCATTTTAAAGCACGGTGTTCTTCAACCCCTTCTTGTAAGACCTATGCTCGACGGCAGTTATCAGCTTGTAGCAGGTGAACGTCGTTGGCGTGCTTCAAGAATGGCGGGCTTGACTGAAGTTCCCGTAGTAATTCGTGAGTTAACCGACGCTCAGGTTGCAGAATTGGCACTTGTTGAGAATGTTCAGCGTGAGGACTTGAATCCCCTTGAAGAAGCCAACGGGTACAAGGAACTTTCTGAAAAATACGGCTATACTCAGGAAGAAATTTCTGAAATTGTAGGTCGTTCCCGTTCGGCAGTTGCTAACGCTTTAAGATTACTTGCACTTCCTGAAGAAATTCAGGATATGGTAATGAAGGGTGAACTTTCCGCAGGACACGCTAAAGCGATTTTAACCGCTTTAGATAAAGAATATCAGATTGAACTTGCAAAGTTAGTTGTTAAAGAGGATTTATCCGTAAGAACTACAGAAAGACTTGCAAGAAAATCCACAAGCGACGTTAAAACAGGCAAAAAGGCTAAAAAACGTAATCCCTATTATGATGAAGTTGAGCTTGCTCTTTCCGACGTATTGGGAAGACAGGTTAAGGTTACAAAGTCAAGCAAAAAGGGTTCATTGGAAATCGAGTTCTTTGATGATGACGACCTTAAAAAGCTTTTGAAAATATTTGACAACGAATAAAAAGGAGCAGGAAAAATGATAGATATTAAATTTTTAAGAGAGAACCCCGAAATCGTTAAACAGAATATTAAAAATAAATTTCAGGACAAGAAACTTGCCCTCGTTGACGAAGTAATCGAGCTTGATGCCGAAAGCCGTAAGGTTAAGGGTGAGGCAGACAATCTCCGTGCTTCGAGAAACAAAAACAGCAAAATGATTGGTGCACTTATGGCACAGGGTAAGAAAGACGAAGCAGAGGCAATGAAAAAACAGGTTGCCGAAGACGCAAAACGTCTTGCAGAGCTTGAAGGTCTTGAAGTTGAACTTTCAAAGAAAGTTAACGACATTATGATGGTTATTCCCAACATCATTGATCCCAGTGTTCCCATCGGTAAGGATGACTCTGAAAACGTTGAAATCGAGCGTTTCGGTGAACCTCTTGTTCCCGATTTTGAAATTCCTTATCATCGTGAAATCATGGAAAGCTTTGAGGGTATTGACCTTGATAGCGCAGGCAGAGTTGCAGGTAACGGTTTCTACTACCTTTGCGGTGACATTGCAAGACTTCATTCTGCGGTTATTTCCTATGCCCGTGACTTTATGATTGACCGCGGTTTCACATATTACATTCCTCCCTTTATGATTCGTTCTAACGTTGTTACAGGTGTTATGAGCTTTGCAGAAATGGATGCAATGATGTACAAAATTGAGGGCGAGGACCTTTACCTTATCGGTACCAGCGAACACTCAATGATTGGTAAATTCATTGATACCATTGTTCCTGAAGAAAAACTTCCTCAGACACTTACAAGCTATTCACCCTGTTTCCGTAAAGAAAAGGGTGCTCACGGTATTGAGGAACGCGGCGTTTACCGTATCCATCAGTTTGAAAAGCAGGAAATGATTGTTGTTTGTAAGCCCGAGGAGAGCCCCTATTGGTTCGAACAACTCTGGAAAAACACAGTTGATTTGTTCCGTTCACTTGACATTCCCGTAAGAACACTTGAATGTTGTTCAGGTGACCTTGCAGACCTTAAGGTTAAATCCGTTGACGTTGAAGCATGGAGCCCCAGACAACAGAAGTATTTCGAAGTTGGTTCTTGCTCCAACCTTTCAGACGCTCAGGCCAGAAGGCTTAAAATCCGTGCAGGTGGTAAGGATAAAAAGTACTTCCCCCATACACTCAACAATACAGTTGTTGCTCCTCCCAGAATGCTTATTGCATTCCTTGAAAACAACCTTAATGAGGACGGCAGTGTAAATATTCCCGTAGCATTAAGACCCTATATGGGCGGTAAGGAAAAACTTATTCCTTCGGTATAAGTTTTTCAATGCAGAATGCGGAATTCAAAATACAAAACTGAGGGGATGCTTCGCATCCGATTATAAAATCAAGTTATTGTAAAGCGATAGCCTATCATCCCTGTGCGAAGCATAGGGAGGGTGCCCATCCCTTGCGATGGTGGCGGGTAGTTCTCTATCGGTTTTTCTTCAGTTGGATAGAATACGGACTATTAGTCGTGTGAAGTTCTATAAATCAATACAAAAAGGTAATTTTATGTATAAAAACAAAAACGATAATTTTAATGACCGCAAGAAATTTGACGGTCGCAGGGATGATTTCTCCGAGAGAGAAAACCAGAACGAAAAAGATATAATATTCGGCAGAAACTCCGTTCAGGAGGCTATAAAGGCAGGACGCCCCCTTGATAGTGTTATGGTTGCAAGGGGCGAACGCTCCGGCTCAGTGCCTAAAATTCTTGCAGATGCTAAGAATGCGGGTATTCCCATTAAGGAGGTTGACCGTAAAAAGCTTGATTTCCTTTGCGGGCACGCAAATCATCAGGGCGTTATTGCAATGGGCGCGGTTAAAGCCTATTCGACAGTTGATGATATTTTCCAAAAAGCCGAAGAAAAAGGTGAACCGCCCTTCATCATAGTCTGTGATGAAATCGAAGACCCCCATAATCTTGGCGCTATAATAAGAACTGCTGAGGCGGCAGGTGCTCACGGTGTTATTGTTCCTAAAAGGCGTAGTGCACCTTTAAGCTTTGCCGTTGCCAAAACCTCTGCAGGTGCAGTCGAATTTATGCACGTAGCAAGAGTGACCAATATTCCCCAGACACTTGATGAGCTCAAGGAGAGGGGCGTATGGATTTACTGTGCGGATATGGACGGTGAAACCTTCTATAACTCAAACCTCAAAGGCGCGGTAGCACTTGTTATCGGTTCCGAGGGTAAGGGTGTAGGAAGGCTCGTAAAAGAAAAATGCGACGTTATTCTTTCAATGCCTATGAAGGGGCATATCAACTCTCTCAATGCATCGGTTGCCGCAGGTATCCTGATGTATGAGATATCAAAACAGCGTGACATTCAAAACTGACTTGTGAGGAATCAGAATGGCTGACGAAAGAAAAAATGGAAGAAAATGGTCCTTGGAAGAAATTGACGAATTGCTTCAGGATAGCGGTATGTTGCAAAATGGTAGCGATGCCCTGGAGTTTGTTGAGGAAATTGAGCATACGCCCAAAGCAGTTTCATTTAATCCGAGACCGAGCCATAATGAAAATATAGAGCACCATATTATAACCGATACGGTTGAGCGCTCTGATAGTGTTGCAGAGCCTCAGGTTTACGGTACCTTTGTCAGTGAAAAGTATCGTAACCGTTTCTTTAATAAACCTATACAGAACCTTGAAAAAACCGCGGAACATCGTATTGTACCCCCTGAGGAGCAGAAATACGAGCGTGGCGGTTTCGTTAAGAAAGAAAGTAATTTTACACATACTTCGGATTTTTCACCCGTTCCTAACCTCGTTCCCGATAATAGGGTAGGGGATATGGCGGCAAGTGAAAAAACTATGGTGTTTGATGATAAGCAACACACTAAAACTATCGCTCTTCGATCCCTTGCAGTGACGGACGGGGATGCTCACGATATTGAGCTTCCTGAAGAGGATGACGGTGCTCAGCTTACTTTTGAGGGCTTTAATGACGACGGCGTTGAAATCGTTGACGAAAGAGAAGTTGAAGCACAGCTTATTAAAAAACGCAAGGAAAAGGCAAGTAAATTTACCGTTACAAGCGAACCCGTTGAAATCGGTAATGATGAACCTGTTAAAAAATACGGTACTGATGAGTATCGTATGTCCGATGATAAATTCAAGGTTGCTTACTTTTTAAGAAAACAAAAAAATACTGCCGTAATCGGTGCGGTGGTATCATATATATCATTCCTGTTACTTCTGGTTATTTCCCTTATTGCCAAAAGCTTTGAAACAGGCGGAACGGTTTTTGTTATAGCATCCATCCTTCTTACAATTGCACCCTGCGTGGTTAATTTCGGTTGTATTATTGACGGCGCCAAGGGCTTCAAAGGCTTTAAGCTTAACCGTGATACGGGTGTGTTCCTTGGTATGGTAGCCGCCCTTGTACAGGAATTTGCATTCTTGTTTACTGCAGACCCATTTGAAAAGGGTATCAGCTTGTTTGGTGCTGTCGCAGTTCTGAGTATGGGACTGAACCTTACAGCTAATATAGTTGAAAATTCAAGAATAGCAGAAAACTTCGGTTATATGACCGAAAGAGAAGATGTTTACGCAATTGGTCCTATTGAACAGGGAGAAACTGCTTTTGAAATAGGCAGAGGTCTGCTTCTTGAAGAACCTTTGATTATATCTTCTCAGAAAACGTTATTTCCAAGACGTTTTGTGGAACTTTCAAGCAAATTTTACCCTGCGGATGAGATTTCCCGAAAACTTATTCCCATAAGCTTAGGTGTATCAATCTTAATCGGTGTTATTTCTTTGTTAGTTACAAAACACCTTGTAAGCGGTATATCTGCTTTTACCGCCGCTTTATGTATAAGCTTACCCTACTTTTCATTTATAGCCGATGCCGTTGCTATTAAAAAGGTGTCTAAAAAGACACGTGATAGGGGAGGTATGATTGCAGGTTGGGATGCATTGAAAGTTTGTGAAAATGCCAATGCCATTGCAGTTGACTCGGCAGATATCTTTGATGAAGAGGGCGGCAACGTTTACGGCATACATCTTTTCTATGATATGGGGATTGACGAAGCCATCATAAACACCGCCGCGTTAGTTATCGCTTCCGGCGGACCTTTGGGTAATTTATTTAAAAGAGTTATTGTGGGTGAGGTCTCCTTACTTCCACCAGTTGATACTCTGGCTTATGAGGAAAAGTTAGGTCTTTCTGCGTGGATTTTCAACAGACGTGTGCTTGTGGGTAACAGCGATTTATTAAGAAATCACAACGTAGAAATCCCCGACAAAGCACTTATTGAAAAGCATCTTACCGAGGGCAGATATCCTTTGTACCTTGCCATAGATGGTAAAGCCGCGGCAGTATTTATTATTTCCTATGACGTTAACACTAAAAACGCAGGACTTCTTAAGACTATTGAAAGTAACAGTATTTCACTTCTTGTGCGTTCCGACGATGCTAATATAACCGATTCAATGGTGGCAAATAAACTTAATTTACCTTTAAGCGGAGTTAAGATTTTATCTGCGGTATCGGGAGATTTGTATAAGTCCTACGAGGCAGGTACTACCTCAGCCGCCGATGCACTTCTTCTGCACGATGGTAAGGCTTCAAGCTTCTTGCACTGTATAAAAAGCGCCTTGTCGCTGGGGGCAATAAAGCAGATTATTCACATATTCCAACTTTGCGCAATGGGCATCGGTGTTGCAGTAGTTGCGGTACTCGCTCTCGTTTCGGGGCTTGAGCACCTTAACTGCATACAAATGTCATTTATGCAGTTGTTCTTTACTGCAATATCACTTTTTGCCCTTACGGGTACTCATATTGCGCATAATTTTGAGCGCAACCAGAAAGTGAAAGGTCGTGCTACAAATCGTCAGCGTCCTGAACGGGCACGTCGCCGTTAAGAGGGTTTCCGGTATATGAGCCGTTAACATCACTGGTTATAGTTTTATCCGTGGTATTATCGGCATCAATTACTTCTTGAACTTTGGATTTTTTTTGTTTTTTCATAATATTCACCTCGTGAATATTATTTCATAAACAGCAGAATTTATTATGAGAGGATAAGTTAAAATGGAAAAAGTACGTTTAGGTATCATCGGTGTGGGTAATATGGGTTCAAGCCATATTAAAAACGCACTTAAGGGTACAATGCCAGAAATTGAAATCACAGCAGTAGCTGATATCAAGCCCGACAGACTCCAGTGGGCTAAGGAACAACTTCCCGAGGTTAAAACCTTTGACAGTGCTTCAGCACTTATGGATTCAGGTGAAGTTGATGCAGTTCTTATTGCTACACCTCACTATGACCATCCGCCCCTTGTTATTGAGGCTTTGGAAAAGGGTCTTCACGTTATGAGTGAAAAACCTGCAGGTGTTTATACAAAACAGGTTCGTGAGATGAACGCTGTTGCAGATAAGAGCGATAAAATCTTTGCAATCATGTTCAATCAGCGTACAAACTGCCTTTACAGAAAGGCTCACGAAATTGTTCATAGCGGTAAATACGGTGAATTACAGCGTGTAACCTGGATTATTACAGACTGGTACAGAACTCAGTCATACTACAACTCAGGCGGTTGGCGTGCTACCTGGTCAGGTGAAGGCGGCGGCGTGCTTCTTAATCAGTGTCCCCATCAGCTTGACTTGTGGCAGTGGATTTGCGGTATGCCCGAAAAGATTACTGCAGTTTGTCACGAGGGTAAATGGCATAATATCGAAGTTGAAGACGATGTTATGATTTACGCCGAATATCCCAATGGTGCAACAGGTACATTTATCACCACAACAGGTGATTTCCCCGGTACAAACAGGCTTGAAATTACCCTCGACAGAGCAAAACTTATTTGCGAACACGGTAAACTTACTGTTTGTGAAGTTGCACAAAGCGTTAACGAATTTACTAAAACCGCAGGTGAAGGCTTCGGCAGAATTGATACCAAGACTTTTGAAGCAGAGCTTGACGGCAGAAACATTCAACACCCCGAGGTTGTGAACAAGTTTGCAGGGGCGATTCTCCGTGGTGAACCCCTTACCGCATCAGGTCAGGAAGGTATTAACGGACTTATGATTTCCAATGCTGCATTCCTTTCATCCTGGTTGGGTAAAACTGTTACATTGCCCATTGATGAAGATCTTTTCTACAATATGCTTCAGGAAAAAATCAAGAACTCCTCTTTCGTTAAGGAAGTTAAAGAAATTGTAAACGAGGACATGGAATCTACTTATTAATTAAATTTTAAGGTGAAATGATGACTAAAAAGTATTTTAAACTGTTACTCAGCTTGGGTGTTATACTTTGTATTTTGTGCACGAGCCTTACTGTAAGTATGGCGGCTCCCGACTGGGAGGATTATGTTGGTCCTATTGAAACAGAGACTTTTGAAAACGTGGAAGAGGAGACTACCGAAGAGGAAGTTTCTGAAACTGAACCTACTACAAAAAAAGAACCTGTTACTCAGAAACCTACTCGTCCTGCTACAACCCAGAGTCAGACAAAACCTGCTCCCACAGTTAATGCAACAGAAAAGGTAACAACTGAGAAAACTACTAAAGAAACAACTGAGAGAACCACTAAGGAAACAACAGAAAGTACCACAAAGGAAATAATCGAGAAAACTACCAAGGAAACAATCACAAAAACAACTAAAGCTGAAATCATGGAGTCGACCTCAGTAACCAATACCGAGACCACCGATGAAGATGAGGCAATGCTTAAAGATGGTCAGTTTTTTGTTTATCTTGAAAGAAACAACGGCGAACGCCGTCTTAAAACAGTCCTCGATAAACCGGGACTTGTTCCTCAACCTAATGCACCTGTCAGAATTGGTTACATTTTCAAAGGTTGGTTCAAGAATCCTGAGTGTACTGAGCCCTGGGATTTCACTAAGTCTGTTGCCGAGAAGGGAACTGTAATATATGCTAAGTGGGAAGCAGATGCTAACACCGTAGCATATAAAATCAAGGTCCAAAAGGTACCTGGCGGAACAATTGCAGTTAACCCCGGTACTGCAAGCGTTGGCGAGCCGGTTATTATTACTGTTAAGCCCGACGAAGGTAAACGTCTTGTGGCAGGAAGCATCACAATCAACGGCAAAAATAGTGATGTTTTAAGCTTTATTATGCCAAAGGGTAACGTTGTTGTTGGTGCAAGTTTTGAGGATGTTCCGGATGAAAAAGTTGATGAAAAAATAAACCCAATAATTCCCATTGCTATTGCTGTGGCAGTGTTTGTGGTAATTCTCATTGTGGCTATTATTATTATAAAATATAAAACAAGACCCGCAATTATAGAATACGACGAGAATGGTGCTATTATCCTTGACGATGACGATGATGACGGTTGGGTTGATGAGTCAATTGTTATTGAGGATGGATTCGCCAACGGCAGAATTGTTCGCGAAAGTATGGATTCTGAAAACAATTATGAGGAAATAATCAAAATGTTTGATGAATTCGGAAACGGAATTATTGATGACTAATATAAAAAGGCTCTCACTTTAGGGAGTGTAAATTTGGGATTTTATAGCCTTAAATCATTAACTTTGGCGCATAGCTTTGTTAAAATGCGAGGGAACCCGTCAGGGTGCCCTCGCATTTGTGTCTCGCTCTGCATCCAAATTTAAAGGATTTAAGGTGCTACGCAGTTTAAATTCAGATAGTTTTCGTTCAAACGAAATGACAAAAGCATCGTAAGGCTGGCGCCTACGATGCTTTTTCATAAAGTATTAACGGAAAATAGCAAATTTAAACCTAATAAATTCTTATTTACGCTCCCTTTAAGTGAGAGCATTTTGCTTAATTGTTATAACGTTACACCATCTTTAAAAATAGCGATTTCCTCGTAATTATTTATTTCATTGAGGGTCTTTTCGCCATTGGCTATGTTGAGGATGAAATTAAGAAGTTCTTTTGTGGTTTTCTCAAATGAGCCGTTCTCCAGAAGTATACCTGCATCAAAATCAATCCAGGATTTCTTCTTAATAGAAAGTGCGGTGTTGGTGCTGAGTTTCAGGGTGGGGATCGGAGCACCCAAGGGGTTACCTCTGCCCGTTGTGAAAAGTATCATAACCGCATCGGCACAGGTGAGGTTTGTGGTGGAAACTATATCGTTTCCCGGCCCCCAAAGGAGTGATACACCACTTTTTTTACAAGGCTCATACAAATCCAGGACATCTGTTACAACGGCTGTACCGCCCTTTGTAACACAACCCAAGGATTTTTCCTCTAATGTGGTGATTCCGCCGTCTTTATTGCCCGGTGAAGGGTTTTCATAAACCACCTGATTGTGTCGGGTGAAGTAATTTTTAAAACCGTTTATCATATCAACGGTTTTGTTGAAAACAGCTTCGTCAACGGTTCTTTTCATTAAGATGGTTTCTGCACCGAACATTTCGGGGACTTCCGTTAAAATTGCAGAAGCACCGTGTTCTGCAAGCTTGTCGCAGATTTTACCGCAAAGAGGGTTAGCCGTAATGCCTGAAAAACCGTCAGAGCCACCACATTTGAAACCGATTGTAAGTTTACTTATGGGTTGGGGGGTACGTTTATCCTCTTTTGTAATATCATATATGCTTTTGATGATGCTGAGACCTGCTTCGATTTCATCGTCGCATTCCTGCATATTAAGAAGTTTTATTCTTTCTGTATCATACTCACCAAGAAAGGGTTTCATAACCTGGAGGTTATTGTTTTCGCAACCTAAGGAAAGTAAGAGTGCACCGCCAACATTCGGGTGTTTGCAAAGGGCAGCAAGGCACTTGGCGGTATTTTCTGCATCGTCGCCCAACTGTGAGCAACCATAGGGGTGGGTAAGAGCTAAAACCTCGTTTTTGAGATTTAATTCTTCATTGGCTCTTTTGGCAATTTCCTTGGCGGCATTGTTTGCACAACCTACTGTGGGAATAATGAAAATACGGTTTCTTATACCCACTTTGCCGTTGTTTCTCAGATATCCCATAAAGGTTAAATCTGATTCTTTAGGTGAGTAAGAATTATTTCCGCTGAAGGTATATTCTTCACTTTCGGTAAGAGCAGTTTTTAAATTATGGGTGTGAATGTGTTCACCCTTTTTTATATCCTTTGTAGCTTTGCCGATGGGGTAACCGTATTTTACTACGTCCTCACCTTGGGCGATATCAACTAAAGCGAATTTATGCTTTTCGGGAATGTTTTTGAGGATGGTAACGTCACGGAAGATATCGTTATTATTAAGATCACAAAGGGCAACGCCCACGTTATCACGGGGGTTGATGATTATTGCCTTATCCATTATAAAAGCTCCAGAGCGGCTTTTACGCCGTTATTTGTTATTGTGATACAACAGTTATCAACAAACTCCGTTGCGTGGGGTATTTCTGTAAGGTCGCACCCCCAGAAATCAGTATTTCCGAGTATTTTTATTACTTTATCGGGGTGTGAGTTTACAGTATTAAAGAAGTCGAGGACTTCAATATTATCCTTTATTTCATATTCAATACCGTTTCTTGTGTTTATGAAAGCACCATCGGTGTTGAAACTACCATTATAAAACTCAATAAGACAGGCAAGACCAAAGAATAGTCTTTTGGGGAAGTTGCCGTTTTTAACGTTATCAAGCAATGATGGTAAGCATCTTGCTTTAAACTTGGAAACGGAGTTTAAAGAAATATCAAGAAGTCTGTGATCTATAAAGGGATTATTGAACCTTTCAAGAACAGAGAGGGCAAAAGCCTCTTTCTCCTTTTCAGGAAGGGGGATGTAGGGAATAACTTCCTCTTTGAGGGTTGTTATGATGAAATTGTTGAAAGCTTCGTCGTTCATCATATCCCTTACAATATCGAATCCTCCGAGGAATGCACCCAGAACGCTTACTGTGTGCGCACCGTTGAGAATACGAACCTTACGCATTTTGTATCCTGAAATATCGGGACAGAAAACCGCACCCAAGCCTGATTTGTCTGCAGGGAAAATATCTTTAAGCCCCACTTTATCCTCAATAGCCCAAAAGAAGAAAGGTTCTGCTGTGTCAAGAAGGGGGTCGGTATAGCCTAATTTATTATAGAATTCCTCAATGTCCTTTTTGGGGTAGCCTGTAACGATTCTGTCAACGAGGGTGTTTGAGAAACTGCATTTATCAAGCCAATCTGAGAACTCTTCGCCTAAATTCCAAAGGTCTGCCAATTGCTTGACACATTTTTTAAGCTCCGTACCATTATTATCAATAAGCTCAACGGGTAAAAGGTAAAGGACGCTTTCATCACTGCCTTTGAAGTGAGAAAAACGTTCAAAAAGGAAACGTGTGAGCTTTCCCGGGTAAGATGCAGGGGGAGTGTCGTGGAATTTATCATTCTCAGAAAAAGCAATTCCTGCCTCGGTAGTGTTGGAGATGATTATTTTTAAATCCTCACTACGGGCGATTTCAAGAAGTGAATCAAAATCCTCGTAGGGGTCAACGCAACGAGAAACACTGTTTATTACTCGTGTTTTTTCGGTTGCTTCACCATTTTCTCTGCCCCTGAGAATAAGTGTGTAAATACCATTCTGTTTATTTATAAGGTCGCAAAGACCGGTTTTAATAGGCTGACAGATAACAACGCTACCGTCAAATAACCCTTTTTCGTTCATTACGTCCACAAGGTAATCTGCAAAGGCTCTTAAAAAATTGCCTTCGCCGAACTGAAGTATTTTTTCGGGTCTTTGAGGTTTAGTATGAAGTTCCTTTATGTTGTTCATAAATACTACCTCAATTATAATTTATTGCTACCATAAGGAGCATAATAAGTGCCGAGAAAACGAATTCACCCACAAATAGTTTCCAAGACCATTTAATCCATTTGCCATAGGAAACGCCTACAAGACCAATAGCAATTATCATAATTCCGCTTGTGGGGTAAAGGAGGTTGGTGAAGCCGTCCGCCATACAGAAGGTGGTGACAACGCTCTGTCTGGTGATACCTACAAGGTCGGAAAGAGGTGCTACAAGGGGCATGATAAGGAATGCCTTTGCGCTACCGCTACCGATAAAGAATTCTAAAAGTGCAATTACTCCAAAGAGTAATAAAATAGCAACGTAGGGTGAAAGACCCTTCATAAGTTCATTTAATTCATAAAGAATAGTGTGCATTATTCTGCCTTCGTTTAACACGTAGGAAATAGCAACAACAAAGATTATAAGAGGTATGGCAGGGGCAATACTCTTTGTGCCCTGTAAAAAGCTTTTGAAAAGGTTTTTACCGCGAAGTCCCGAAAAATGTCCTGCAAGAAGTCCGCCTGTGGTGAAAAGCACCGCCATGGCAGGAAGAGAAATTACACCGCCGGTACTTAAAACAAAGTCAAGAATAATAAACAATACGTCAATAAGTATACAAATAAGGAATGCTCGTGTACCTTTACGGATGTTGGGGTTTGCAAGAGTGGCATCGGCATCTGCAAGATTATATTTTTCACGAAGTGCCTTGTCAGATTCATAAACAGGGGATTTAGCCGGATTCTTCTCTATTCTTTTTGCGTAAATGAAAAGGAACAGGAAAAGAATAAGATATACGCCAACAAAAACAATAAGTCTGAGCCAAAGACCTGAGAAAACCTCAAGGTCGGCTAATTTCTGCACAGTAACAACGTTAAAGGGATTGAACGTTGCGGCGGTGAAGCCCCAGGCTATAGAAACAAGGCTAAGACCGAGGCCCACAAGGGAGTCCCATCCCAGTGCCAGAGAAATGGCAACAGCAATAGGTACAAGGGTTATACTTTCTTCAAGTATGCCTGCGGTTGAGCCCAAAAGCATACATACGAAAATAACAACCGCCATAAGGGTGTACTTTTTGTGGCTGAACTTATTTATAAGAGTAGCCATTATGTATTTGAGTATGCCGCATTTGTCAAGAATAAGGAATGAACCGCCGATAAGGACAATCATCAGTATGATTGTAAGACCCGTACCTGCCTGACTGCTTCCAAAGCACAGTATGGGTGACATAATGATTTTCCATACAGGCATTTTGTAATCAGGTGTTTCGGTGTATGTACCGTCAACAATTGCATCGTGCCCGTTGATTTCGGCAATCTGATATTCACCACGGGGTAAAGTCTGGGTTAAAATACCTATGAATGCTAAAACCGTAACGAGAACTAGGGTTAAGGCAATCATGGTCTTCTTATTTAACTGCAAACCCATATCAATATGTTTGTTTTCGTGTTTCTTTTCCATTATGTACCTCTTTAATAAATATAAAATATAAGTATTATACACAAGACCATTTATAAATACAAGTATTTTGATTGACAAAGGATATTCTTATAAATATAATATTTTCTATTGGGGGACGATGGATGAAGATATTGGAACAATTTATAAAAGGCAAGTCACCCGACGAGAGCCTTTGTGAAGATAAATTCTTTTGTAACGAAAATTTTATAGTAGTTGCGGATGGTGTCACTGCTAAGGATGATGTTCTTTTTGATGGTGAAACAGGTGGCAAGGTTGCCGCAAGGCTTGTTTGTGAAGCGGCTTCAGATTTTGAATATGATATTGACGTTTCCCGTGCGGTTGATATTATGACCCGAAAGGTCGGGGAGTTGTACGACGAAACGAAAGAAATCCGAAGTGCTGCCGCAAGTGTTATTATTTACAGTAAATACAGGAATGAAATATGGAGTATCGGTGACTGCCAATGCATTATAAACGGCGAACTTTTTACTCACGGTAAAGAGATTGATCGTATAGTTTCGGATATGCGTTCATTGGTGTTGGAAATTGCCCGTCGGGAGGGTGTTTCTTCTGACGAGTTATCGAAGAATGATATTGGCAGAACTTTTATATTGCCCGTTATTAAAAAACAAAGGATTTTTGCCAATAGCGAGGGCAGATTTTCTTATGGTGTTATTGACGGCAACAAAGTACATAAGAAGGATATTGATATCCATAAATTAAAAAGCGGTGACGAGGTAGTCCTTGCAAGTGACGGCTACCCCGAGCTTTGCACCACATTAAAGGAAAGCGAAGAAAAATTACAAAAAGAACTGAAAAATAATCCCCTTTGCGACGGTGATTACCGTTCAACCAAGGGGTTACAGGAGAATAATGTGTCCTTTGACGACAGAACTTATGTGAGGTTTATTGTATGCGAGTAAAGAAGAAAAAACACGGTGCCGAAAGACTTGAGGCTTGCGGCGATATTGTAATTAAAAACTTAAGAGAAGAAGGATGTACATCCCGTGAACTTTTCGGGAATGACAACCCTTTGCGTATAGAAATCGGTTGCGGTAAGGGTGACTTTATTGTAGGTACCGCCGCAAAAGAGCCTGATGTGAACTTTATTGCCATTGAAAAGGTTTCTGACGTTTTAATGCTCGCGGCAGAAAAGGTTAAAAAGAGCGAGCTTAAGAATATAAGAGTATGTTGCGTTGATGCAAAGGAACTTGCAGAGATTTTCCCTAAGGGTGGAATTGACAGAATATATCTTAACTTCTCGGACCCGTGGCCAAAATCACGTCACGAAAAAAGAAGGCTTACATACAGAAGCTTCCTTGCAATTTATGAGGAAATTTTGAGAAAAGATGGTGCAATATTCTTTAAAACCGACAACAGAGGTCTTTTTGACTTCTCTTTGGAAGAATTTAAGGAATATGGTATGATACTTGATAAACTTACCTTTGACCTTCATAACTCCGAGTATATGGATGGCAACGTTATGACGGAGTATGAAAAACGCTTTTCGTCAATGGGCGTGCCCATAAACAGAGTAGAAGCGAAGTTTAAATGATAATGCAAAATGCAAAATTGAGGGGCGCGATGCGCCGATTATAATCAAGTTGTTGTGACGCGAAGCCTTATCATCCCTGTGCGAAGCATAGGGAGACCGTTCTTTTGATGAATTAATATTTAAGGATAGTGTATTCCGCGTGATACACTATCCTTTTTTATTGTGTTAATCGGAACGGTGGTGGGTAGTTCACTGTTCTTTAGTTGTCAGTTTGATAGAAAAATGGTAAGGTGCTCATATGTGCGTACTGCGAAAACATTCTATCCAACTGAAGAAGAAGCGCAAGAGAACTACCCACCACCGCTACGCGGTCCCCCTCCCTATTTCATCGCAGATGAAACAGGGATGATAAGGCTTCGCAATCTCGCAATTTTATCAAACAAGAAAAAAACAACCACCCTTTCGGACAGTTGTTTTATAATAATTTTTTTTACTGTTCGGTAAATTCAAAAAGTTCGTTGGGGGTACAATTAAAAATCAAACATAAAGTTTCAATATTTTCGTATCGAATGGATTTCGTTTCATTGCTTATCATTTTACTGAAATTCTGATAACTCATTCCCATTTGTTTATATAACCAATATTTTGTTTTATTGTTTTCTTTGAGCAAGTCTTTAACTCTTAACTTAATCATAAGATACGTCCTCATTAGATATTTGCTCTAATCGTATCTTATTTTGAACCTTTACATATAGACTAATACATTATATAATGTAAACATATTATAAAAAGAGGTGTGTAAAGTGACTGACATTAATTTGATAAGAGATTTAAATGCTTTTAAAAAAATGTATAGTTATATTTTTAATGCTGTAACTGATGCAATAAATGTATGCCGGGATCCTGATGTGAAAAATATGCTTGTTCAGGCACAACAACGTACAGAGGCTATTTATTTGGGTGAAAATTACAATAATAAGATGTCTATTGACGAAGAAACTATAGTAGATTTATTGACACTTTTAATTGAAGTAGAAACTGAAAAGCCGTTTTCTCAGCAAGATCAGAGTTTCCTTAATGAGTGCAAAGATTGGATATGCGATTTACAGGAAGGTCGTACCAAAGATTTACTTTTAGAATTAGTAAATAAGAAATAAAAAAACAACCACCCTTTTGGGTGGTTGTTTTTTTAGTGTCGGCATCGCCCTATTTTCCCAAGCGGCTTCCCACTAAGTATCTTCGGCGCTGTTGAGCTTAACTACCGTGTTCGGGATGGGAACGGGTGGACCCTCAACGCCATCAACACCGACTGCGAAGAACTGTTCGTCCTCCGAAGAACATTGACT
>JAZQZU010000102.1:0-11228 GCA_045634165.1 Acutalibacteraceae bacterium
CTTTGAACATCAGGGATATCTTCCATATTGGGTAAGTCTGGCATTACTTCTTTTGGGATTTTTTCTTCCGCTTTTGCCAACAGCTTGTCAAGTTCGCAGTCAAATAGTTTTCTATCCAAAGATTTCATTTTGTTGCAACTCCACAAATTCAAGTTTATCAAAACCATTATATCACATTTCATTCAAAGTTACAATCGGGTGCAGGTGTCCCGCCCGTAACAATTAATAATAAATAATGAAAAATGAATAATACAAAACAAAAGTCGCAAACATAAGTTTGCGACTTTTGTTTTGGTGAGTTATCGGGGATTCGATGGGCTCTGCCCATCGTTGCTACGCAACACCCGATTATGTTCGCCTTCGGCGAGTGGGGTTCGAATCCCCTTTTCATAAATATTTGCACAAAAAGAACAACCACACTTTTGTGTGGTTGTTCTTTGGTGAGTTATCGGGGATTCGAACCCCGGACACCCTGCTTAAAAGGCAGGTGCTCTGCCTACTGAGCTAATAACTCATATTTAAACCCTGAAATCAGGGTTATTTTAAAAATGCAAAGAGGATAACTGAACCGAGAGCTACTACAAAGAACACGCCTGCAACAATCTTTGTAATCATAGCAAGTTTTGATTCAATTGTGCGGCCCTTATTCTTATCGAAGAAAGTATCTGCACCGCCGGCGATTGCACCGGAGAGCCCCTGCTGCTGACTCTGCTGAAGCATAACAGTAGCAACGATAACGATTGCTGATACGATAAGTACGCCGCCTATAACATAATGAAACCATTCCATATATTTAACTTTCCTTTCATTCGGGAAGTGTTACATTCACAACGCCCGACTATAATAACACAACGTTTCTAAAAAATCAAGTCTTTTTTTTATTTTTTTTAAAAAATGTTTAAAAAGTTTTTTTGAGGGTAAAATACAGTCAACGGATAAACATTTACAGCGTTTGCAATTGTATCGAGACACGTGTTAAACAGCCCCTATGGCCCTTTCCGATACAGTTTGTTTATTCGTTACGCCTGTTCATTTCTGAACAGGCGTTATTTTTTACTCCAACGTTAACTGCTCTGCAGTATCATCTGCACTTAAAAGTGCACCCGCAGCAGGAAGAGTCTTGGTGCGATACCTGTGGGGTTTAGCAAACTCCCCTTCTTCATAAAGTCTTACACCCTGAAGTTTGTGGTACTTTTTGAGAGTAAGAACATTCACACCTGCAGTATCCTTGGTGGTCTTAGCAGAAATTGCACCTGTATTTACAAGAAGATTTCTACCGGCAGTAGAGGTGATAACAATCTCCGTTTCATCTGTAATATAAAGAGCTGCAACCAAGGGTGATTTATCACTATAAGCTTTTATAAGTTTCTTACGGTTGGTTTTGGTGGCATAAGAACTCATACTGACCTTTGCAACCTTACCATTTTCAAAGAAGAAAAGCATATAACCTTTATAATCGCTTGTAACCGCCATATATACAGGTCTCTCATCTTTATCGAACCCAAGCTTTGAGGGTACAAAATCGCCCAAGGTGCTCGCCTTTGTATCGTCGAACTCCCCTGCTTTCGATTTATAAACCTGACACTGATCAGTAAAGAAAAGGATTTCGGCAGTGTTTCTTGTGTTAACAGTAGATACTAAGGCATCTCCCTCTTTGAGTTTTTGCTCACCGCTCATACGAAGTGACAAGGGGGTAATTTTCTTAAAGTAACCGTCACGTGTGAAGAAGAGGTTTACTTCGTAATCCGGAATTTCCTCCACTACTTCTTCCTCGTCATCCGCATCGTATATAATTTCACTCTTTCTGTCTTTACCGTATTTTTGAGAAATTTTGGTAAGTTCTTCAACAATAATTTTTTTGATTCTTGATTTACTGTTAAGAATATCCTCCATATCCTCAATACTCTTTTTAAGGTCATCTATATCATCAAGACGTTTAAGAATATATTCTCTGTTAAGATGACGCAACTTAATCTCGGCTACATATTCTGCCTGAATTTCGTCAATACCAAAACCAATCATCAAGTTGGGTACAACTTCTGATTCTTCCTCGGTTTCACGCACAATTTTAATAGCCTTATCGATATCAAGAAGAATCTTTTTGAGACCTAAAAGAAGATGCAATTTATCCTTTGCTTTACTTAAATCAAAATAAACACGCCTTCTTACACATTCAGTACGGAATGCAATCCACTCATTGAGTATTTCAGCAACACCCATAACCTTGGGTACACCTGCTACAAGAATATTGAAGTTAGCACTGAACGAATCCTCTAAAGGAGTCATTTTATAAAGGCGCTTCATTAATTTTTCTGCATCTGTGCCACGTTTAAGGTCAATTGTGATTTTAAGACCTGACTTATCTGTTTCGTCACGGATATCGCTTATTTCTTTAAGTGAACCTGCTTTAACTTTTTCAATTATTTTTTCAATAATCGCTTCACAGGTTGTGGTTGCGGGAATTTCCGTAATATCAATGCAGTTGTTAGATTTATCATAAGCATATTTTGCTCTGATTTTAATTGAGCCCCTACCCGTTCTATAAACCTCTTCAAGGGCGGCCCTGTCGTAAACAATCTGACCTCCACCGATAAAATCAGGTGCCTTGAGTGTTTCAAAAACATCAAAATCAGAATTTTTAACAAGCCCGATTGTTGTTTCGCAAAGTTCACGAAGGTTGAATGAACAAATATTACTTGCCATACCAACCGCAATACCGCTATTCATATTAACGAGTACACTGGGGAAAGACACAGGAAGAAGTGTGGGTTCCTTCATTGTGCTGTCGTAGTTGTCTACGAAATCAACTGTATCTTTGTCTATATCACCAAAAAGCTCGGAGCAAATGCTTTCCAGCTTTGCTTCAGTATAACGCGCAGCGGCATATACCATATTTTTAGAGTACGCCTTACCGAAGTTACCCTTACTGTCAATATAGGGGTGTAAAAGGGTTTCGTTACCTTTTGAGAGACGAACCATTGTCTCATATATACCCGCATCACCATGGGGATTAAGTTGCATTGTACGACCTACAATGTTGGCAGATTTGATTCTGCCACCATTTATAAGTCCCATTTTATACATAGTATAGAGCAACTTTCTGTGGGAGGGCTTGAAGCCGTCGATTTCAGGAATTGCACGAGAAACAATAACACTCATAGCATAGGGCATAAAGTTAGTTTCAAGTGTACCTGTAATCTGTTGTGTTACAACTTCTCCGGCACCTATAATATTTGCCTTAACTTCGTCTTCTTTAATTATTGCAGGATTTTCTTTTTTCTTTCTTGCCATAATTATCTCCTATTATGAAATATCTGCAAGGTCAATGTACAAATGACCATTTTCTGCAATATATTCTTTTCTGTCCTGAAGGTTATCACCCAAGAACAACTCAAATTTTTCTGCAATGATATCTTCCATATCATCAGGTTCAACTTTAATAAGTCTGCGTGTTTTAGGATTCATGGTTGTAAGCCACATCATATCCGCGTCGTTTTCACCAAGACCCTTTGAACGTTGAATGGTGTATTTTGCATTACCGATTTGTTCAAGTGCGTCTGCCTTTTCCTTTTCGGTATACGCAAACCAGGTTTCACCCTTTGATGTAATTTCATAAAGAGGTGATTCTGCAATAAACACTTTACCCTCTTTGATAAGAGTGGGCATAAGTCTATAAATCATAGTAAGAATAAGGGTTCTGATATGGAAACCGTCAACGTCTGCGTCGGTACAGATAATAACTTTGTTCCAACGAAGATTATCGAGGTTAAAAAGCGAAAGCTCTTTGTTAGATTTAGAAGAAACCTCAACACCGCAACCGAGAACCTTTATAAGGTCAACGATTATATCACTTTTAAAAATACGATTGTAGTCACATTTGAGACAGTTAAGAATTTTACCTCTTACAGGAATAACCGCTTGGAAAGCGGAGTCTCTGGCCTGTTTACAGGCACCGAGAGCTGAATCACCCTCAACTATAAAAATTTCACGTTCGCTTTTATCTTTACTGCGGCAATCAACGAATTTTTCAACTCTGCTTGTCATATCATTTGATGTAGCAAGAGTCTTTTTAAGGTTAAGTCTTGTAGTTTCTGCCTTTACTCGCGAACGCATATTAATAAGCACTTGTTCGCAAAGCTTATCTGCATCAAGTTTATTTTCAATAAAATAGATTTCCAACTGATGTCTGATAAACTCAGTCATAGCCTCTTGAATAAACTTGTTGGTAATAGCCTTTTTAGTCTGGTTCTCGTAAGAAGTCTGAGTAGAGAAAGATGAAACAACAAGCACCAAACAGTCTTCAACATCCTGAAAACTGATTTTAGCATCAGTTTTAAGATACTTACTGTTCTGCTTAAGATAAGCGTCTATCTGAGCAACAAAGGCACTTTTAGCCGCTTTTTCGGGAGCACCGCCGTGTTCAAGGAAACTAGAATTATGATAGTACTCTTTAAGTTGTTTTTTGTTTGAAAAACAAAGAGCCATATTCATTTTTAATTTATATTCGGGTTTATCCTCGCGGTCACGACCCTTACGGTCTGCCTGCCAGAACTGAACACTTGTTAAACCATCGTCACCAACAAACTCGTTAACATAATCAACTATACCGTTTTCGTACATATATTCGAAGGTTTCGAACTTAGTTTCGGTTAACTGATTCTTAAGTATGAATTTGATTCCTGAGTTAACAACGGATTGTCTTTTAAGTGTATCCTGATAAAACTCAAGCGGGATATTAATATCGGTAAAGACCTTCATATCAGGTCGCCATTTTATACGCGAGCCTGTGTCTTTTTTCTCGTAAGGGGTCTTTTTCATTTCCCCGTCAATTTTACCGGCTTTGAACTTTAATTCATAACAGTAACCGCCTGTATGAATTTCCGCTTCCATATATTCAGAAGCATACTGTGTAGCACACAAGCCAAGACCGTTAAGACCGAGTGAATATTCGTAACTACCACCGTCATTGGTATCGTACTTACCGCCTGCGTATAAATCGCAGAAAACCAATTCCCAGTTATAGCATTTTTCACGATTGTTATAGTCAACGGGAATACCTCTGCCGAAGTCCTGAACTTCAACAGAATTGTCAAGAAAACGTGTAACAACAATTTTCTTACCGTGACCTTCACGGGCTTCGTCTATTGAGTTGGAAATAATTTCAAAAACAGAATGTTCGCAACCTTCAAGACCGTCAGAACCGAAAATAACAGCAGGACGCTTACGTACTCTATCGGCACCTTTTAATTTCTTGATACTATCGTTGCCGTATTCTTTCGGAGTTTGTGTTTTAGCCATTTAATTACCTATCCTTTCGAAAAAATACCAAGTTTAGGGATTTTGTCTAATATATTATACAATATCTAGTTATTTAGTCAAGTAAAATCTTGTAGCAACAAGCTTTGTGGGGTGATTTAAGGGACAATGATGAACTACATCTGGCCTCTGATGATATTTTTTTCATTTATATGTGCAATTTTCAACGGTAATATGAGTTCTCTATCAACAGCAGTAATTGACAGCGGCAGTGTTGCGGTTTCTTTAGCAATAAAGCTCTTGGGAATAGTATGCTTATGGAACGGTCTTATTAAAATAGCCGAAAAGAGTGGTCTGACCAGTGCCCTCGCCAAGTTGCTTTCCCCTGTTTTAAAATTACTTTTTCCAAAACTCAAGGACGAAGAAGCACGACAATTAATTTCAATGAATATAACCGCAAACATATTGGGACTTGATAATGCGGCAACGCCCTTAGGCCTTAAGGCTATGAGCAGACTCGATAAACTCAACAACCACTCATCTACTGCAGATGACAATATGGTGAGGTTTGTTGTTATAAACACCGCATCTTTGCATTTAATATCCACAACCGTTGCTATGCTCCGTAATGAATATGGAAGCAAATCACCAACGGAAATTATAGTTCCTGCACTTATAACCTCCGCGTTGAGTCTGACGTGCGGAATGTTGATGACAACAATTATGAAAAAGGTGTTCAAATGACTCAGATAAGCAACTTTATAATCCCCTCAATAATTGTTATTATGATTGTTCACGGCATTTTCAAAGGAGTTAATATTTTTAACGAATTTACTGACGGAGCGAAAGAAGGTTTCAAGATTGTTCTGAATATCTTACCATCTCTTATTGCTCTGATTTTCTCCATTGAGCTAATAAAAGCCTCTGGCGGATTGGATACCCTATGTTCTCTTTTATCTCCGGTGACTTCGTTTTTAGGCATACCAAAGGAGATTACACCACTTACAGTATTATCTCCTATTTCAGGCAGTGGCTCTTTGGGAATGTTTGAAAGCATATTGAAAGACCATGGACCTGACAGTTTTATAGGAAGATGTGCTTCGGTTATGATGGGTTCCACAGAAACTACCTTTTACACAATGACAGTTTATTACGGTTCTGTGGGCATAAAAAAATCACGGCACACATTGCCGAGCGCCCTGTGTGCCGATTTTACGAGTTTTATTCTCTCGCCTAAATTTGTTAAATTGTTTTTCTATCAATAAAACATCTGTGTAAACGATGGATCACTTCGCATAGAATAAGCTTCATTGTCACAACCAATTATTATATGATCCACAAGAAGGAAACCTAATTTTCTGAACATTACACATAAAGCGCGGGTTGAGTCAATATCGCTTGCCGATGGTTCACAGGAATTTTCAGGATGATTATGTGCCACAAATGCAGATGAGGCTTCACAGTCAATTGCAGCCTGTACTGCTTTACGAACATCTATAAAAGATGCCTGTTTATCACCTTCGGAAATGTGAACTATCTTTTTAACTCGTTTTGCGCTGTCAAGACAGACAAGAATGACGTTTTCGTTACCCATTCCCGTCAGTTCGATTTTAGCCAATTCTTTTAAATCGTCAACAGATTTAAGAGAAACTCGACCATCCCTTTTGGGTTTCGAAACACGTCTGAAGGTTTCACCCATAGTTGTAATCATTAACGCCGTATTTTCACCCACACCTTTGATTTTACAAAGAGTATGAAAATCCGCACAAAAGATATTCTGCAACGAACCGAATTCTTTTATAAGCGTTTTAGCAACATCATATACTTCAACCCTTGGTATAGAGTGAAACAATATCAATTCAAGAAGTCTTTCATCGGTAAGATGGTTAAAGCCGTTTTCTTTAACGGCTTTTTTCACCCTTAGCCTATGACCTGAATTGTCGTTCTTTTTATCCTTTGTTTCCATCAGATGTCCTTAACTGCCGCTTTAAGCACTTCTGCCATATCAGTTCTTTCCCAAGCAACGTCAAGGTCAATTCTACCCATATGACCGTAAGCTGCAAGAGGTCTGTACTGAGGCTTTCTCAACTCAAGTTTTTCGATAATTGCAGCAGGACGAAGGTCAAAGAATTTATCAACAAGCGCATCGAGCCTTGCATCATCAATTTTACCTGTACCGAAAGTATCAACACGTACTGAAAGAGGACGTGCAACACCGATAGCATACGCAAGTTGAACTTCGCACTTTTCTGCAAGACCTGCGGCAACAATATTTTTGGCAACGTATCTTGCAGCATAGGCTGCACTTCTATCAACCTTTGTGGGGTCTTTACCTGAGAAAGCACCGCCACCGTGACGTGAATATCCACCGTATGTATCAACAATAATTTTACGACCTGTAAGACCGCTATCACCTACGGGACCACCCACAACAAAGTTACCTGTGGGGTTAACGTAGATTTTTGTATTTTCGTCAAGATATTTTTCAGGGATTACGGGTTTGATAACATTCTCGAAAACATCTTTTCTGAGAACTTCCATATCAATGGGATCGTGTTGTGTTGAAACAACAACCGCCTCAACTCTTACGGGTTTGTCGTTCTCATCATATTCAATAGTAACCTGACTCTTACCATCAGGACGAAGGTATGAAAGGGTACCATCCTTACGAACCTTTGTAAGCTTCAACGCAAGTTTATGAGCGAGCGAGATGGGCAAGGGCATAAGCTCCTCAGTATCATTACAAGCAAATCCAAACATCATACCCTGGTCGCCTGCGCCATGAAGATTGTACGCATCTTCCTCGCCGCCTTTAAGTTCAACGGACTTATCTACACCCATAGCAATATCGGGTGACTGTTTATCAAGAGTAGTGAAAACCGCACAGCTATTGCCGTCAAAACCGCACTCGGGGTTATCAAAACCGATACCACAAACAACCTCGCGAATAATTGCAGGAATATCAACCTGAGCCTTGGTGGTAATTTCGCCCATTACCATAACCATACCGGTTGTACAGCATGTTTCACAAGCCACACGTGACATACTGTCCTGCTCAAGCATAGCATCAAGTATAGCATCGGACACCTGGTCGCAAACCTTATCGGGATGACCCTCTGTTACAGACTCCGATGTAAAAAATCTTTTAAACATAGAAATCTCCTCCATGAAGACATAAAATAACATTATTATTTTACACAACATTATGATTAATGTCAAGTTGTGTCGAGGACTTTCCCACCTTTTCAGAACATTTTTCCAAAAGCTGAACAAAACCTTAACCAACCATTAATATCATAACAACATAAAGGCTTGAGTGATTATCTCTCAAGCCCCATGCTTACTGAAAGAGCATTGTTTATCCGATTCATATCCTTTTCTGGAAGATTGCCCATTTTCTCTTTAAGCCGTTGTTTATCAAGTGTTCGTATCTGTTCAAGAAGCACAACCGAATCCTTGGATAAACCGCAAACTGCCGCATCAACGTTTATATGAGTGGGCAGTCTTGTTTTAAACTGTTGGCTTGTAATTGCCGCTGCAATTACCGTGGGACTGAATTTATTACCCACATCATTCTGAACAATAAGTACGGGTCGTATACCTCCTTGCTCTGACCCTACAACAGGACTTAAATCAGCGAAGAATATATCCCCTCTCTTAATATTCAAGTTATCACTCTCCCGTATGAAGTTTACATCCTTATTTTTGCCTGAGATTCACAAAAATAATCACAGAGAGACTAAATTTTAACTACCTGTTTCAGTATATTCACAATTTGTCCTGCGGTTAAAAGAAAAACGCCTTATCCTAAAAAAATGAGGATAAGACGTTTAGTCTTTTAGTTTGTGATAGGTGAGGTATTTAACCCATAATTTTTCATAGTAAACTCAACATCCGAGTCAACTTCACAATAAACAATAAGTTTTCCAAAGTTACATCCCTGGAATGTTGTTATACCATTGAATATAGTTTTATCATCACGGATTGTAAGAGATGTTAAAGACTCACAGTATGCAAAGCAATACTGACCAATGTTTTTAGTACCTGCTTTAATATCAAGCTCATTTAATGAAGTACAACTCTCGAAAGCGGATAAACCGATATTGGGTGTAATAGGAAGATTAATACTTTTGAGGCTTGTACAACCCTTGAAAGCTGAATTGCCAATATCAACACTTACTTTTTCGTCTTTAAAAACAACCGTTTCAAGTTTTTTACACTCTCTGAAAGCGCCTGCTTCAATTACGCTCACAGTTTCAGGAATTTGAACACCTTTAATGGGTTTTCCTTCAAAACAATCTTTGCCGATACCCTTAACTGTAATCCCTTGAACTTTGGTAGGTATCATAACAAAAGCACTACTGCCAAAATATTCGGTAATAATACCTGATGAGTTTATTTCATACTCTCCGAAAGCACTGTTATCATCGGTAGTTGCAACAGTGTCGTCGAAAGCATTATCAGTTTCAATCTGGGTAGTTGATTTGTTGTTTATAAGATTCGGGTCAACAATATTGCCATTCTGGTCAATATAAACAATCGAGGTAAGATTACTAATACTTTCTGTACTCATAATGGGCGCAAGAGTTACGGAAGTTGAACTTATGTCTGTTTCCGTATCTGTAGCTGTAGCAAGATCCCCTGCAATAGAGTTAATATCAATCCAGGACTCAGTATCCTGAGGAACAACAGGTGTAGTTGCAGTGGGCACCATTGAATAGGAATAATCGTATGTAGTATCTTCTGCACCTAACCAATTTTCTAGTTTAGGTGCTATAAGGGTCGTAACTAAAACCAATGCTGTAAGAACAATAGCAACAGCCAACCCTACAATAATTATAACTGTTTTTTTCATCCATATACCTCACGAAACGTGATTTCAATTCAACTTATTATACAATAGAAAAACTAAAAAGTACATACCAAATTTTAACTAAATCGTTAATTTTTTGTATTATTTCTGTTATTTTTACACATAAAATTAATAAATATTGTATTTTTATTAAACTTATGTTAAAATCAATTCAATAATCAAAAGTAAAGTGAGGTTTTTAAGATGCAAAAATCTTGGTACAAAGAGATGGCGGTTTATCAGGTATGGCCCCGATCTTTCTGTGATGGTGACGGCGACGGCATCGGTGACCTTAAAGGTGTATTATCAAAACTCGATTACATAAAGAGTCTTGGTGTTGATGCTATATGGTTCTCCCCTCTTTATAAATCACCCCAGAAGGACTACGGCTATGACATTGCCGACTACCGTAGCATCCAACCCGAATATGGTACTATGGAAGATTTCAAGAAGGTTCTTGACGGTGCTCACGAAAGAGGCCTCAGAGTTATTATGGACCTTGTTGTAAACCATACATCAGACCAGCACGAATGGTTCAAAAAAGGTATCGAAGACCCTACAAGCAAATACCACAACTATTACCATTGGTACAAAGGTAGAGGTAAACGCCGTCCTAACAACTGGATGTCAACATTTGCAGGTCCCGCTTGGGAGTACAACGAAAAGAATGATGAATATTATCTTCACCTTTTCGCAGTTGAGCAGCCCGACCTTAATATGGATAATCCCGAGGTTCGTGAAGAAGTTAAAGATATTATGAAGTTCTGGCTCGATATGGGTGTTGACGGTTTCCGTGAAGACGTTATTACATTCATCTCCAAAAAAGAAGGTTTACCCTCAAGCCCCTACTGGTTCCCTGTTGCAACAGGAATTGTGAACTATATGCATGGCCCTCACCTTGACGAATATCTTCTTGAATTCAAAAACGACGTGCTTTCAAAATACGACTGTATGACAGTTGGCGAAGCACCCATGATGTCCACCAAAAATGCCCTTAAGCATATTACCGAGGGTCCCAATCAGCACCTTAATATGATGTTCCACTTTGAACACATGGCTGCTGACTGCCTTTTCTATAGCTGGTTTAAAACAAAATTCAACCTTAAAAAGCTCAAAAAAG
>JAZQZU010000103.1:0-41820 GCA_045634165.1 Acutalibacteraceae bacterium
AGCCAACGAGCGTTTACGTATGACATACCGCAACGTTCTGCTTCTTCTTTAACAGAATCCTGAGCCTGTTTCTTAGTACCTACGAAAAGTACTTCGCCGCCTTCCTGAGCGATCTGGTTGATGAAGGTGTAAGCCTCTTCAAGCTTCTTTACAGTCTTCTGAAGGTCGATGATGTAGATACCATTTCTTTCAGTAAAGATGTAGGGAGCCATTTTGGGGTTCCATCTTCTGGTCTGGTGTCCGAAGTGAACACCTGCTTCGAGTAATTGTTTCATTGAAACTACTGACATAATTTTTGTCCTCCTTTTTGTTAAACCACCGCAAAGTTTCGACTCACGGATACCACATCTTCGATGCACACGACACCCGCAATCTACCCTGCGTGAGTTTTTGACTGAGAAAGTATATCACCTTTTTACAAAAAAAGCAATAGTTTTTTGTCAATTATTTTGAAAATCAAAACAATATTTTTTATAACGCATGTATTGACTGATTTTCTTCATTCTTACCTCACGTGCATAGTCATTAATTACAAATGAACCATTGTCACGCATGGAAATTACCACAAGTTCGCGAACGCCCTTGGGTAAATCTCTTAAAGGTAATCTAATGAGATTTCCGGCTTTATCGGGTAATCTGCAGACTGCAAAATCCCCATCCAGGTATTCAACAAAAATATCCATATTAATCCTCGTTATTGTCAACGGCAGTGCCGAAATAGTTATGGTTTTCAGGTAATTGTACGTTATTATTCTCTACCTGAGTGTTTTGCTGTTGAGGTGCAATATCATCAACCGATAACTGTTTGGCTACAGATGTGCCTGAATTAGCCTGCATTTCGTACCACTGTTCTCTGGTGATAAGCACCTTACGGGGCTTACTTCCTTCAAAAGGACCGATAATACCCATCTCACTTAACTCATCAACAATACGCGCTGCACGTGCATAACCTAATTTAAGTTTTCTCTGCAAAAGTGTTGTGGAAGCCATTCCAGCCTCAACAACAACCTCAATTGCCTTAGGTATCATTTCATCACCGTAATCACCACCTGCGGATGAATCGGTTTCAACTGTTGCAGAAGATTTCTTTTTACCATCCTGAGCGGCTTTAAGCTCAATTTCCTGCATAACGGCATCATCATATTTAACGTCGCCCTGTGAAGTTACAAACTCAATAACACGCTCGATTTCATCATCGGAAACATAACAGCCCTGAACACGCACGGGTTTGGAAAGGCCTACGGGACAATAAAGCATATCACCGTTACCAAGAAGTTTCTCAGCACCCTGTGTATCGATAATTGTACGAGAGTCTATCTGTGATTTAACAGCAAAAGCAATTCGGCTCGGGATATTAGCCTTAATAAGACCTGTAATAACGTCAACAGATGGTCTCTGAGTTGCGACGATAAGGTGCATACCCGCCGCACGGGCTTTCTGAGCAAGACGGCAAATTGAGTCTTCAACTTCATTTGAAGCCGCCATCATCAAGTCTGACAACTCATCGATTATGATAACAATCTGCGGCATTTTAGGTAAGTTATTTGAAACAGCGTATGTATTGTAACCCTGGAGGTTTCGTACACCCTTTTCAGCAAACAATGCATAACGCTTATCCATTTCCGCAACCGCCCAAGAAAGAGCACCCGCAGCCTTTCTCGGATCTGCAACAACAGGAACAAGAAGATGGGGAATTGAACGATAAACGGTAAACTCAACCTTTTTGGGGTCAATCATAATAAGTTTAACTTCTTCAGGAGTTGCATTGTAAAGTAAACTCATAATCATTGTATTAAGACAAACTGATTTACCTGAACCTGTTGTACCCGCAACAAGCAAGTGAGGCATCTTTGCAAGGTCGGCACATGTTGCCTCACCCTGAATATCACGACCCAAAGCAACGTTAAGCCTTGATTTTGAGCTTTTGAAGGAATTGTTCTCAAGAATTTCTCGGAGAGTCACCATTGCTTTCTCTGCATTGGGAACTTCGATACCCACTGCATTCTTATTAGGTATAGGTGCTTCGATACGAACCCCGGAAGCTGCAAGATTCATAGCAATATCATCAGCAAGAGATGTAATACGGCTAATTTTAACACCGGGGTCAGGTTGCAATTCAAACCTTGTAACCGAAGGGCTCTGACAAATCTCAACTATGCGTGTACCAACACCAAAGCTTTTAAGAGTTTTGACAATAGTCTCCCCTTTTTCACGAAGTTCCGCAGCAGAACCTGTGGAGCCTGAGCTTTTAGGTGGGTCAAGAAGGTCAACCGGAGGTAATTCATAAACCACGGTTTCTGCAACCGCAACTTCTTCGTTCAAAATATTTTCAGTTTCGGTTTCCTCAATTACTTCCTCAACAGTTTCATGAGATTCTTCGATAGCTGGTTCATAATCATAAATATCAACAACTGCCTCTTCTGCGGCAGTTTCAATTATTTCCTCAAAATGAACCTCCTGAACAGTTTTATCGTCCAAAGAATCAAAAGGAATCAAATCCTCTTCCTCTGTTTCGTCTGTACCATCATTTTTAAACAAGTCAATAATCTCTGCCATCTGTGTTTCCCTGTCAGGATAAATAACATCATTGGTGAGAATAGGGTCAACACCGTTATCGGGTACAACAACATCGTCATCATCAATGGGAATATCGAGATTGATTTCGTGCTTTGCTGCTTTATTTTTTCTTTTCTCTGCTGATTTAGCACGTTTTTCCTGCATATTCTCAGAAACTGTATTATAAGAAGTTTTTATATCCTCAATCTTCTCACCTGCATATTCGCTAACTGCTTCTGCGGGAGCTTTTAAAGATTGTATAAGTTTAAGAAGTGAAGTGCCACTGAAAATCATAAACAGTGCCACAAGTAATAGAATCGTAACGACACCTGCAGCAAGTCTATTACCACCTGTAAGCATAAGCGGCACGCCACCTAAAAGAGCACCGAAGACACCATAGCCGTATCTTAAACCTTCGCCTTTATATTCTTTGAACACCTTATACGCATCGGAAATCTGTTCACTATAAGTGTGCTCGGCATTAGTAGATACGATATGTAAAAAGGCAACTATCAAAGCAAACAAGGTAAAACCTTCAATAACCTTGATTTTGTACTTTTTGGAATCCTTACCAATTGCAGCAACAACACAAACAAATCCCATAAAGAAAGGCACTATAAATGCATTTAAACCAAACAGACCGAATGTAAAGTTTCTTAATGCACCCCAAACACTGCCTGCGTCAATGAAAACAACTGCGCACATAAACAATGCAACGAAAAAGAAAATCAATGATGTAATCTGTTTATATTCAGGACTAAAAAGGGATTTAATTCCCTTACCCTTTTCAGGTGTATTTTTAGTTGTAGTTTTACTGTTCTTTTTAGGAGCAGTTTTCTTTTTCTGAGCCAAAATTAAAATCCCCTTATTATTTTATAAAAACTTGTACTGCGCCGATAATGGTGACTATAAAACCCAAAACCAAGCAATAGATACCAAAATATTTATATAAATTCTTTTTTAAAATAAGTTGAAGCAATCTTATAGAAAGAACACCCACAATGGCAGATGCTACAACTCCGACAATCAAAGGAAATACTGGTATAATTTCCGTGCTTTCCATCGCATCTTTAAACTCAACAAGCCCACTAGCAAGCACAGCAGGAATGCTCAATATAAACGAATAACGTATTGCGTTATTTTTCGAAACCTTGCAACACATTGCCGCAGAAACAGTAGAACCTGAACGCGATATACCGGGAAAACAAGCGGCAAAAAACTGCGCGATACCAATAATAAGTGCAGTAAGTGGCGTAACGTTACGATACTTTTTTGTTTTTTCTGCAACAGTAGTACCGAAAAGCAGAGCAAAGCCCGTAATCATAAAACATAGCCCTTCGGCTTTTATGCTGTTATCAGAACTAAAAACATCAACTAAGTCCATAAGATTATTGCCATTACCAACAGGCAGAAGCAATAATAATAGCGGCACACAGGAAATTACAAACATAAAGAGCATACGCCTTGTAACGGGCATATTTTTAAGTATAAATTTATCAAACTGACGTGAGAATAAATCTTTAAAACATTTAAAAAACTCAATAAACAATTCATAGATAGGCTTATAGAAAACAACAAAGATAGCAATAAGCGTTCCGATATGTAACATTGCGGAAAAGAGGCCCGACCCCTCTGTTGCCATTCCGCTGAAATTTCTGAATATCGACATATGACCACTACTAGATACAGGCAAAAACTCCGTCAATCCCTGAATAATACCAAGAAACAAAGCTTGAATTATTTCTTTCATAACTACCTCCGCAAATTAATCTTCATTTATCATTCCATAAAGACAATCCAATGCTTCACCAAGACTTCCCACCCGGTCTATCAAGCCTTCCTCAACTGCTTGTACACCATTTAAAATGGTGCCAAAATCTGTAATTAGTTCTTTGCTGTTAAGCATCATTTCTTTGAATCTCTCCGCAGTAACCTTCGAATTCCGCGTTACAAATTCAATAACACGTTCTTCCATTTTGTTGAGATAAACGAGGGTCTGAGGAACACCAAGAACAAGACCATTCATTCTTACAGGATGTACCGTCATTGTAGCCGTAGGAACAACAAAAGATTTATTGGTGCTGACCGCCAAAGGTATACCTATTGAGTGACTGCCGCCCAAAACCAAGGAAACGGATGGCTTCTTCATTCCTGATATTAATTCCGCAATAGCAAGTCCTGCTTCAATGTCACCACCGACTGTATTTAGGATAACCAGAAGTCCTGATATATCGTCACTTTCTTCTACCGCTACCAAACGAGGAATTATATGTTCATACTTAGTTGTTTTAACGTCATCGGAAGATACGTAGTGACCTTCTATTTGTCCGATAATCGTAAGACAATGAATAAACTTACCATTTTTATCAACGGTAACACCGCCTTCATTAGAATCAATAGTAAGAAAACCTGCTTTGCTTTCATTTTCATTGTCAGAAACGGCACCAGAAAGAGTTGCATCAAAATTGAAATAATCGTGCAAATAGTTATACAAAATCATCACCTTTGATTAGTATAACCAAAATATCCATTTTAACTTATATATAATAGCACATTAAACAAAAAAGTGCAATATTTGTCTAATTATATTTATTATTGTTTGTTTATTATTTATCAATTTCCCGTTGACAAAGATTGTGAAAAATATTAAAATGTCTTTGTTAAAAATATAAACAACTTTTTCGGAGGATTTAAAAATGGGACTTACTCTATGTGAAAAAATCATTAAGAGTCATCTTGTTGACGGTGAATATGCTCCCGGTAACGAAGTTGGTATCAGAATTGACCAGACTTTGACACAGGATGCAACCGGCACAATGGCTTACCTTGAGCTTGAAGCGATGGATATCGATAAAGTTAAAACTGAACTTTCAGTTGCTTATATCGACCACAACACACTTCAGACAGGTTTTGAAAATGCCGATGACCATAAATTTATACAGAGCGTTTGCAAAAAACGTGGTGTTCGTTATTCAAGACCCGGTAACGGTATCTGCCATCAGGTGCACCTTGAGAGATTCGGCATCCCCGGCAAGAGACTTATTGGTTCTGACAGTCACACTCCCACAGGCGGCGGTTTAGGTATGCTCGCAATGGGTGCCGGTGGACTTGACGTTGCAGTTGCTATGGGTGGCGGTGCATATTACATCACTGTACCTGAGGTTATTAAGGTTAACTTAACAGGCAAACTCTCCCCCTATGTTGCCGCAAAGGATATTATCCTTGAAGTGCTCAGAATTCTCAGTGTTAAAGGCGGCGTAGGCAAAGTTATTGAGTACGGCGGCGAAGGTGTAAAAACACTTACCGTTCCCGAAAGAGCAACTATCACAAATATGGGTGCAGAATTAGGTGCAACAACATCAATATTCCCCTCTGATGATATTACATACGACTTCATGAAGGCTCAGAGCCGTGAACAGGATTGGGTTGAACTTCTTCCTGATGAAGATGCAGAATATTCAAGAATTATTGATATTGACCTTTGCGCTTTGAAACCCCTCGCAGCAATGCCCCACATGCCCGATAACGTTAAATCCGTTGCAGAAATCGGTGAAATCAAGGTTGACCAGGTACTTATCGGTTCTTGTACAAACTCATCTCTTCTCGATATGATGAAAGTTGCAAAAATCCTCAAGGGTAAAAAGGTTCATCCCTCTGTTTCACTTGGTATTGCTCCCGGTTCAAAACAGGTTCTCAATATGCTCGCACTTAATGGTGCTCTTGCAGATATGATTGACGCTGGTGCACGTATTCTTGAAAGCGCTTGTGGTCCCTGTATCGGTATGGGTCAGTCACCCTGTTCATCAGGTGTATCATTAAGAACATTCAACCGTAACTTTGAAGGTAGAAGCGGTACAGCAGACGGTAAGGTTTACCTTGTAAGCCCCGAGACCGCAGCTGTATCTGCCCTTACCGGTGTTCTCACAGATGCAACAACTTGTAAAGATGATATTTCCGTTACACTTCCCAAGTCATTCATTATTAACGATAACATGATTGAAATGCCCGCAGAAACTCCCGAAGAAGCGGCTGCAGTTGAAGTTTACTACGGACCCAATATCAAACCCTTCCCCAAAACAACTCCTCTTGCAGACTTAATTGAAGCTACTGCAGTATTGAAGGTCGAAGATAACATCACTACCGACCACATCATGCCTGCAGGTGCAAAAATCCTTCCTTATCGTTCAAATATTCCCCACCTTTCACAGTTCTGCTTCCGCCAGTGCGACGAGAACTTTGCAGAGCATTGTAAAGAAGCAGGTTCATGCATTATTATCGGTGGTAACAACTACGGTCAAGGTTCTTCAAGAGAACATGCAGCACTTGTTCCTCTTTATCTTGGTGTTAAAGCGGTTATCACAAAGTCATTTGCCCGTATACACAAGGCAAACCTTGTTAATGCAAGTATCCTTCCTCTTAACTTTGTAAATGCTGACGATTATGACAAGATTTCTGTTGGCGACAAGCTCACTCTTCCTGCAATCAAAGCTGAACTTAAAGCAGGTAGCGAAATTACACTTAGAAACGAAACTAAAAGCGAAGAATATAAGCTCATCTGCGATGTTTCCGAAAGACAGGTTGACATCCTTACTGCAGGTGGCTTGCTCGACTACACCAAGGAGGAAAATAAATAATGACAGAAGTACAGATTCAGAACGCTCTCGACAGATTCAAACAGTTACTTATTGAACAGGACGAGCGTAACCAGAAAATAAAAGCAACAAAAGATTTCAAAGACTTCAAAGCACTTGATAAAATTATTATCGGTGTTTGTGGTGGTGACGGCATCGGCCCCATTATCACAAAAGAAGCTGCTAACGTGCTTAAATTCATTCTTAAAGAAGACGTTGATAACGGTAAAATTGAATTCAAATATATCGATGGTCTTACAATTGAAAACCGCGCAAAGGTTATGAAAGCTATTCCTGACGACGTAATGGAAGAACTTAAAGCTTGTGACGTTATCCTTAAGGGACCCACAACTACTCCCCAGCAGGGTGATGGACTCCCCAATATTGAAAGTGCAAACGTTGCTATGAGAAAGGCTCTTGACCTTTTCGCAAACGTTCGTCCTGTTAAAATCCCTGAAGAAGGTATCGACTGGACATTCTTCCGTGAAAACACCGAAGGTGCTTACGCAGTAGGTTCAAAGGGTGTTGACGTTGACGGCGAACTCGCTTTTGACTTTGTTGTAACAACAACTGAAGGTACAGAACGAATTGCAAAACTCGCTTACGAATATGCTCGCAACAACAAAAAAGACAGAGTTTCTATTATCACAAAGGCTAACATCATCAAAACAACTGACGGTAAGTTCCTTAACCTTTGCAAAGACATCGCTAAGGATTACCCCGAAATCACAACTGATGAATGGTACATTGATATTACTACTGCTAAACTTATTGATAAGAAGCGCAGAACTGATTTCAAGGTATTTGTTCTTCCCAACCTTTATGGTGATATCATCACTGACGAAGCTGCTGAATTCCAGGGTGGTGTTGGTACAGCCGGTAGCGCAAACATCGGCAAGCAGTACGCTATGTTTGAAGCAATCCACGGCTCTGCTCCCCGTATGGTAAAAGAAGGTCGCGGTCAATTCGCAGACCCCTGCTCAATGCTCAGAGCAGCCGTACTTCTTCTTTCACACATCGGCAAACAGGAAGAAGCTGAGAAACTCGAAAAAGCACTTGATATCTGTATGATCACTGAAAAGAAAATGGTTATCACAGGTCGCGACAATGGTTGCACTTGCGAAGAATTCGGTAACTACGTAATGGACACTCTTAAAACATTAGATTAATAAGGGCGATTAAAAATGAAAAACAATAATCAGGTTTCAGTACCTGTTATAAAACGACTTCCACGTTACCATCGTTATCTTGAGGAACTAAAGAATATGGGCGTTGTAAGAATTTCATCCAAAGAGTTATCCCAGAGAATGGGTCTTACAGCATCGCAAATCAGACAGGACCTCAACTGTTTCGGTGGTTTCGGTCAACAGGGTTACGGTTACAATATCGAACAATTATATAATGAAATCGGTCTTATTCTCGGCATCAACAAAAGGTCAAAGGCAATTATGATAGGTGCAGGTAACCTTGGTCATGCAATTGCCACACACTTACACTTTGAAAATCGTGGTTTTGACCTTGTGGGTATTTTTGATAATAATCCCAACGTTGTGGGTACGCAGATTGGTGGTAAAACTGTACTTGACTCTGCGGATTTAGAAGATTTCTGCAGAAAAGAAGCTCCGGTAGTTGCCATCCTATGTATCCCTGCTGAATATGCCGCAGAAAATGCAGACAAACTTGTGTCATTGGGCATAAAAGGTTTCTGGAATTTCACACAATACGACCTTATGAGCCGTTACGAGGGTATTGCAGTTGAAAACGTACATCTTGGGGACTCCTTAATGACGCTTTGCTACCAGATTAATAAATTATCTGACAATAACGAGGTCTGATTATGAAAAAATTAATGGATATTGATATTGTCGATATTATTCCCTTTTCAAAAGGTATCATTGTTGCTCGCAAGGATATTACACCTGCAGGTAATACAAAAATTTCATTCTTTACCTATGACGTAAAACTTGAAAGACCTACCGCAAGTACAAGAGGTGCGTATTTACTTAATAAGTTCGGCGAAAATTATGAAAAAATTTCCGAACAACTAAGTGACTTTATCTTTTGCGACGCAGCAACCTTACCAAACAAACATATTGCTGTTGCTTATTCAAGTGGTGAATTGGGATTATTTAATGATAAAGGCGAGCTGTATTGGACAGGTGATTTACAATACAGAGATGCTCCTATAAGCGGTGTAGCTCCCGAAGGTAAATATATCTGGTGTGTTGTTCCCGAAAACAATTGTATTGTCCGCTATTGCCCAACTACAGGTAAAATCGTTTTACGAATCGGCGGCGATTCTTCCACTGCATTTTTAAACCCTGTTTCTATTTCGGTCTATGATAATAAGTTGTATATATGCAACTATGAATCTTGTAAAATCCGCACTGTTGATCTTAAAAATTACACAGTTGCCGATTATAAAACCTTTGAGGAACCTGTTTACAGATATATCAAGACCAATGACCGTGAACTTGTTGAGTTAGAATCAGGCGTGTATATGCTTTAATTGGTAAAATACACAAATAATGTCTCAACATTTCTATAATTTGAACTATTTACAAAAACCTAAATCAATATTACTATTATATTGTAAACTTTTAAATCAATCAGTGAATTGATAAGGTTTTGTAATAGCATTATTATCAAGCCTTGTCTTTTCGGACAAGGCTTTTTTTGAGGTTTTATATGAAATTAAAAGCAGAATTAATGGATGAATCCGCTGTACAACGCGCTTTAACCCGAATTTCACACGAGATTATTGAAAAGAACAAAGGTACTGACAATCTTGCTTTCTTGGGTATCAAAACACGTGGCGTACCATTAGCAAAAATAATTGTTGAAAAAATCGAAAATATTGAAGGTGTTAAACTCCCATTCAGTGAGCTTGATATCAACCATTATCGCGACGATTTAACCGAAGCACATGTAATTCCCGAAGTTACTGAGCATCCTATTGACTTTGACGTTACAGGTAAAGACATTATTCTTGTTGATGATGTTCTTTTTACCGGCAGAACGGTTAGAGCCGCTATTGAAGCGATTTTCAGTCTTGGCAGACCCTCTAGCATTCAACTTGCAATACTTGTAGACAGAGGCCACAGGGAATTACCTTTCAGAGCAGATTTTGTAGGAAAAAATGTACCTACTGCTACAACAGAGTTGATATCTGTTCTTCTCCCCGAAACAGATGGTTGTACTTCTGTAAAATTATATAGTTTATAAGCCGTAAGGCTATAATAAAAAAATACTGTGGAGGTTTTTTTATGAAATTGGTTTATGATGTTAACGACAAACCAAAATTCGGACAACTTTTAATCTTTGCCTTTCAACAATTACTTGCCATCATGGCAGCAACAATTGCAGTTCCTGCAATTATAGGCAACGGAATGTCGGCTTCAGCCGCATTATTTGGTGCTGGTGCTGGTACAATCGTTTATCAGTTATTCACTAAATTCAAAAGCCCGGTTTTCCTTGGCTCCTCTTTTGCATTTATCGGTTCTATGTTTGCTGCTTTTGCAGGCGCTACAAGTGCTGCAAAAGGCTTTTTAGGAATAATTTTAGGTGCTATATTCGCAGGCCTTGTATATGTAGTTATAGCTATTGTAGTTAAAATTGCAGGAGTTAACTGGATTAATAAGATTATGCCTCCTGTTGTTATAGGACCTACAGTTGCTCTTATCGGTCTTTCACTTGCAGGTGCAGCGGTTAAAGATGCTGTTAGCTACGCTCCCCAAGATGGCAATGGTTCATTTATAATGACAACTAACGTATGGCTTTCACTTATCTGTGCTTTAGTTACATTAGTCGTTGTTACTTTATGTTCAACGTACGGCAAAAAAATGACAAAACTTATTCCCTTTATTATTGGTATCTTATCAGGCTATGCAGTAGCAGGTATCTTTACAATAATAGGTGTTGTTTTAAACAAAGAGGCATTTATCGTTCTCGACCTCGCTCCATTCCAAGCACTCGTTGAAAACGGCGTTCAGTTGTCAACATTCATCCAAGTTCCGGATTTTGCGTTCATTAAGGCTTTTGACGCTATCAAAGAGCTTGATTCAACTTATATTACAACAGTTGCTGTTGCTTATATTCCTGTTGCGTTCGTTGTATTTGCAGAACATATCGCTGACCACAAAAACCTTTCATCAATCATAGAAAAAGACCTTCTTAAAGAGCCGGGTCTCTCAAGAACACTTCTTGGTGACGGTATCGGTTCAATAGTTGGCGCATTATTCGGTGGTTGTCCTAACACCACTTATGGTGAATCCGTTGGTTGTGTAGCTATTACAAGAAATGCGTCTGTTGCAACAATCACTTGCACAGCAATAATAGCAATTCTTATTTCATTTATTTCTCCCTTTGTTGCTTTCCTTGATTCTATCCCCGGTTGTGTAATGGGTGGTGTATGTATTACGCTTTACGGCTTCATCGCAGTTTCCGGTCTCAAGATGATACAAAAGGTTGATTTAGAAAAGAGTTCAAATCTTTTCACCGTTTCTGTTATCCTTATCACCGGTATCGGCGGTCTCGCTCTTGCAATCGGTAAAGTTACAATTACCTCTATTGCATGTGCACTTATTCTTGGTATCATCGTTAATATTATTCTTTCAAGAAAAAAAGGCGAAGAAGCCGCTGACTAATTGACAGTAGAGTTTAATTGTTATATAATTAAATAAACTAAACAAGGCATTACGCAAACGCGTAGTGCCTTTGTTATAAAGGAAGATGAATTATGATTTACAATGTTGAAAACAACGATTTTTGTCTTGCAGTAAAAGAAATGGGAGCAGAGCTTAACTCTTTTAAGTCCAAAAAGACTGGCTTTGAATTTATATGGGGCGGTAATACAGATATATGGTACGGTCAGTCCCCTATTCTTTTCCCCATTATCGGCAGACTTCTTGACGACAAATACAGACTTGACGGAAAAGAATATACAATGCCGAAACACGGCATTGTCAGAAAGAAACCCTTTAAATTAATCGAGAAAACCGAAAACTCACTTAAATTTATTCAGTCTGATGATGCAGAATCTTTTGAAGCATATCCCTATCATTTTGATTTAATTGTTGAGTTTAAAATCACTGAAAACGGTTTAAGTGTTACACATACAGTTGTTAATAAAAATGACTGTGTTATGTACTATTCCTTCGGTGCTCACCCTGCATTCAATTGTGAAATCGGTGATTATCTTGAATTTTCAGAAAATGAAACTCTTTTAACAGAACGCATTGACCACGAATCAATTCTTATCGAAGAAAAATTTCCCGTTGATTTAGACGGTAAAAAGCTTGTAATTACCGAAAATCTCTTTGATGATGACGCACTTATTTTAAGTGGTTATAATTCTAAAGCGATTTCTCTCAAGAGTAACAACCACAACAGAGTTGTTAAATTTAATTTCGATTCTCCACTTTTAGGAATATGGGCAAAACCCGGCGCACCTTATGTTTGTATAGAGCCCTGGTGGGGTGTTAATGATAACTATGACAAGAAAGACGACCTCTCACAAAAACGTGGTATAATGGCTCTTGAACCCAAAGAAGAAAGTAGTTTTAATTGGAACATCGAAATTTGTGAATAAATTACAGTTGACTACCACTTAATAATAAGATAAAATATAATTGTAAAACACGAAAGGCAATGGTGAATCCTATGGCAGAAAATTTTGCAAACAACGAATATGGTGCGGACCTTGTAACAGTCGTTGACGAAAATGGTGTACAGCACACTTTTGAAGAGCTCGACAGAATTGAAACAGACGAAGGTCGTTTCATCGCTCTTCTCCCCGTTTATACAGAAGCAGAAGAAATTCTTGATGATGACGGCGAACTGATTATTCTTTCAGTAAATGACGACGGGGATGGGGAAATTTATCTTGAACCTATCGAAGATGATAAACTTTACAATAAAATCGGCGAACTTTTCGAGGAAAGACTTGCCGACTATTATGAGTTTGAAGAGGAATAATCGGCTTATTTTAATCAATAATATTATTCCTGCGGTGTTCGATAAATGCGACTAATACTAACCCTATGACAATTAAAAGGGAGTCCACCTTCCGCGGCAGATTGCAGACCTCCCGTCTATGACGGACGAAGGGAGCGTGAACCCGTAGAGAGGACACCCACCTGCTGAAAGCAGGTTACTATTATCGCATCCGGCACGGCGGGGCATAAAAAAATTACACGGAGCCAAAAGCTCCGTGTTTTATTTCGTAAAAAGAAAAGGAGTGTCAAATGACACTCCTTAAATTATTATTTGTTTGTTTCTGATTGAACGCGCTCCTGATAAGCTTTTCTTATGAGAGCTGCCTGAGCTTCCATTTCAGCAATTTCTTCTTTACGTCTTGCAATTCTTTCAACATATTCAGAAATGTCGGTGTATTTAACAGGAACATTCTGTTTTTTGATAAGAACATTAACAAGGATAATGATAACAAAACCTAAAATAACAAGGAAACCACCAATACCGATGCTACCTGAGTACATACCACCGAAAGTTTTTGTAAGTTGAGAGTTGAAAACCAAGAAAGAAATGATACTGAGTACTGTGAAAACAATACCACAAGAAGAAAGGGTTACGTTACGCTTAAAGCCCTTAGGTGAGCAGGAAACTGCATCAAAGGGAATATTAAGTATAGCAAACACCGCAGCTAAAAGAATGAATATAATTGCAGCAGCATAGGAAATAAACGCAACTCTTGTTAAATCCGAACCGGTAATCATATCAATAAGAATATCAAACTTAAGATTCATTATGACATCCATAACAACGTTAAGAATTGAGATATCTTTATCGATGGTGTTCCACGGCATATTAACGTTTACACTTGCCAAAGGAAGGAACATAACACCAATGGGAATCAAGAAAGAAATAAGTCTAACAATTGAAAGTTTAGTACCAACAAAAGCAAACTTGATTCTGTCGATTTTGGGCTGCATTTTAATATGTTCTTCTTCAGCTTTATCGGCGTCAAGAGCCAATCTTTCCTGCTGATTATAATATAAAAGGTTAACGCCACATTTGGGGCACTCTGCCTTTATATCTATCATTCTGAGTTTGTATCCACATTTAGGACAATTAGCCATAATATCTCCTACCTATCAATAGAAATAATAATATCTATTGAAGTATTATAACATACTAATTTTATATTTTCAATAAAAATAAAATAATTTAAACTAAATTTTAGTTAAAACACAACATTATTTCTTTGAAATAGCAATTTTAGCCTTTTCAACAATATTTTTTGCATCAAGACCAAAGCAATGAAGAAGGTCTACTGCAGGACCGGATTTACCAAATGTATCCTCAACACCAACTTTAACAACAGGTACGGGATACTCACCGCAAACTGCATCACAAACCGCATCACCAAGACCACCGATAACGTTATGTTCTTCAGCTGTAACGATGCAACCAGTCTTCTTAGCAGCTGCAACAACAGCATCTTTATCAAGAGGCTTAATAGTATGCATGTTGATAAGTTCAACAGAGACACCTTCAGCTTCAAGGATTTCAGATGCTTCAATAGCCTCTTTAACCATAAGACCTGTTGCAATAATTGTAACGTCAGTACCCTCTTTAAGTGTAACTGCCTTACCAATTTCGAATTTATAATCTTCATCAAAAATTCTCGGAACTGCAAGTCTGCCAAAGCGCATATAAACAGGGCCATCCATTTCTGCAGCAGCAAGGACTGCGGCACGTGCTTCAATATCATCTGCAGGGTTAATAATAGCCATACCGGGAATTGATCGCATTAAAGCAATATCTTCACAACACTGGTGACTGGCACCATCTTCGCCAACAGAAATACCTGCGTGAGTTGCACCGATTTTAACATTGAGATGAGGATAACCGATTGTGTTTCTTACCTGTTCAAAAGCTCGGCCTGCGGAGAACATAGCAAAGGAACTTGCAAAAACTGTATAACCTGTTGTAGCAAGACCTGCTGCAACACCCATCATATTTGATTCGGCAATACCTGTATCAAAGAATCTGTCAGGAAAAGCCTTTTTAAAACCGCCTGTTTTTGTAGCAGCAGCAAGGTCGGCATCAAGAACAACCACGTTAGGATTCTTTTCGCCTAATTCAACGAGAGCTTTACCATAAGCATCACGTGTAGCAACTTTAATTACATCTGCCATTTTTTAGCCCTCCAATCCATTAAGAACTTCGTCGAGTTCGTTCATTGCAATTTCATACTGTTCTGCATTAGGTGCAGCACCGTGCCAGTTAACCTGGTTTTCCATAAATGAAACGCCTTTACCCTTAACTGTTTTTGCAATAATTGCACTAGGTTTGCCCTTGCATTCACGAGCAGCATTAAGAGCGTTTTCAATATCATCAAATGAGTGGCCATCGATTTCAATAACATTCCAACCGAAAGCTACAAATTTCTCAGGGATGGGATAAGGTGAGTTAACTTCTTCAACTGTACCATCAATCTGAAGATTATTGTTATCAACAAAGGCAACAAGGTTATCTAACTTCTTTGCTGCGGCATACATAGCTGCTTCCCATACCTGACCCTCTTCGATTTCACCGTCACCAAGAATAGAATATACACGGAAATCGGCATTCTGAAGTTTTGCACCGAGAGCCATACCGCAAGCGGCAGAAATACCCTGACCCAATGAGCCTGTACTGATATCAATACCAGGAAGGCATTTCATACTGGGGTGACCCTGAAGTCTTGAATCGATTTTACGAAGCGTTTTGAGTTCTTCAACAGGGAAATAACCTCTCTGCGCCATCACAGAATAAAGTGCAGGCGCGGCATGACCTTTTGAAAGAACAAATCTGTCTCTTTCAGGCATAGCGGGATTTGCAGGGTCGATATTCATTTCCTTAAAATAAAGATATGAAATAATGTCTGCAATGGAAAGTGAACCACCGGGATGACCTGATTTGGCATTGAAAGTACCTTCAATAATACCCTTACGGACATTACAGGCAACTTTTGCCAGTTCTTTTTTGGCAACAACGTCCATAAAATAAACCTCCGTTTATAAAATATAATTTTTTTCTAAGTAATTTATAAAATCAGCAACCGCACCATCATTGCAATGACAGGTAACATACTCACATATCATTTTGATATCATCGGGCGCCTGTCCGCAACAAGCGGGGTGGCTAACTGTTTTTAACATATCAACATCATTATAATAGTCACCGATTGCTGCGACATTTTCCGGAGAAGTGCCGAGAATATCTGCAAGTTTACTGACACCAGCCCCTTTATTAACTCCTTTGTTAACAACCTCTAAGGTATATGGTGAAGTAAAAAAACAATCAAAATAATTATTATATTGAGATTTAATTAATTCTTGAATTTTCCTTACAAGCTTACGTGTACCAAAAAATGAAACCTTACCCCAGACACCCCTCGGTAAATCTTCGGTTTTCTTGCAAAGTTTATAATTGAGTTTATCCATTTTTGAAATAACCCAACCATAAAAACAAGTCCTTGTTGCAAGGTAAATCATATCGGTACCGAAAACAGTCAATTCTAACGTTTTATATTGGGAGAAAATATCAAGAATAATTCTCTCCCCCTCAGTTGAAATAGGATTAAAATAATTAACTTCAGAAGTAGCAAAGTCATAAATTCCTGCCCCATTTAAGAAAATTGCAGGAGTTTTTAAACCTAATTTATTATAATGGATTGACAATGACTGAAGATTTCTGCCCGAGCAAAGTGTAAACACACCGCCATTTTCCACAAAACGATATATTGCATCTTTGTTCGCAGGTGGTAATTTAAATGATTTATCATTCAATGTACCATCAATATCAGAAACCAACAACCATTGAGAATAAGAATTTTTCATTAAGATATTCTCCTGAGAAAATCTTTAAAATAATCGGGTAAATCTGTTGTAAATTCAAGATACTCCCCTGTTACAGGATGAACAAACCCAATTGTTGAAGCATTAAGGCACTGCCCCTGCAAACCATAAGTTTTTTTAGGATTTCCGTAAACAACATCACCTGCAACAGGTGTGCCTCTGAAAGCCATATGAACCCTTATCTGATGTGTTCTACCGGTTTCAAGTTGAACTTTTAAGAATGTAAATCCATTATACCTTTCGAGAACCTCAAAGTGTGTAACGGCATTCTTAGAATTTTTATCTGTAACCGCCTGTTTCTTACGGTCCTTTGGATGTCTGCCGATAGGTGCATCAATTGTACCTTTATCATCCTTGATATTACCAACAACAACCGTATTGTAAACCCTTGTGAAGCTATGTTCCTTTATCTGCTCTGCGAGACCTTTGTGAGCAACGTCATTTTTAGCAACAACAAGTAAACCACTGGTGTCTTTATCAATTCTATGTACAATACCGGGCCTTATAACACCATTTATACCTGACAGTGAATCACCACAATGATATAACAATGCATTAACAAGTGTACCGGTATAATTGCCTGCTGCAGGATGCACAACCATCCCTTTAGGTTTGTTAACTACGAGCAAGTGTTCATCTTCATACACAATATCAAGAGGGATGTTCTCCGCATCAACAGACAAATTGGTGGGTTGAGGGAAATCAACAACAATAACGTCACCGATTGAAACAGTGTATTTCTTGCTGCTGACGACACCGTTTACAAGTATATTTCCCGATTCAATAAGTTGTTGAGCGCTGTTACGGGACAAATCGGAACAAAGTAAAGTTATGGCTTTGTCTAAACGACTGCCCGCAACTTCATCGGTTACTAAAAATTCATTCTGTTCCATTATTACTCTCCCTATTTTCAACAGATTCTGCAGAAACGGGAACACCATCTTTTTGTTTTGTTTTTAAAACGTCTTTTGCAAAATCATAAATAAGATAACCAATAATTAAAAATGCACTTACAGTAATAAGACAATCCGCAAAATTGAAAACTGCAAAATTTACAAATACAGGTTCAATAAAGTCTATAACATAGCCAAGGCGGATTCTATCAATAATATTACCTATTCCGCCTGAAATCATGAGAACTAGACAGACATTCATAAATTTAGATCTATTTTTATTTGTTACCAACAAAAAGATAGCACCAACTAATAAAAGAACAGAAAATATAGTCAAAGGAATTGTATGATTTGAAAAAGAGCCAAAAACCGCACCTGTATTTTCAACATATCTTAACCTGAGAATACCGGAAATTACAGTAAAATACTCACTGTTTGAAAGATATTCAACTGCAAGGTACTTTGAAAACTGGTCTACACCAACAAGTATAGCAGATACAATTAGAGCTATAACTACAAACATAAACTTACTCCTGACTTTTTATTTCCACTTACCAAAAAAGCCTTTTTTCTTAGGTCTTTCGTCCTCATCATCAGCATTGATGCTCTCTATAGTATCGAAGAAAGATGTACTGCTTTCAAAACTATCTTTTACAGATACTTCTGATTTATCAGAAACGGTATCATCGTTTTCGGTCATTACGGGTGTTTCTTCAACATTTTTACCACTATCAACGTTATCAAAACCATCGAATTGTAAATCATCAGTAGTTACGTTGAAACCTCTTGTAATAGGTATATCTGCAGCCTCTGTAACAATAACAGACTCTTCAGAAACTCCTTCGGTAACCGCACTATCATTAATAACAATTTCATTCATAACTTCAGCTTCATCCTCTGAGTTATAGAAAGATTCATCTACTCCAATTTTTTCGCTTTCATCAACAGATACATCAGACAGTTCAACATATTCAATAACGATATCTTCTGTCGCTTCGCAAACATTATCGTCATCCTCAAATGCATTCTCAATTTTTGACATATCTATTTCTTCTGCAACAGGTGGATTCTCAATTTTTGAAGCTTCTTCAACTGCAATTTCAGGAAGTTTAGAAATCATTTCAATATGTGCTTTATACTGCGCAAGAATGGATGCTCTGAATTCAGCAACCTCTTTTTTGAGCATTTCATAATGGAGTGATTCACTTGTAACTGTTCTGTTAGCAGCGCCCATTGCATCACTAGCGCTATCGTTAGCAGCAATTAATATGCCATGAGCTTTTTCCTTTGCTTTATTGAGAATTTCCTCGGCTTTATCACGAGCAATAGACATAAGTAAGTCCGAGTCGGCAATAGCCTGTTTTTCTGCATCTTCCTTAATAATCTGTGCCTCACCTTTAGCAGCAGCAAGAAGTGCCTCTGCTTCTAACTTAGCATCTTCTGAAGCCGCCTGAGCATCACGAACAATGATATCTGCGGCCTTTTGTGCACTTAATACTGCCTGTTTGATATCAACTTCATCTTTTTTATATTGCTCAAGTCTGTCTGCAAGAAGACTGACACGCTTAATAAGTTCGCTATTTTCACGATACATTCTTTCATAACTGATAAGAACTTCCGCAAAGAAAGAGTCAACTTCTTCTGCCTTATACGCGTTACGACCTGCAGATTTAAACTCATATCCCCTGAGTTGAGAAGGAGTCATCATAATACATTCCCCGTTTCCACTGAATTAAAATTAAAAGAATACGCCTGTGCTCTCAAGTTCATCGAGAAGGTCGCCTGACACATTAACATTATAAGGTGTGATAATATATGTGTTTGTTGAAACCTTTTTAAGCTGACCGCCATTAGCATAGGCTACACCATTAAGAAGGTCAATAAGACGTCTTGCAACATCCTTGTTTGCGGCTTCAAGATTAAGCACAACAGTTCTTTTTTCATTAAGGTGGTCGGCAATTGCACGAGCATCCTCGAATTTATCAGGTTTTACAAGAACTACCTGAAGCATTGCGGTTGTACGGATGTCAACTACTCTACTAGGGTCATTTGAATAAGTAGGTTGTCTTCTTGTACGAGCAGAAGCTCTGGGAGCTTCGCTTTCATATTCACGAACGGACGAAAAAGAAGTAGCTTCAAAACCTTCTTCGTTAATTTCTTCTGTTGCCTCATCATACTCGTCATCTGAAGCATTAATTAATTTTTTGAATAAATCTGTAAATGCCATAATAAAAAACCTCCATTATTTATAAATACGGGCACCGAAAACTGCGGACCCAATTCTTACAAGATTAGAACCATGGATTATAGCCTCTTTATAATCGCCGGACATTCCCATTGAGAGAATATTAAAATCAAAGTTAGCGTAGTTTCCCTCTTTAATTTCATTATAAAAATCGCTCATTGCGGCAAAATATTTTTCTGCTTCATCAGGAGTATCACATATCGGTGGTATTGTCATAAGACCCTTAACCTTTATGGATGGTAACTCAGAAATCTCACACAGTGACTCAACAAACGCGCTTTTATCAAAACCAGTTTTACTATCTTCGTCACCTATATTTATTTCAAGTAAAACTCCCATTGTTTTATTGATTTTAGAAACCTCATCTGAAATAACCTTTGCAAGTTTAAAACTGTCCACAGACTGTATCATATCAACAAAAGGAACAATCTTTTTAACTTTATTTGTCTGCAGATGACCTATCAGATGTTTTTCAACACCGTCCAACTTTAATTCATCTTTTTTAGAAAGAAACTCCTGTACTTTGTTTTCTCCTATTAAATCAATACCGCAATCGGTAATGCCGTAATTAATGTACTTAACATCAACAGTTTTGGTAACTGCCATTAACCTTACATCTTCAGGTTGACGACCTGATTTGACAGCTGACTCATTGATTTCATCGCGAATTCTTTTTAAGTTTTCCGATATTGAAACAAAGCGTTCATCACACAAGTTTGTTGTCATACAGTTCAACTCCCTTCGTAACAACTTTATCATAAAGTTTAATATAATCAGAATCACCTTCGGGATTATCGACCAACGTATAACTATCAGTAGAGTGTACAATGTGGATTTTTCTGAACCCTAACAAATTGCCTCTTATAACATACACACCCTTAACACCATCAACGGTACGTATGGCAGAATTAGGTATTTTATAACCATCATATTCCTCGGTAATTATCTGCATATCTTCAACTCGTAAATCCGCAAGACCTTCATTCATAAGATCACAGGATAAAACAAGCAGTGTTTTATCACCTGTTCTGTCACCGATTTTATATAATGTTACAGGTAATTTTTCAATTCCCTGATAAGGGAAATTAACATATATCTGCTTGTTATATGAAAGGTTTACAGTGTCGTCGGTATCAACTGAGCAAACGATATACCACTTAAATGACTCAACAACACGACCAATAACATCTTCGGAAACTGAAGATGGATTAGCTTTAATCGCCTTTTCAGCCTTTTCAAGGGTAATCTCATCTATCTTTGAAAAATCAATAGTTTTTTCGTATCCGTCTGCGCCACTTATAAAATAACCGGGTGTATCACTTTTTATTTCGGTGAAGGTATATTTAACACTATGGAGTTGTGCTAATTCGTTTTTAAGATTTGCAAGTTCCTCGGTAAAATCAAGTTCTTCGCCAATCGCAATCTGTTTACCGGTCAAGGAATCACGATAAGTGTTGGCAAATTCAATTGCCTCACTGTAACTACAATTATCGCGACTTTCGAGATATTCAACCAACTCACTATCAATTTTTTTATTTAACGTACTGATATTAAGTGTCTGTAAGTTGGCTTGTCCAGATAATTCCTCATAATGTTCAATATTTTTCTGAATCTCACTGATTTTGAGATACGAAACCGCATCATCAGAGGAGGCAAACACCATCGAAACAGTATCACCTCTTGCTACCCTTTCACCATTCTCAGCAAAAGAAACAGTAGTACCCTTTACGTCGTTGGTAATAAAATGTTCATCACGAACAACAAATCCGGTGGTATCAATAGTTTTATACACAGTTTCATTCAAAGCGAATTGAGTTTCAATTTCCGCTTTGGAGAAGAGGACAGCCTGATAAATAACGTAAGAAGCAACTATACATAACGCGATAATAACCGCAATTATTTTGAATTTAAAGTTATTCTTTTTCAAGTCGCTTCACCTTCTAAAAATTCATTTATCAAATTATTTACTCGCGTAAAAATATCCCCATCGGTAAGGTCTGGATAAAACCAGTGAACCTTTGTGTTTCTCCTGAACCATGTCAACTGGCGTTTCGCATAACGCCTTGTACTGCGTTTAAGTCGCTCAACACACGCTTCAAGGGATTCCTCTTTATCAAGATAGGGTTTTAACTCTTTACAACCAATGGAATTGAAAGCGGTCTTTGAAGGATTACTCTGAAAGAATGCACGCGCTTCATCAACAAGACCTTTTTCGAGCATAAAATCAACCCTGAGATTAATTCGGTCGTATAATTTTTCTCTGTCATTGTAGGAAATACCGATATATAAAGGCTCTATATCTGACTCAACTTTATGTGAATCAATAGCCTGTTGAGTAATAGTTTTACCCGTAATTTTATACACTTCAAGAGCCCTGATAACACGTACTGTATTATTAGGGTGAATTTTTTCTGCAGCCTGAGGGTCAACTTCACAGAGTTTTTTATGCATATACTCTGCGCCCTTTTCATTCAATTCTTTGAATAATTCATTTCTCACATCATCGGAAGACGCCTCGTCAATAAATTCGGTATTTGTTAAGAATGAATCAACATAAAGACCCGTTCCACCAACAATAACAGGCAACTTTCCCCTGGAAATAATATCGTCAAAGGCTTTCTCGGCGTCTTTACAGTAATCAGAAACGCTATACTTTTCTGTAACAGGGAGAAAATCTATAAGATGATGTTTGATACCATCCATTTCAGATTCATCGGGCTTTGCGGTTGAAATCTGAAGCCCTTTATAAATCTGCATAGAGTCAGCGGATATAACTTCACCGTTGAACTGTTTGCAAATATTAATACCAAGGGCGGTTTTACCCGAGGCAGTAGGACCTACTACTACAACTGCTTTGCGTTTCAATGATGTTCTCCTTTAAAATCATAGTATCAGACAATTCTGCCGAATTGTTTTTCCAATTCACGTTTTGTCATTTCAACCATCACAGGTCTACCGTGAGGACAATAACGTATATCTTTGTTGGCAAGCAATACACCAACGAACTTTTCTGCTTCATACGAGGAGGTAAAATTACCTGCCTTAACAGCAGCACGACAAGCCATTGAATGGTATATCCAATCAAGTTTATCCGGCATCAACGTTTTAATATTTTTTGCAAGATAACCTGCAATTTCAGTTAAAATCTCATCAATATTTTCGTTCACCAATTCGGGTGGACAGGCACCAACTTTAACACACCTGTCACCAAAATCTGAAACTTCATAACCTGCCTTTTCAAGTATATCAAGGTTATCCAGCACCGCGGTATATTCATCTGCAGTGAGATTAACCGAAACGGGCATAAGCATCATCTGTGACTCACCCTTAGCCTGCGCCTTGAATTTCTCAAACAAAATTCTTTCGTGAGCAGCGTGTTTATCTATTATAATAAGTTTACCCTCTACCTCTGCCATTAAGTATGTATTAAAAGCCTCGCCGATATATTTATAATCGGGAATCTCCGGTTCTTTGATTTCAACTGTTTCTTCAATTTTTATTTCTTCAACCTCAATTATAGGTTCAGTTTCTCTTTCATTCTCAACTACAGGTTCAACAACAGGTTCATTAATAACAGCTGTTGTTTTTTCAACAGTAAAGTCCCTTCCTTTTGCATCTTTTTCTTCCACAATTTTAATTTGAGGTTTATAGTACTGCTCTTTTAAAAAGTCAAACTGTTTAGGTTCAGTTTTTTCGGGGGCACTTACCTTGTCTTCGCGACCTGTAACAGGTTTGCCGAATTCTTTTATTATAAAACTACGCTCAGTTTTAGGGACAATGGGAGCGACCTCCGAAAGTTTAAGTTGTTCACCCTTCTGAGCTGGTTCAACAAATGCCTTGGCTTCGTTAAAAGTTGCCTGAGGACGCGTGAAATCCGCACTAAGGGTACTGAGCACGGTGTTATACACAGCCTCAAAAACACGTTTTTCCTCAAAAAAACGAACTTCAGTTTTTGCAGGATGAACATTAACGTCAACGGTTTCATATGGCATATCAAGAAATAGCACACAACCGGGATATTTCCCTACCATAATTGAATTTTTATAAGCGTTCTCTAATGCAGTAAGGAAAATGACACTTTTAACGTAACGTTTATTTACAAAAAATGTCTGCATTGAGCGGTTTCCTCTGCCTGCGGTAGGTTTTGTAACGAAGCCATGAACTTTAATACCTGAATGTTCACCATTAACAGGTAACAACTGAGATGTAAACTCCTTACCAAAAACCGCATAAACCGCAGATTTAAGATCGGCGTCACCGGGTGTCTGGAAAGCAAGTTTTCCATCACGGATAAATTTAAAAGAAATATGGGGATTTGAAAGTGCAATTCGTTCCAGAACAGTAGCTATATAGTTACCCTCCTGAACGTCTTTTTTAAGGAATTTCAATCGCGCAGGAATGTTGTAAAATAAATCCCTGACGATAATAGTTGTACCAACAGGTGAACCTGCATCGTCAATTAGTTTTTCTTCTCCGCCTTCTATTACGTAACGTGTACCTACATCAAATCCTTTGGCAGTTGTCATAATTTCAACTTTTGAAACAGCACATACGGATGCGAGAGCTTCACCTCTGAAGCCGAGAGTTGAAATTGCATCAAGGTCGGATACAGAACTAATTTTGCTTGTAGCGTGACTTATGAAAGCTTTCGGAACATCTTCGCGTTCAATACCGCAACCGTTGTCCGTAACCCTCATATAGGTTTTGCCGCCATTCTGAATTTCAACAACAATCTTAGTTGAACCGGCATCTATGGAGTTCTCAATAAACTCCTTGATAACTGAGGAGGGACGCTCAACTACCTCGCCAGCCGCAATAAGATCAGCTATATTCTTTGGTAAAACATTAATACGAGGCATAAAGTCCCCTCCTTTCAATGAATAAGATTAATTAAAGTGTTTTTGCATCCTTTTGAAGTTCAAACAATACTGTCATTGCTTCAATAGGCGTTAACGTATTTACATCAATATTTTTAAGTTTCTCAATTAAAGTGTCCTTACCACTTGAAGTGAATGAGAGTTGTAAATCATCCTCTACAATAGTTGGTGTAGGAATATTTTGAGAAACATTAACAGGGGCTTGTGCTTCCAGTGTAGCAAGAATTTTTTTAGCATTCTCTACTACAACCTTGGGTACACCCGCAAGTTTTGCAACTTCAACACCATAACTTCCGTCTGCAGGACCTTTGACGATTCGTCTGAGGAACGTAATATCATCACCACGTTTTTTTACAGAAGTGTTGTAGTTTTTCACACCATCAATTTTACTTTCAAGTTCTGTAAGTTCGTGATAGTGAGTTGCAAATAAAGTCTTTGCACCGATTTTCTTCTTATCGGCGGTATATTCAAGAACGGCTCTTGCGATACTCATACCATCGTAAGTAGAAGTACCTCTGCCGATTTCATCAAATACAATAAGGCTCTTAGAAGTAGCGTTATTGAGAATGTCCGCAACTTCGGTCATCTCGAGCATAAAGGTTGATTGACCTGCGGCCAAGTCATCCGATGCACCGACTCTTGTAAAAATCTTATCAACAATACCGATTTTTGCGTATGAAGCGGGAACAAAGCTACCTATCTGTGCCATAAGAGTTATAATGGCAACCTGTCGCATATAAGTTGATTTACCCGCCATATTAGGTCCGGTAATAATAGCGGTTCTGTTGTCACGACAATCAAGGTGAGTGTCGTTAGGAACAAAGGGGGCGCCGCTCAACATAAGCTCAACAACGGGGTGACGACCATTCTCGATAATAATTTCATCAGAGGTGTCAATCTCGGGTCTCACGTAGTTATTATTAACCGCAGTATAAGCCAATGAGCAAAGAGCATCAAGCCTTGCAACTGCTCTCGCTGTGGTTCTTACACGTTCAAGCTGGTCAGCAATCTGTGAACGGATAGCGGCAAACAATTCGTACTCAATACGAACAATTCGTTCCTGAGCACCAAGAACCTTTGCCTCGAGCTCTTTAAGTTCCTGAGTAATATATCTTTCGCAATTAGTAAGCGTTTGTTTTCTTATGTAATGGTCGGGTACAAGGTCTTTGAAAGAGTTAGTAACTTCAATATAGTAACCGAAAACTCTGTTATACCCGATTTTAAGTTTTTTGATACCTGTTTTTTCCTGTTCTGCCTGTTCAACAGCAGTTAAATAATCCTTACCATTGTTAACAATATCACGGAGGGTATCAAGTTCGGCATTATAGCCGTCGCGAATCATACCACCCTCACGTACTGAAAGAGGCGGATTATCGCATATTGCATCTGTTATAAGATTATTAACATCCTCAAGCAGGTCAATATCATTAAAAACAGATTCAAGCATTTTAGATTTTACATCTGAAATAGCAGATTTAATGTTTGCCAACTGGTCAATGGTCTGACTTAAGGTTTTAAGTTCTTTAGCATTGGCACTACCATAAACAACACGGGTCATAATTCTTTCAAGGTCAAAAATATCAGAGAGATAACCCATTATTGAATCAAGTAAAATTGTATCGGAAGAAAGTTCTTCAACTGCATTCTGTCTTAAGAGAATGGATGAATAGTTAACAAGAGGTTGCTCGACCCAAGTACGCATAAGACGTTTACCCATAGCGGTTTTGGTATGGTCAAGGACCCATAAAAGACTTCCCCTTTTCTCACGACGTATCTGAGTTTCTGTTAATTCAAGATTACGTCTTGCGGATAAATCAAGAGAAAGGAAACTGTCTTCGTTATAAAAATCAACGTCGTTGATGTTTTCAAGTTCAGTTTTCTGTACACTTTTAAGATACTCAACCGCAACACCAAAAGCGTATAAAAGTGCAGGGTTCTGTTGAAACTTGTCGAACTGACCTTGTTCATTTGAAATATGAGAAAGAACACTTGATTTTAAAACTTCGAAATCATAATCTTTCTCATTTACAATCTGATAATCAACAGAAAGTCTGTTTTTTATGAAATCAGAAACAGATTTTATTGAAGCGGCATACTTGTTGAGAATAACCTCACTGGGTGAATAACAACCAAGTCTGTTAATAATGTACTGTGAAGCATTATCAGTTGCACTATCAAGGTGAACTTCACCTGTAGATACATCAACAAAAGCAAGACCACAGTTTTTATCGGTAACAAAAACAGATGCAAGATAGTTATTTTTACTTTCATCAAGCATATTGCTCTCAATTACTGTACCGGGTGTTACAATTCTTACAACATCTCGTTTTACAATTCCCTTTGCGGTAGCCGGGTCCTCAACCTGTTCACAGATTGCGACCTTATATCCGCGGGAAACAAGCTTTGCGATGTAAGAATCGGCGCTGTGGAAAGGAACGCCGCACATGGGTGCGCGTTCCTCCTGACCGCAATCTCTCCCTGTGAGCACAAGTTCAAGCTCTTTGGATGCAATTTTAGCATCTTCAAAGAACATCTCATAAAAATCGCCCAAACGAAAAAACAAAAGAGTTTCCGGGTAATTCTGTTTAATTTGAAAATATTGTTCCATCATAGGAGAAAGCTTAGCCATTTTTTACCTCAGCAATTAAAAAATTTTGATTAGTGGCAACCGCCGCAGCTATCACAGCTACCGCTGCAGTGATGTTCTTGTTCAGGTGAGCAAGTAGCGGGATCCTGACCGTCTACGCAACAAGCAAGAATGCCCATGATTTCGTTCATCATAGCGTCAACTGCATTCTTAGCAGCTTCGAATTTTACCATATTACCGTTGAGCATAATCTCACGATATTTTTCTTCGAATTCTTTTGCAAACTGTTCCATTTTAGCAGCGTCTGCTTCTTCGCCCTTAGCTGCTTCATTCTGGTAGTTAAGCTGAATAAGGTTGATGCTACCGATAAGGTTGTTAAGAGCATCGTCCTGTTCATTTGCTTTTCTTGCTGCCTCATATTCTTTGTAACGAGGATCTTCCTGAATTGCAGCGCCAAGCTGTCTTGTGATTTCAATTACTGTCATTTTTGTGTACTCCTTGTGTATAAAAAATTTCAACAATGAAACATTGTTTGTTATTTTGTGCGTTTCTCGATATCTTCCTGAACTTTAAGAAGTTCAAGGAACCACTTTGTTTTTTCTTTCTTAGTGAAGGGATCGGGCATTGTCGCGGCAGGTGTACCCTTTCGGGGTGAATAAATGAAAGTGAACATTGAGCCGTACTCAACCTCTTTAACCAATGACAAAGTGTCAAGAAACTCTTCGTAGGTTTCACCGGGGAACCCAACAATAATGTCGGTGGTTAAATTAACGCCGGCGATTTTCTTTTTCGCATAATTTATAAGTTCAAGATAACGCTCACGTGTATAGTGGCGATTCATCTCTTTCAATATTCGGTTATTACCGGACTGAACTGGTAAATGAAGATGACCGCAGAAATGTTTGCTCTCTGCAAGAGCATCGATAAGTTCAAAACTACAATCTCTCGGATGTGAAGTCATAAAATCGAATTTAAAGTCTCCCTCAATGGAATCAATCTCACGTATCAACTGAGCAAAGTTCATATCGAAATCGCAATTTTTACCGTAAGAGTTTACGTTCTGTCCTAAAAGTGTGATTAACTTATAGCCTTCGGACACAAGGGCTTTAGCTTCACTTATAATAACCTCGGGTTTTCTGCTACGCTCTCTGCCTCTGACGTGGGGCACAATGCAATAGGAACAGAAGTTATTGCAACCATACATAATGGAAATCCATGCATTTTCACCACTGTCGCGCACTGTGGGTAAACCCTCTGCAATGACCCCATCGCTGTCGTCGATGCAGAAAACTCTTTTACCTGTGCAAAGCACCTTTGAAATAAGCTCAGGTAATCTGTGTGTAACGTGAGTACCGAAAACAAGGTTAACAAAGGGATAACTCTTTTTAATTTTCTCTGCAACATGTTCTTGTTGCATCATACATCCGCAAAGAGCAATGATTAAATGAGGCTTATCCTTTTTGTATTTCTTTAATGCACCTACATTACCAAAGACCCTGTCCTCAGCATGTTCACGGATAGCACATGTATTAAATAAAATAAAGTCTGCTTCAGAATCGTCATCACAAAGAACATATCCCATTTCGATAAGCATACCCTTAATATGCTCACTATCCGCCACATTACCCTGACAACCGTAGGTGTGGATAAATGCCTTAGGCGGTTCTGTGGGAAAACGAGCACTGAGAACACTGTTAACTTTCTCGGAATATTCTTTTTGTTTAAGCAATTCTGACTCACTGACAAATATATCTTTTTGCAAAACCTTCACCTTTTAAGCTTGAATAAGCCAACCTAAAATATCGTTATAAATATGTTCTTTTGAGTCCTCATTGAGTATCTCGTGACGACAACAAGGATAAATTAACACTGTAGGTTCATGACCTGCCGCAACAAGTGAATCTGCACAGTCAATGGGACCTTTGCCGTTAAAACCAACGGGGTCAAGAGCACCTGCCATAATTAGAATGGGTAAACCAACAGGGATTGTTGCAGGCCACATTTTGTCACAAGCCAAAATACCGATTGTAGCAAGATCCCTAATACCTGCAAGAGAAAGTTCCTGACCACAAAGAGGGTCTTTTATGTAATCTTCAACATTCTGTCTGTTTATACTGAGCCAATCCAGGTCAGTCTGTTTATCAGAGATACGAAGTGAAGAAACTCTATTAAGCATTGAAGCAAGTGTGTGATTTACTGTTCTGGGTCCGAATTTTGCAACTGCTTTTTCAAGGGTATCCACAAACATACCGAGTCCGGAAGGAACCTGAGCAGTACCACAGAGAATAAGACCTGCAAGGTCGGTACCAAATGTGCTTGCGTAAACTCTTGCACAAAGAGAACCCATACTGTGACCGAAAAGATAATAAGGCAAATCAGGGTATCTTCTATGCATAATTGTGTAGAGAATATGCATATCGTCAACGAAACGACGGTAACCCTCTTTTTCGGCAGTGAAGCCTAAGTCCGCTTCACAAGCAACTGATTTACCATGACCGATATGGTCATTACCGCAAACAACGTAACCGTTTTTAGCCAGGAACACGGCAAAATCGTCGTATCTTGCAATATGTTCACAAACACCGTGAGCTATCTGAAAAACAGCTTTAAGCTCGACAGAATCATCGTACCAGATAAGTGTACGAATTTTATCGACACCTGTTGAGGAATTAAAGTAAGCTTCCTTTTTTATAATTGCCATAATTATGTTCCTCCTTCAGTTAATTGAGCAAAAAACAACATTCACCCACTATTTAAGTTATCATACCACAAGATAGCCTTATTTTCAAGATTAAATGTCGCATATATTGTAAAATTATAAACAAATATTTATATAGAATTTAATATAAATTGGCGGTAAATGTAAGTTGTTCTTGAATTTGACAATAATGTGTGATAGAATGTAAAAAGTTATACGAACATTACTTACGGAGGAAATGTTATGACAACGGAATTCAACACAAATTCAAAAGCAATCATCATCGGTCTTACCGACACAGGCGAGAAAATCCCTGCCGCCTCAGGCAGAATTTCCACCCAACCCGGTACAGCCCTTGAAATTCTGGAATTATCAAAAGATGCACAGAAAAACGCAAACCTTATTTCCAAGGTTACACGTTCAGGTCACAACTCAACTGTTGAACATACTGTTTTCAATCTCGCTTTCCAGAATGTTTCTGTGCTTGTAGAACAGTTTATAATTGAGTTCCGACTTGCTTCTTTCACAGTAAAATCAAGACGTTACGTTGATTTTGCAAAATTAGGTTACTATGTACCCCACTTTGCCTCAAAATCCGTTCACGACAAATATATGGCTCATATGGACTACCTTTATAAGGAATATGAAGCCTTTATTGAAGCTGGTGTGCCCAAGGAGGATGCCCGTTTCCTCTTACCTTACTCACTTTACAGTAACTTCTACTGCACACTCAACGCCCGTGAAATGATTAATATGCTTTACGCTATGATTTACGGCAGAGGTTCGGAATTTTCAGAAATCAAAACACTTGGTGAATCATTACTTGAACAGGCAAGAAGACTTACCCCCGGTATATTTACTGACTTTGAAAACCGCCGTCCCACAGTCCAGGACGTGCCTAAATTTAACTACAAGCCTGACCTTGATTTGATTAAAGAGGAAGCCCCTGTAGAACTTCTCAGTTACACACCCAATGCAGCAAAGGTTATTGCAAGAGCGGCTCTCATCGAATCCTGTAATCTTCCTACTGTACAGATAGAAAAAATTACTGATGACGAAACCGAATGCGCTTCTATAATCAAAACAGTTATTAACTCAAAGAGACAGCGTCCCCTTGAAGCAGCAACGTTCACATTCCGTATTAACAACGTCTCTCTCTCCTGTCTTACGCACTTTGCAAGACACAGAATTCAGTCAATCGGTATCCCCTCCCTTACTTTAACAGACAGAAGAAGACACATCTTACCCGACACTATTGCCGAGAAACCTGCTCTTAGAGAAAGATACTGTGAGGCTTTCGCAAAAACTGCGAATTTATATGATGAATTAAAAGCAAACGGTATTTCCGAAGAATTACTCGCATACTTACAGTTAAGCGGTAACACAGTTGATATTGTAACAACTATTAACGGTCGCGAGCTTCTCTTATTTATGAAGTTACGCTCCTGTAACCGTGCACAATGGGAAATCAGAGATTTCGCAATTGATATGCTTAAGAAACTCCGCGAAGCAGACAAAACTGTTTTCAACTTCTATGGTCCCAGTTGCTATGTTTCAAAATGTCCCGAAGGTCCTTTAACTTGCGGTAAGGCTGCCGAAGTTATTGAAGCAATTAAAAATCTTTAAAAAATTAACGGTGTTGCTCGTAATGAACAACACCGTGTTTTTTATTCTATTACTATTTTTTGATTAGCACCACTTATTGCTCTTTCAAGGATTGCAGCATCCAATACATCAATTACTCCATCAAAATCAGCATCACAGGCAATATCATAATCGCTAGTTATGCTTTCACCGTCCAATGCTTTTTTAGTCACAACTGAATAGTCACTTGAATTTGAAACACCATCACCGTTACAGTCACCTATCAAAATCATTTTCCAATTTTCTTTTGCATTATTCTTACCCGTAGGTGCTGTAAAATCTGCAGAAGTATAATACCCTGTTACAGGTATATAAATCCCGTTAAAATAAATATTATTGTCCTTGCCATCGTAGAAAGACAGGGTAATTTTCTTGTTAGTTAAATCTGCTTTAGAGTTATATGTTGCACCAAAACTACTGTACTTTTTCACACTGTTAAATGCCGTATTTGAATATGGTAGCGGCGGTAAATAAGGAGACCCGTCCGAAACGTGAGAAACGTTAAAAGCACTACCACCAAAGTATGTATCTTTGGTTTTCAAACCAATTAAAAAGAAATCAGTATAAATCCCATAAGTACCCTGGTCATCCCAGGTAATATCAAGAAGATACCACTTTCCATCATCCATCTGCACAGCGTTCCACATATGTGCGCCACCATTACTGGTACCTGTTATGCAGACACAAGGAATCTTATATTTATCGCAGAAAATTTTGAAAGTTTCTGCATAACCCTGACAAACCGCCTCGCCATTAACAAGAGTACCATAAGCATCGTGACAACTTGCGTAGTCGTTGATATAGGTAGTGTTATTACATAAGTAATCATGCACTGATTTTATAAAATCATAACGTGTATTTGTATTAAATGTTACCTTATTGATTTTATCCATCATTGCATTATAATAGCCAGGAATGTTAGAGGAATTATAAATGTCCACATTAGTTTCGCCGTGTTTTTTAATGCCGATGTTATAGGTTATACTAACCACAGCGCCGTTTGATGGATAATATGACCTACTATAACCATATCCGTTGTAATAAAAAATCTCCGGATGGTCAAAACAAACGGCATACATAATCTTAGTGAAATTAATAGACTCAAATTGTTTCTTAGTAAGTGCCGGTGAATAATTGATAGTGAAACTTAAAACACCAACATCCAAAGATACAATTTTATCATAATAAACCTTTTCCAGATCGCTCAATAAAGAGTACGAGGAATAAACATTACCGCCAATACTATAAGAATAAAAATAATCCTGCATATTTTCTGAAATTGAGTCCGAAGCAACGTTACCGCAATACTCGTCACAATATTCCTCAAAATATTCGGTGACAATTACGGGATTAACTGAAGCATAGCACTCTATACAGAAAGAGAATGTAAAAACAATCATAACAAGAACAGCTATTATTTTTTTCGTAATTACCACCCCTTTCGTTGTTACTTTTATGATAACAACTAATACAAAAAAAGTCAATAAAACTACATTATTATTAAAAAACATTAAAATTTATGCAATTTTGAATGAAAACAACAAAAAACTTTCCTTAATTATAACAAGTTTGTATATTGCAAGTAACGAAAAAAAGTTTTATAATCAAAACTAGATTTTTACGTTTTTTTGCGAGGTTAACTTAACATGTTAGGTAAATTAATTAGGGTTGCGGTTACTGAAGCGGTTGGTACCCCCTTACCTGACGGTAGTGTTTACAAACTTAATCATGGCACACCTATCGGTAAATTCCGCCCCACTACAACCATAAGCGGTGTTCTTATTCTCGGCATTGATAATCCCGTTAAGCATTTTGACGGACGAGTTATCGGTATACTCAAATTCAAAGATAACGGCGAACAAAAGCTTGTTGCCGCACCAAAATCAAAAAGATTAATCGAATGGGAAATCAAAAAACTTGTAAGTTTTTATACTGCAAACAGACCCTTCGTACTTGAATGTTATTACGAACGTTCTTGCGGTGCGGTAGTTTACAGAAATATCGGCGGTACGATAAGATACTTGCTTATAAAAAACCGCCGAAGTTCAAACTGGAGTTTCCCCAAAGGTCACGTTGAGGATGGCGAAACTTTGGAAGAAACCGCAATCCGCGAAGTTCACGAAGAAGCGGGAATAAGAATCAAAATATTCCCCAATTTTGTAAGCAAATCGCAATACACTATCCAGAACAGAATCCAAAAAACAGTTCAGATTTTTGCAGCAACGACCAGCGACGAGCAAACCAGAATTCAACCCGAGGAAATAGAGGATTATATCTGGTTACCCTTTGAGAGTGCATACAACTGCCTTAAATTTGAAAACGATAAAGCTATTTTAAGAGACACTCGAGATTTCTTAATAGAAAATAACTATATCAGCGAGGTAAACAATGGTTGAAAATATAGTAACTGCTTTTGTTGAATTTTTAGAAAGTTACAACATCCCTACTGAACTCATCCCATTTATAGTTTCTCTTTTCCCTGTGCTTGAATTACGCGGCGGAATGATTGCTGCTCGTATTCTTGAAATTGATTTCATTCAGGCTTTTTTAGTTTGCTATCTTGGTAATATGATTCCTATCCCCTTTATCTTACTTTTCATAAGAAAAATATTCAAATTGATGCGTAAGGTAAAGTTCCTTGGTAAAATTGTTGACAAGCTTGAAGCAAGAGCAGACAAGAAAAAGGGAACTATTGAAAAGTACAAAGAATGGGGTCTTTTAATTTTTGTCGCTATCCCCTTACCCGGCACCGGTGGTTGGACAGGTGCTCTTATAGCCGCATTAATGGACTTAAGGATGAAAAAATGCCTTCCCATAATTGCTTTGGGCGTGTTCATCGCAGGGCTTATTATGTCACTCATTACTTACGGAATCTTTTAATTTTAGCCGCTGTTTTTAACAGCGGTTTTATACTATGGTGATCAAATGAAAACTTGCTTTATTTTCGGTTCAATGCCAACAGAAAAATTACCGATTAAACCATCCGACAACGATTTAATCATTGCCGCAGACGGAGGCCTTAAAACCCTTGAAAAATTTAACATAAAACCCGACTTGATTGTTGGGGATTTTGATTCACTTGAATATACACCTAAGGGCAATAACGTAATAAAACACCCGGTAAAAAAAGACGAAACCGACACAATTCTTGCAATTGACGTTGCGTTAGATAAGGGTTACAATAATTTTATAATATATGGGTGTCTTGGTGGCAGACTTGACCACACGTTAGCAAGTATTCAGACTGCCTCTTACATCTCAGAAAAAGGCGGGAAGAGTGTTTTTATTGATAAAGAAACATATCTTACGGTCATTAAACAAAACAAAATTACGTTTACTAAAGAGAATACAGGCATAATTTCTGTTTTTGCCGTTTCAGATATTGCCATTGGTGTAAATGCCAGTAATTTGCTTTATAGTCTTGAAAATGCAGAATTATCACCCGATTTCCCCTTGGGTGTAAGTAATGAATTCATTGGAGAAACTGCTTCAATTTCAGTAAAAAAAGGTAAACTCTGCATAATATGGAACACAAAAACAGGAAAATACACAATAGGAGATTAATATGGATATGAAATGTTTAAGCAATATCACCGCTGCAATATTTGACCTCGATGGCACACTTCTTGATTCTATGTACATTTGGAGTGAAATAGGACTTAAATTCCTTGAAAACGAAGGTGTTACTCCTCCGCCCGGTGCATCAGAAGAATTTGTTAAGTTAAGTCTTGTTCAGGCAGCTGAATTTTATATAAAAAACTATGCCCCTCATAAAACTGTTATGGATATTATTAATAGCATAAATGCTCTTGTAGAGGATTTTTATTTTAAACAGGTTGTTCTTAAAGATGGAGTGCTTGAATTCCTCGAGTATCTAAAAAGCAGAAACGTTAAGATGTGTATTGCAACCGCAACCGATAAATATATGGTTGAAAAAGCCCTGGAACGAAACGGAATTCGCGATTATTTTTCAGAGATTTTCACATGTACAAGCGTCGGTGCCGGTAAAGATACTCCCGTTATTTATGACAAGGCCCTTGAACATTTAGGCACAAACAAAGAAACAACCTTTGTTTTTGAGGATGCTCTTTATGCCATAGAAACTGCAAATAAGGCAGATTATAAAATTGTCGGTATTTATGATGTTTCGGAAGCAGCCGCCCCCGAAAAAGTAAGAGCCCTTTGCAATGTTTACATAAACGATTATTCTGAAATATACAAACACTTTTAATCATAAAAACACCTCGTATTGTAAAAACAATACGAGGTACTTTTTATTCTTCATCAGTTTCGGGAGTATCTGTTTCTTCTGTAACAGTAACTTCTTCAACGGAAATTTCTTCTTGAGCTTCTTCGGCTTCTTCCTCAACAACGGGTACATAATTTTCGTCCATAAGCTGAAGGAATTTTTCTTTACCGATTTTTTCTTCTTTAATAAGTGTTTCGGCAATAAGAACCAACTTATCGTTATGCACAGTAAGGAGTTCTTCACATCTTTCAAAGCACTCACTGAGAATGCGTTTAACTTCTTCATCAATAATTGTTGCATAAGAATCAGAATAGTTCTTTGAATTGGAGTAATCCATACCAAGGAAAACTTCATCATTGTCCTTACCATAAAGTACAGGACCTAATTTGTCACTCATACCATATTTGGTAACCATTGCTCTTGCAATTTCAGTTGAGTGTGCAATATCCTGAGATGCACCTGTAGAAACATCACCAAAAGTAATTTTTTCTGCAACTCTACCACCCATTGCAGAAACAATTCTGTCAATCATAGCAGATTTGAGCATATGACTGGAATCCTCATCCTTACGATACAAGGTATAACCACCTGCCATACCGCGAGGAATAATCGAGATTTCATAAACGGGTTCACAGTTTTCAAGATAGAACGCTGAAACTGCATGACCTGCTTCGTGGTATGCGGTAATCTTTTTATCTTTTTCTGTGTATTTTCTTGATTTCTTTTCGGCGCCAACCTCAACTTTGATTGTTGCTTCATCAATTTCAGTCATCGTAACTGCTTTTTTGTTGCGTTTTGCTGCAAGCAAAGCTGCCTCGTTAAGAAGATTCTCAAGATCAGCACCAACAAAACCAACTGTACCGTGTGCTACTGTTTTAAGGTCAACGTCAGGTGCAAGTGGTTTATTCTTAGCGTGAACTTTTAATATTTCCTCTCTGCCCTTAAGGTCGGGTCTGCCTACAGTTACCTGTCGGTCAAAACGACCGGGACGGAGCAATGCAGGGTCAAGAATATCAGGGCGGTTTGTAGCGGCAATAATAATGATACCTTCATTATTACCAAAACCATCCATTTCAACAAGCAACTGGTTAAGGGTTTGCTCACGTTCATCATGACCGCCACCCATACCGGCACCGCGATGACGACCAACCGCATCAATTTCATCAATGAAAATAATTGCCGGAGAACTCTTTTTAGCTTGGTCGAAAAGGTCACGAACACGGGAAGCACCAACACCAACGTACATCTCCACGAAATCAGAACCTGAAATTGAGAAGAACGGCACGTCTGCCTCCCCTGCTACTGCTCGTGCAAGTAATGTTTTACCTGTACCGGGAGGGCCCACAAGAAGCACACCCTTGGGGATACGTGCACCAAGCTCAGTGAATTTTCGGGGATCTTTAAGGAATTCTACAATTTCCTGAAGCTCCTCTTTTTCTTCATCAGCACCTGCAACCTCTTTGAAGGTTGTTTTACGTTTTTCATCCTTGCCAAATTTAACACGAGCTTTACCGAAGTTGATAGCCCTGTTATTCTCAGAATTAATTGTGTTATTCATTCGCTTCATAAAGATATATCCGCCAACTACAAGGAAGATAACCGCAAGTATAATAGGAATTAGTTGAAGCCAGAATGAATACGAAGCACCTGAAACATAATTGAATTTAATAGGTGTCTTGGGATTTGTGCGGTTAAATTCAATAACATCATCATGAACATCTTCAAGGAAGAGGTTTACATTGGGGACAGTATATTTCTTGGAAGTACCATCATCCAATTTAAATTTAAGTGCACCGGTACCTATATTAAGTTCATACTCAATAACTTTGGTATTATCAAAATACTCAACAACTTGATAATATTCTAATTGTTTGTTTTTGGCGTCACCGCCTGCGTATAACCCTATAAAAATTACAAACACAAGTGGTATGAGTATATAGGGTAAAAATGACTTTAATTTTTCGCTGCGTTTTATGACAGCTCACCTCACTATTAAAAATTTATTCTTCAGAATAAACAGAACGTTTTAAAACGCCGATATAGGGTAAGTTTCTGTAATATTCATTATAATCAAGACCGTAGCCTACAATAAACTCGTTTGGAACACGCGAACCAATATAATCTGCATATAAATCAACGTCACGTCTTTCAGGTTTATCGAAAAGAGTGCATATTTTTATGCTCTTAGGATTGCGAGCAAGAAGAATTTCTCTAATGTAACTTAATGTTCTGCCACTATCAAGAATATCCTCAACAATAAGCAAATCCTTTCCCTCAATAGATGAATCGAGGTCTTTTATGATTTTAACAACACCACTTGATTTAGTTCCCGAACCATAGCTGGAAACCGCCATAAAGTCGATATTGCAAGGAAGTTTAATTTCACGCATAAGGTCTGCCATAAATGTAACAGAACCTTTTAAGATACTTACAAGGAGCAAATCTTTATTCTTAAAATCTTCTGTAATTTTCGAACCTAAATCCTTAACGATTTTTGCAAGTTCTTCTTCAGAGATTAAAACCTTTTCAATATCCTGAAGCATATCATTACTAATCATTATTTTCTCCCCTTATAAAAATAATATTACTTGAATCACCGTCAACACGGCATCTGGCGTCAACACCAACTGAGTAAACCCACACGACACCCAAATCATCACATAGAACAGGTATTAAATCACGTTTTTCAACAGGAACATTCATTTCATTGAATAATTTTTTTAAAGACTTCGTAATTTTGCGGTTAAAAAGGGTAATTTTATCCCCTTCAACACGCGTACGCAGGAAAACATTGCCTACAATTTTATCACAATCAATTAAATTATCCAATAGTTTTTTATTAATTTTTTCTGAACGTTCAGAAAATAAATCAACTTTAATTTTATAATTACCAAATTGTTTTTCAAAAGGAAAACCATTGACAAAAACGGGCTCACATTTTTCAACTTTTTCATTAACAAAGAAACGGAAGTTACCCTTTACAACCTCTGCAAAAATATTACCGTAAACCTGAATTCTGCCAGGATTTTTAAGCAACTCATAAAGCTCTTTAATCTTTTTTCTTTCGAGGGTTTTATCAGAAAAGCCAACAAACAAAAGAACAAAAACTTCACGAATAACAACTTCGCTATAATCAAGAAGTTTACTTACGTTGTACGTACCATTACCGTTATCCGCATAACCAATAACCTCGAGAGCGTCATTTTGAATATGCGCTGTAACCTCCCGGGCATTTGTACTAAAAAAAGTAAAGTTAGAAATAGCCTCAGAATTTATTTCTTCGAGAATTGGCAAAATTTTGTGACGGATTTTATTCCTGGTGTAATCGTAACAAAAATTCGTACTGTCTGTAACAAAATGAAGATCATTTTCAAGGCAATAACCCTCAATTTCTTTGCGAGTGCAATAAATCAAGGGTCTTATTATACTACCCCTTAAAGGTGGGATTCCACCCCCACCTTTAACTGTTGAGCCCCTAGCAATATTAAACAATACAGTTTCGGCATTATCGTTAGCATTATGAGCCGTCGCAATTTTGGTATTAGAGTCTGATAAACTGTAAAAGAAACTATACCTTATATTTCTGCCACATTCTTCAAGGCTTTCACCGGTTTCCTGTGCTTTTTTCACACAATCTACACAATGAAGATTAAATTCGATACCAAGTTTATTACAAAAATCACGTGCAAAACCTACATCTCGCAGTGCTTCTTCGCCACGGATTCCGTGATTAACGTGAGCCGCAACAATTTCAAAATCGAACTCAATTTTCAACGAATTGAGAATATGTAACAAACATACTGAATCTGCACCACCGGAAAAACCCACAACAATTTTTGAAGTTTCCTGTAATAATGAATAATCCTCAATGGCTTTCAGAACTTTGTTTTTAACGACAGAAGTAAAATTATTCATCTCTGTACTCCAAAGTTGAGAAAAGTGTGTATTGTGCATCCCAATGAAGCTTTACTCTTTCGGTTGCACCATGTCTGTTTTTAGCAATATCAACGTCAGCCTGAGTCATATCAATTTCATCCGCATTCTGGGCACTGTTTTTGTAATAACCTTCACGGTATAACATCATAACAATATCTGCGTCCTGCTCAATCGAACCTGAATCTCGAAGGTCGGAAAGCATAGGTCTGTTAGAAGATTTACCGTTCTTTTCAGGTCCTCGGGAAAGCTGAGCACATACAACAACGGGAATCTTCAAATCCTTTGCGAGCATCTTAAGGCTTCGGGTAATTTCCGTAACTTCCTGTACTCGGTTTTCTTTCTTCTTTGCGGATTCCATAAGACCAAGGTAGTCAATAATAATACAGTCAACATCCTTGGCTCGTTTGATTTTAGATTTTATTTCAGGAACGGTAATGGATGCCGTATCATCAAAATAGAGATTACATCTTGTTAATCTGTCAGTGGCTTCCGCAAGACGAACCCATTCCTCGGATGAAATATCACCAGAACGGAGTTTATTGGACTCTACCCTAGCCTCGGTTGAAAGCACACGAGCAGCCAACTGTTCGTTTGACATTTCTAAAGAAAAGAAAATAACCTTTTTACCTGTCATAGAAACGTTACGTGCAATATTAAGTGCGAAACTTGTTTTACCCATAGCAGGACGCGCACCAATTAATATAAGGTCAGAACGGTTAAGTCCTGATGTGATTTCGTCAATTTTGGAAAAACCCATGGGAATACCCTTGAATTCTTCTGCATTTTCAGAAGTGATATTAACAAGATTGGGATAAACTTCAGCAGAAATAACATCACTTAATCTTTGAAGTGAACCTGTTGTTTTACCCTTTCTTATGTCGTAAATCTTCTGTTCGGCAGCATCAAGAATTTTATCCGCCTCAGCACCACCGTCTACCGCAGAATCAATAGTTTCCTTTGAAATTGTAATAAGCGAACGAAGGAAATGCTTTTCTCTTACAATTTTACAATAATTTTCAACGTTGGCTGCAGAGGGCACAATCTGCGCTAGTTGAAAAAGATAATTCTTGCCTGATTCCATATCAAAGGAACTGTCTGAACTGAGTTTATCAAGAATAGTAAGTGCGTCTATTCTTGAACCGAGAGTATCAAGAATTACAATTGCCTCCATAATTGATTTATGTTGGGGCAAATAGAAATAATCGGGCTTGATATGTGAAAGAACCACACTTACACACTCGGGATTAATTAATACAGAACCGATAACTGCCTGTTCCGTTTCAAGGCTATAGGGCAAGTTAATATTATCAAATGTCTGAAGACCTTTATCAGCCATAATCGTTTTCCTTTACAATATATTTATGCCTCAGTAACCTGGACCTTAAAATCAGCAGTAACCTGAGGATGAAGTCTTACCTGAGCGTTATAAGTGCCGAATGCCTTTATATCGTCAACCGATATTTTACGTTTGTCAACTTTAACAGAAAATTTTGTTGAAACAACGTTTGCGATTTCCTTGGCGGTTACCGAGCCGAAAAGTTTACCGTTAGCGCCGCCTTTTGCTTTAATAACAACAGTTTGTCCATTAATTTTTGAAGCGAAATTCTTAGCTGCTTTTAATTCTTCATCTGCTTTGAATTT
>JAZQZU010000104.1:0-55454 GCA_045634165.1 Acutalibacteraceae bacterium
TGTGAGCTTGCACTCATCAATATTGTACTTTGAGGGATCAAACTTATCAATATTTGCATAAAGCACGTAGAAAGCATAAGTGTTCCAAAGTGTGCTCATAAACTTACGCTGACCTTCAACAACTGCTTTGCCGTGGAAACGGTTGGGAAGCCAGGGAGCAGAGTTAGTGTAGAAATACCAACGGATAGCATCTGCGCCATAGCTCTGAAGTGCATCGAAGGGGTCAACTGCATTGCCCTTGGATTTACTCATCTTCTGACCGTTTTCGTCCTGAACGTGACCGAGAACGATAACGTTCTTATAGGGTGCTTTGTTGAAAATAAGTGTAGAAATAGCAAGAAGTGAATAGAACCAGCCACGGGTCTGGTCAACCGCTTCGGAAATAAAGTCTGCAGGGAACTGTGACTCAAACAAATCTTTATTTTCGAAGGGATAGTGGTGCTGTGCAAAGGGCATTGCACCTGAGTCAAACCAACAATCAATAACCTCGGGAACACGGTGCATTTCCTTACCACATTCGGGACATTTAAGAGTAACCTTGTCAATATAGGGACGGTGAAGCTCGATTTCGTCGGGACAGTTGTCACTCATTGATTTAAGCTCTTCAATAGAACCGATTGAGTGACGGTGACCACATTCACATTCCCAGATATTAAGGGGTGTACCCCAATAACGGTTACGTGAAATACCCCAGTCCTGAACGTTCTGGAGCCAATCGCCGAAACGACCCTTACCGATGCTCTCGGGAATCCAGTTGATTGTATTGTTGTTTCTGATAAGGTCTTCCCTTACCTCGGTCATCTTAATAAACCAGGACTCTCTTGCGTAGTAAATAAGGGGTGTATTACATCTCCAGCAATGGGGATATTCGTGTTCAAATTTGGGTGCATCAAAGAGAAGACCCGCTTTTTCAAGGTCGATAAGAACGAACTTATCTGCATCCTTAACGAATGTACCTGCGTAAGGTGTGGGCTCTGCCATTTCACCCTTACCGTCAACAAGCTGAACAAAGGGAAGGTCGTATCTTCTGCCAACCTTTGCGTCATCCTCACCGAATGCGGGAGCAATATGAACGATACCTGTACCGTCGGTCATTGTAACATAGGGGTCAGCGGTAATAAAGAAGCCTTTTTTATTCTGCTTATCGCAGATGGGCTTAACGTAATCGAAAAGGGGCTCATACTCTTTGTATTCAAGATCAATACCCTTGAAGCTTTCGAGAACCTCGTAAGCAGGAGTATCCTCTGTTGCAAATTTACCGAGAACCTTGTCAAGGAGAGCCTCTGCCATATAGTAGGTCATACCGTCAGCGGCTTTAACCTTGCAGTAAACATCAGTGGGGTTTACGCAAAGCGCAACGTTTGAGGGAAGTGTCCAGGGAGTTGTTGTCCAAGCGAGGAAGAAAGCATCTTCACCTGAAACCTTGAAGCGTACAACTGCGGAACGCTCTTTAACAGTTTTATAGCCCTGAGCAACCTCGTGGGATGAAAGAGGAGTACCACAACGGGGGCAATAAGGAACAATCTTAAAGCCTTTGTAAAGAAGATTTTTTTCGTAAATCTGCTTTAATGCCCACCACTCGGATTCGATGAAATCGTTGTGATAAGTTACGTAGGGTTTTTCCATATCTGCCCAGAAACCAACTGTAAATGAGAAATCCTCCCACATACCTTTGTACTTCCAAACACTTTCTTTACAATGGTCGATAAAGGGTTCAAGACCATATTCTTCAATCTGCTCTTTACCGTCAAGACCAAGAAGCTTTTCAACTTCAAGCTCAACAGGAAGACCGTGAGTATCCCAACCTGCTTTTCTGGGTACCATACAGCCCTTCATAGTACGGTAACGGGGAATCATATCTTTAATAACACGTGTTAAAACGTGACCGATATGGGGCTTACCGTTAGCTGTGGGGGGACCATCATAGAAAACGTAGGGAGTACCGTCTTTTCTTTCTTCGATACTTTTTTCAAATATTTTTTCATCGCGCCAGAATTTTTCGATTTTCTTTTCCTGCTCGACGAAATTCACGTTGGGGGAAATAGGATCGTACATTGACTTTACCTCCAAAATAATAATCATTAAAATAAAAAAGTCTTCGCCCTGTATACAGGACAAAGACTTGCTTTGCTAACCACCTATAATACAAGCGTACCGTCATACGCCGACCCTTTAACGGCGGTCAACCGGAGAGGCTTACTGTTATTTCAACCCTCGGCTCAGGAGTGATTTTCGACATCTCAGGTTCATATCGGGCTTGCACCATCCCCGACTCGCTTAAAATTCCCAAAGAGCTACTGTCTCCGTCAATGCTTTTTTCATACAGAAAGTATAATAACACTAAAATCCAAATATTGCAAGTACTTTATTTACTTATATTTATTACAAAAATAAACTTTAATCTTTACATCAATCAAAAATTAGGTTATAATGATTATTTGTAAAAATATGTATTAAAGGTGTTATTGTGCGTTAATTAAAATTAAACCTAATACACTTTAACTGAAAGGAAAATATATATGCTTCAATTTGAAGAATTACGACTCGAACTCGCATCATACGAAGACAAACTTACGGACCTTGCAGAGGCTCTCGGTCTTTCAAAAATGATTGACGAGGTTGCAGAGCTTGAAGCCGAAAGTGCAAAAGACGGTTTCTGGGATGATATTCAGCGTTCACAGAAGCTTACTCAGCATATGGCTTCACTTAAAAACAAAATCAAAGCTTACGAAGATTTAAAGGCATCTTTTGAAGATACCCTTACTCTTATTGAACTTGCTAACGAAGAAGAGGATGAAAGCCTTTTCGACGAATGTCGCGGTAGTGTTGACACTTTCGTTTCATCTCTTGATGCAATGACACTCTCTACCCTTCTCACAGGCGAATATGACAAAAATAATGCTATTCTCACATTCCACGCAGGTGCAGGCGGAACAGAGGCTCAGGACTGGGCTCAGATGCTTTTCCGTATGTACAACCGTTGGGGTGAGCGTCACGGCTTCAAGGTTTCTACACTTGACTATCTTGACGGTGACGAAGCAGGTCTTAAATCTGCAGTTATTCTTATCGAAGGCGAAAATGCTTACGGCTATATGAAGAGCGAAAGCGGTATTCACAGACTTGTTCGTGTTTCTCCCTTTGATGCATCGGGCAGAAGACACACTTCATTCGCATCTCTCGAGGTAATGCCCGAAATTGACGACAGTATTGAAGTTGAAATCGCTCCCGAAGACATTAAAATGGACGTTTACCGTTCATCAGGTGCAGGTGGACAGAAGGTTAACAAAACTTCATCCGCAGTTCGTCTTACACATATTCCCACAGGTATCGTTTGCTCTTGTCAGGTTGAAAGAAGCCAGCACCAGAACCGTGAGGTTGCTATGCGTATGCTTAAATCAAAGCTTATTGAAATCAAAGAGCGTGAGCATCTTGACAAAATCAGTGATATTAAGGGTGTTCAGAAGGAAATTGCCTGGGGTAGTCAGATTCGTTCATACGTATTTATGCCCTACACCCTTGCGAAAGACCACAGAACAAGCTTTGAAAACGGTAATATCAACGCAGTTATGGACGGCGACATCGACGGTTTCATAAATGCATATCTTAAAATGCAGGCAAATCAGTAATGGATATACGACAGGAATCTTTAAAAAAACACTACGAGTGGAACGGCAAAATTGAGGTTATTGCCCGTTGCCCCGTTGACACTCGTGAGGATATGTCTTTAGCCTACACCCCCGGTGTTGCCGAGGCTTGTATGGTTATAAACGGCGACGTTAATAAATCCTTTGAGCTCACAAGAAGAAACAATCTTGTTGCGGTTGTTACTGACGGTACTGCCGTTTTGGGTCTTGGTGACATAGGCCCCGAGGCAGGTATGCCCGTTATGGAAGGTAAATGTGCCTTGTTCAAAAAGTTTGCTGACGTTGACGCCTTTCCCCTTTGCATAAAGTCCAAGGACGTTGATGAAATTGTAAGGACAATTTATCTTCTTTCTGGTAGTTTTGGCGGTATAAACCTTGAGGATATTGCCGCACCACGTTGCTTTGAAATTGAAAAGAAGTTAAAAGAATGTTGTGACATTCCCATCTTCCACGACGACCAGCATGGCACTGCGGTTGTGGTGCTTGCAGGCATAATCAATGCACTTCGTGTTGTTGGTAAAAGAATAGAGGATGTCAAAATAGTTGTTAATGGTCTCGGTGCCGCAGGTACGGCAATTTCAAAAATGCTTATTGCTGCAGGTGCCAAGAATATGGTGCTCGTTGACAAGCGCGGTATCATAGATGAAAACGACACCCTTTTAGGGGAAGAAAGACAAAAGCTTGCAAAAATCACAAACCCCGAAAACCTTACAGGCGCACTTGATGTAGCCATTAAAAATGCGGATGTTTTCGTCGGTGTTTCCGCACCGGGTATTGTTTCAGAAGAAATGATTAAATCAATGAACTCCGATGCAATAGTTTTTGCTATGGCTAACCCCACACCGGAGATTATGCCCGACAAAGCCAAGAATGCAGGTGCAAGAGTTGTAGGTACGGGTCGTTCGGATTTCCCAAATCAGATTAACAATGTGCTTGTTTTCCCCGGTATTTTCCGCGGAGCACTTGATTGCGGTGCTACGGATATTACGGAAGAAATGAAGCTTGCAGCGGCTTACGCTCTCGCAAACCACATTCCCGAAAACGAACTAAACGAAGAAAACATTATCCCCTCTGCCCTTGACAGAAGCGTTGCTTTCGAAGTTGCAGATGCCGTAAAAAAAGCCGCGATTGAAAGCGGTGTGACACGATAAAAAAGTTATCCCATCAACATTCAAAAAATGTTGATGGGATTTTCACTTATATTTCGTTAAAATATTCAACCAAGTATTTTACAACAGCGCCGAACATTGGGTGTGAGTGGGAATGAGCGCCATTCCAGTTTTCCCAAAGGGTTGTTGCACCGTGTTTTTTCATATTGTAGAAAGTATTTTCTTTTTCGGATGTAAGGAGCTTGTATGCTAAATCCTTATATCCGTTTTCACAAAGGGTGCGTATAAGTATATCCGTACCGAAAATACCGCAATCAAATTCACCAAGAGCCTCGTATTTATCCACTATGGCTTTAAGGGTCTTTTCGTTGCCAAATCCCAAATCGTAACCGTAAGCATCACTCGCCTCAACAGAATTGCAGAATGTCCCGCTTTTCTTATCGTAGTACTTATCAAGGAATGCTTTTTTTATTCTTTGGTAACGCGCTTTAAGAGGTGCAGGATTTTCCCCGATTACCTCCGCCGCTTCAATAGCCATTGTAAGAGTTTTGAGATAGAAATATGTGTTTACAAAGGGTATGGGAATAAGGTTTCTGTCCTCGGGTGAACACCAGTCACCTAAGCACCAACCCCCTGCTTCCTCGGTCATCACAAGTGAATGCTCACTGTGTGCATCAAGATAATCAAAATACATCAACATATTGGGATAGTATTTCTTCAATATATCTTTATCACCGTAGTGCTTATAGAATATGTAGGGCACTATTACCATAGCACCGCCCCAACCACCAGGACCGCCACCACCACCGTAAAACGGTGCCGTATGTTGAACGTGACCTGTATAAATATCCTGACAGTCGGCAATATCCTGCATCCATTTACGGTACATTTTCTCCGCATCAAACACGGTCATAACCACGTCCGCAGTAAGCTGACCGTCACCTGTATATCCAAGACGTTCTCTGTGAGGACAATCCGAAGGTACACAACCGTGAACGTTACTCTGTTGTGTTCTTACGTAGGAATCAAAAATCCATTGGAGAGTTTCGTTGGAAGATTTAAAGGAAACGATAGGCTTAATGTCCGTGTGAACAACCCTGTATTCTTTAACATTTACTCTGCCCAAAACATCAAAATATCTTGTGCCGTGCCATGTAAAGCGAGGATAAAACTCCTTGCATTTATTATCGTAAATAAACGTATCCTTCTGCATACGGAATTCACCGCCTGCAGAATGGAATGCAAGTCCTCCGTCCTCGGTAAGCTCTTCCGCAAAACGAAGGGTACAGCTTTCACCAATATAGGCATCTTCTATGAATTCCACTACGGGGTAACCGGAAATATTTTCGCCTACGTCGTAAATTGCATAGTCACCCTTACGGAAAATACATTTGGGTTTTAGTTTTCTTATAACTTTATCAGGAAGACAGGTTTGCTCTTGCAATACGGATACGGGAGCGTCTACCACGTCCGCAGTATTCCAGTTAGTTATATCCTCACTGACATCCGCAAAATCATAACCACCAAGACGTGAATCCTGGTCCTCGCCATAATAAAGGTTTGCTCTTTTTACGAAGGATTTTCTGTATTTTGTGTTTTCGTTACTTGAGGCAAGTATCTTTTCGCCCTGTAAAAGCTTATAGCAAAGAAGCAAATCGCCGTAGGGCTTTACTCCCTCATTGGGACATTCGCGCTGACAGAACCAACCGCCACCTATATGGAAAACGATAGTGTTTTTACCCTTTTTCAGGAACTTTGATACGTCAATTTTCTCATAGAGAATACGGGTGGTCATAGTGTCAAATATGGGATACTCCATACTTGCAGTATCAAACTTTTTATAATTTGTCCAGGCGGGAGCGTGAACTCTGTCACTTATACTTTTACCGTTAATGTAAATATCGCAAAAACCAAGACCGCTGACAAAAAGTTCCGCCGGGTCTTTTTTAGACAACTCAAAATCCTCGCGGACTATAACTGCGTGGTGTTCACCGCCGAACTGAACCCATTTAGCACCATCAAACACAAGGTTTTCTGTGCATTTAATATATTTCTTGCCGTTTTTAGTAGTAGGCACACCGCTTTTAGGCATAGCATTTTTCTCAAAAAACGGTAACACACCAAGGGGCAATTCCGCAGTAAATACTTTTGCGCCCTGCTCTCTGCCATTAGTTTTAAGAAGTTCAACTATTTCAGAGCCCATACCGAAATGTCTATAATGCTCTTTAACCACAACACCGTAAATTTCAAATTCACCGTTGCCATTATCAGAAATACTACCGCAACCTACGATAATATCATTGATATAAAATGCGGTATGGATGCCCGTTAAATCACGGGCATCCTTAACATACGTTGTTTTTTCACCAATTTCGCCACAAAATACCTGACGACGAAGTGACAATATTTCTTTAAAAAGCTTATCTTCGTAATTTATAACTTTCTTACTGACTTTCATATATTACCTCACTTGGTTTTGGAAGGTGCTATTACAAAGTTAAATGTAAGTTCCTTTGAAGCATCAATTGAGTACTGAGGAAGGGTTGCAGGACCGCAACTACCTGTACCTGTACCCTTTGTGTAACCGTCAATGGTAACAAAGGTGGTCTTTTCGTCAATTATATCTTCTCTGTGGTTTGCTTTATCAAGAGTTTCCTGAGTGTAGTTATGAACGTTGAAATTGAATTTTCTGTCGGAGTAAATAAGAATTTCTTCGCCCTTTTCACTCTTGAGTTTAAGGTATGAAACATCCGAGTGGTTTGAGTTGTCCTGAGGACGGATATAGGGCTCGTGCTCATCCTTAACCTTAGCATAGTAAAGTCCAACGGGAGCGTGCATATTGAAGTCGTTGTAGTTTTCTTTTTCGCCTCTGCCGAAATATTCAATTTCCGAGAATTTCTTATCTGCTTCAAAGGTAAGACCTAAGCGGGGAATATCAAAGAATTTCTCTGTGCTTCCCTCTGCAGGAGCCATAGCAACCTCGATATCTACAACACCGTTTGCGCCAATTATGTAAAGTACGTTTGCATTGAACAATGCATCATCTTTACCATAAATTGTAAAGTACTCGCTTACGGATGCAACGCCTGATTTGACCTCTGCACTAAGATCTTCAAGGACAATTCGTGCATTATTGAGGTTATGTGAATTCCACTCATCAATAATATGTCTGTCGTTATCCACATAGGCTCTTGAAATATTAAGAAGGAAGCCTTTATGGGAAACAGGTTCTTTATTGAGCACACTTACGCCGTTAGCCTTATATGAAAGCATTTCGCCTGTTTCCTCGGAGAATTCAATTGCACCCTCGGGATATTTAACAGTAATAACCTCAGAATCAGATGTAATTGATACTTTACCCATTTCGAGTGTGGGTTGGATAAACGGAGCCTCGGAGAGAGTAAGTTGCTCTGTTGCAATCTCAAATTCATCCTTGAGATAAATAAGATTAAGGTATGTATTCTTATCATAATTAACCTTGGGTAAATCAAGTTTATATGTAGCCTCTTTTTCAGGAGCAAGATTTACGGGGAACGAACCGCAACTTACTGTTTCGCCATTTTCCTGATATTCCCAATAAACTTCGATACCGTCACTTGAAAGGAATCTGTTTGTGTTAAGAAGTGTAAGCTTATTTCCTGAAAGTTTAGTTGCTCTAATGGGACGATAAGCAACCTTCATATTGTAAGCACCTGTGTGGGGTGTACGGTCAGGATAGAAAAGACCATCCACACAGAAGCAGCCATCGTGAAGTTTTTCGCCGTGGTCACCACCGTAGGTGTACTGATATTTATATTTATCTGTTCCGTCGTGAAGCACAGAGTGGTCCGCCCATTCCCAGATACAACCACCCATAAAGATATCGTCAGAGAAGAAAATTTGCATATATTCTTCAAGAGCACCGGGGCCTACACCCATTGCGTGACAATACTCGCAAAGGTAGAAAGGAACTTCCTGATACTGCTTGCCACGTTTTCTATCGCGGATTTTAATCATATCATCCTGATGAGTGTACATTTCGGAGAACACGTCGTAATGGTAACGTCTTGTTCTGCAAACGCCCTCATAGTGAACGGGGATATTGGTTAATTCCTTGAGCATTTCGTAGCATTTGTCGTGGCATTTGTAGCCCCAAGATTCGTTACCAAGGCTCCACATAATAATTGAAGGATGTGTACGGTCGCGGAAATACATTCTTCTTACTCTGTCCATATAGCGGGGAGCCCATTTTAATTTATGGCTTATTTCTCCGCCTTCGCAACCTAAATCCCAGATACCATGTGTTTCAATATCCGCTTCATCCACACAGTAAAGACCATAATGGTCGCAAAGTTCGAGGAAGAAGGGGTCGGGAGGATAGTGGGATGTACGCACACAGTTAACGTTAAACTCTTTCATAAGTTCAACGTCTTTTATAAGGTCTGCAAAACTCATAGCATAACCTTTTGTTTCGTGTGTATCGTGGTGGTTTACACCTTTAAGCTTAATCTTTTTGCCATTGAAGTAGAAAACAGCATCTTTGATTTCAATATTTTTGAAGCCCACGTACTGACGAATAGTCATAACCTCGCCGTCACCGTTATAAAGGGTTATGTAAAGTTCATAAAGTCGGGGAATTTCCGCGCTCCACTCCTCAACATCAAGACCCTTGAAGGTAATAGCATTTTTCTCGGAACCTTCAACAAGAGCGTCTGCTAAAAGATTTGCACCGTCATAAAGTTCCGCTTTAATCTTTGTATCTGCAAGAACGCCCTTAAGCTCGGTTTCAATATTAAGGTTATACTTCTTGCCTTTCTTTTCCGCAATTGCCTGGAAATCGTTAATATATGCTTTATCATAAGTGTAAAGAAGCACGTCACGGAAAATACCGTTTTCTCTAAACATATCCTGTGCTTCAAGATATGAGCCTGTACACCATTTGAAAACCACAACGATTACTTCGTTGTCGCCTTCGTTCAAGAATTTTGTAATATCAAATTCATAGGAGTTGTGAGCCGCTTCGCCGTAACCGACGAATTTGCCGTTCACGTATAAATCCATACAGGGAACAACACCAAGGAATGTAAGAATATATTTTTTATTAAGGTCGGTAATATTTATAACCTTACGATAAACACCGCAGGAGAATTCTTCTGGAAGCTCAGGGGGTTTTACACCCTCACCCTGAGGAAGTCCGAATGCTCTGGGGTCAAAACTGTAAGGACAGTTAATGTAAGCTGGTTCTTCATAACCTGTTCTTTGCCATGTACAGGGAACGTTTATGGTATCAAACTTCACTTTACTTGTATCAAGAGTTTCGGGAAGCTTTGATTTTTTCTTGTAATATTTAAATTCCCATTCGCCTGAAAGAACAGTAACGATATCGCTGTTATAACGCTCAGTTTTATAGTCTGCTTTTACTGCAGTTTCCTTTTCAGAATGGGGAATTGCGTATGCTCTGGGAGCAAGTCTTCCGATTTCCATTGTTTTGAAATTGGAATGGTTTACTTTGTTAAGAGTGTATTTCATATAAATCCCTCCGGGAATATAGTATTACCTACATATTATCATACACTAAAATACATTTCAATTTTAAAGTCAAAAAATATGTACCAAAAATATCGCAATTATTTTGATATTGTGGTACAATTAACTTGTTATTTTCAATGATTTATCCGGAGAATTAATATGAATTATGAAGAAACAAAAATAACCGGTGTAGTTGAGGAAGTTACATTTCAGAATGATGCCAACGGCTTTACGGTCCTTGATATTTCCGTAGATAACGATTATCTTACCGCCGTAGGTGTTATGCCCGGCGTCAGCGCCGGTGAAAGTGTAACCCTTACGGGCACATATACAACACACCCTTCCTTCGGCAGGCAGTTTAAAGTGACTGCCTTTTCTCGTTGTATGCCCGAAACCACCGAACAGATTTATAAATACTTAGCGTCGGGTGTTATAAGGGGCATAGGTCCCAAAAAAGCAATGTCTATTATTGAACACTTCGGTACTGACACTCTGTATATTCTTGAAAACGAACCCGAAAGACTCTCCGCAATAAAAGGAATTTCCGACGAACAGGCTAAGGCTATCGGAGAAGAATTCAAACGTCAGTATGCTATGCGTTCCGTTATGATGGGACTTGAAAAATATGGCTTTTCTCCCTCGGAATGCATAAGAATATTTAAAAGATTAGGCATTCAGGCAGTAAATCAAGTGGAAGAAAACCCCTATTGCCTTTGTTCCTTGGGTCTTGGCATAAGTTTTGAACGTGCCGAAAGCATTGAAGAAAAATTGGATAAAAAGCCCCTCCCTGATTTCAGAATCCGCGAGGGTATACTTCACGTAATGCGTTACAATTCCACAAATCGCGGTCACACTTGTATTCCACGTGAAAAATTATTGAAGCCCTCATCGGATTTACTGGAAGTTACACAGGATGAAATTGATATTACCATTGACAAATTAATTTCAACCGCACAATTAAAATCCCACGAAATTGACGGAAAAGAATTTCTTTTCCTCCCCTCAGCTTTCCTTGCGGAGAAGAAAATTGCCGAGCGAATGGCAATTATCGCTAATTTCCCACCTCCCGGTGCACCACAACTTGCGGACTGGATTGACGATATAGAGTTTAAAAACGGTATTACATACGAAACTCAGCAACGCACCGCCATAGCCACCGCTGCCAAAAAAGGTCTTCTTGTTTTAACAGGCGGGCCCGGTACAGGAAAAACCACCACAATCAAAGGTATTATAAATATTTTTGAACGGCAACATCTGGAAGTTGCTCTTGCGGCCCCTACAGGCAGAGCCGCAAAACGTATGAGCGAGGTTACGGGAATGGACGCAAAAACCATCCACAGACTTTTAGAGGTTGAATGGGACGAGGACGACAGACCTGTTTTCAGACGAAACATTAATAATCCCCTGGAGTGCAATGCTCTTATTCTTGACGAGCTTTCAATGATTGACATACATCTTTTTGCAAGTCTTTTGGAAGCACTCCCCCTTGGTTGTCGACTTATTCTTGTAGGCGACAGTGACCAGTTGCCCCCTGTTGGTGCGGGTAATGTTTTACAGGATTTGATTCTATCGGACGTTTTACCCGTCGTTTGTCTTTCACAGATTTTCCGTCAGGCATTGGAAAGCAAAATAATAACAAACGCCCACAGAATAGTAAGCGGAGAATCTCCCGATTTAACCAACGACGGCAAGGACTTTTTCCATCTTGAAAGGCCCTCCGCTACCCTTACGGCACACACGGTAACCGAACTTTGCTCAGAGCGGTTACCCAAAGCATACAAATGGGATGCTTTTTCAGATATACAGGTTATCTGCCCCTCTAAAAAGGGTGAAACAGGTACAATTAACCTTAACTCCCTTTTGCAGAATGTTCTTAACCCCAAAAGCCCCGACAAAAACGAAATACTTGTTGCAGGCAGACTTTTCCGAGTGGGTGATAAAGTTATGCAGGTTAAAAACAACTATAACATTGAATGGGAAAGCTCCACGGAAAAGGGCAACGGTATATTTAATGGTGATATAGGTATTTTAACCGCCATAGACACAAAAACCGCTCTTGCAACGGTTGATTTTGACGGCAGAGTTGCGGTCATCCCCGGCGAATATCTTTCCGAATTGGAACTCGCCTACGCCATAACCGTACACAAAAGTCAGGGTAGTGAATTTAAAGCCGTTATAATTCCCGCAATAAATGTTGTGCCGAATCTTGCTTACCGCAATCTTTTATACACCGCCGTAACCCGTGCTAAGGATATGCTTGTAACTGTGGGTAGTGCTCAAATGCTTGATGTTATGACGCAAAATGACCGTAAGGCAAAACGTTATTCCGCCCTGTCGCATTTTTTAAAAAATGGTTTTTAAATTATGAAAAAATTAATAGATTTTCTTATCGCAATATTCTACACACGAAGATGTCGTTATTGCAGAACTGTTATTGACATACGAGAACACATCTGCCCACGATGTGAAAATGAAATTCACCGTATTGAAGGCAACGTGTGTTTTAAATGCGGTTATTCAGAAAATGAATGTGTCTGCAAGAAAAAATCCCAACATTATATGCGTATATGTGCTCCGTACTATTATTCGGGCGCGGCAAAGCGTGCCATAAAACGGTTGAAATACAGTGAAGACATAGATATTTCCTACACATTAGCCGAAGATATGGCAGAGACCTTTAAAAAGCATTATAGCGAAATGGACTTTGATTACTGCACCTTTGTCCCCTCCCACAGAAGAGAGCAAAGAAAACGTGGTTATAATCAGGCTCAGTTATTAGCACAACACCTTTCAAAAGAACTGGGAATCCCCTGCAAAGAATTATTGGTTAAAACCGCCATTACAACACCCCAACACACACTTAACGAAAGTATGCGCTCGGGTAATCTTTTGGGCTCAATGCAAGTAAAGTCCCGATACTTTGAAAAAATACGAGGTGCGCGTATTTTATTGTGTGATGACGTTAAAACCACGGGCTCAACCCTTAATGAATGTGCAAAAACCCTGATGATTTGCGGTGCAACAGAGATTGACTGTATAACGTATTGCGTTGCTAAGAATGATAAAAAAACAAAAAACTCTGAAAGCAATTAGCTTTCAGAGTTTTGTTTCATCAAAGAACGTAAATGATGATATCGCGTCTGCCCCAGTTCACACATTGTGATTCTGAATTCATGAACAAGTCAACTGTCCAGTCAACGCTGTGTATAAAGCCGCCTGTATCAGCAGCTATACAATAACCATAAACGTATTTGCCATCTGCAGATACAATATACATTTCGGTGCCATACGGAATTTCTCTGGGGTCAACTGCAATATAACCTGTCTGGGCACGTTTACCTGTGGAGGTAGTACCGCCGGGTATACAGTATGCAGTTGCTTTCGCATTAATTACTGATGAATATGTTGTAGGAATGCCGTCAGAACCTACCTGAAGGTATGAGGGCACTGCCATCTCACTGATGGGTTTGCCTGTGGGAATTGATGAGGGGTAAGCGTTCTTTCTAACTTTTGTGCCAACCTCAATAAGCTCTGTTGTGGGTTCACTTACAACATTTTCGGAAACAACAGTTGTTGAACTGAGTTCACCGTTAATGTAGCGGTCTTCGTAAACGATAGCCTTAGCACCGTCCACGCCCTCAACGAGAACTTTTTTGTCCTCTCTGTAAAGAGAGTCATTGTAAGAATACTCGGTTTCGTGCTTGATAACCTCGTTTTCTGTGCGTTCCTGAGTAGTTACGCGAAAAACCTCAATTGCCATATCCTTTTTAAGAAGTGTTGTTACCGCAGGTTTTGTAAAATCTTCACCTGAAAGTGTAACACCTGCCATATTGAGGGCATCTTCAACGGTTTTACCCGAAACGACCTTGGTAAATTCCTTACCGTCTGCTTTAATTACAACTTTATAAATGTCGTAAACCTCGATTGTCATACCGTCTTCGAGAATCTGGTCCGCTGCGTAGTTTAACGCAGTACCCTTGGGAAGTGTAATGTCTGCGGCATCAATAGCGTCGCCGACTGTACCCGAAGTGTAAATGGTATGTGTTGTGCCGTCAAAGTTTTCAATGTTAACTTTAACACCACGTTTGATAAAGATTTTGCTGCCGTCTTCACCTGTGAATTTTGAATAATTCACACTGTCGCCGTATGCTTCGTTAACTGTAATTCCCGCTTTTGCAAGAATTTCGGAAGCATCGGATTCCGCAGTTGTGACAACAACAACTGATGTACCGTCGTAAATTGTTACATCGTACATTACGGGCGGTACGGCGAACGCTGTGACAGAAACAAAGAACAAAGCCGCCATAAAGAAGAGAGCAACTCTTCTAAGGGGCGAAGCCACGGCTGTTTCGCCTATTTTTCTGAATGTCATGGTATAAATATCTCCTTAGACAAGCACCTTTTCGAATTGACGTCCCTCCTCCTTTATGAAGGGTTTCAAAAAGATGCCGTTGTAGGCAGTTTTGTCAACAATAACGTACCGAATTGCCTGGGTTCGATACAATATCGTCGGCAAAAATGCCGTAGTTATCCTATGGCAAGAGGTATTATACACAAGTTACTGTAAAAGTCAAATAAAATGAAAAACACTTTTTGTATACTTTTAACAAAGGTTATGAACAGAAAAACAGCTTTCCACCTATATTTTGTGTCTTTGCCCGAAAATGCCACAAGTTAACTACCCCCTATTTTGTAGGAAGTGCAAAAATTACAAACTGTAACATTTGGGGGTGTTTTTTAGTATTATTCTTGCATTTTGTAATTATTTATTGACACAAAACCCTAAAAAAGCCATAATATAAATAAATTTAAAATACGGAGTAAAAAAATGGAAATAAAATTACCCCAGAATGTTACTGCAATTCTCAATATTTTGCAAAATGCAGGTCACGAGGCCTACTGTGTAGGCGGTGCTGTAAGGGATAGCCTTATGGGTTTTTCTCCCGAGGATTGGGATATTACCACATCCGCAAAGCCAACTGAAACCCGGGAGCTTTTTAAGGACTACAAAACCATTAATACAGGTCTTAAACACGGCACACTTACGGTAATAATAAACCATAAGCCCTACGAGATTACCACTTTCCGTATAGACGGGGAATATAACGACAACCGCCACCCCAACAAAGTTGTTTTCACTCCCGATTTAGAGAACGACCTTACCCGTAGAGATTTTACGGTAAATGCTCTTGCATACAATAATACTACAGGCATTGTGGACTTGTACGGTGGCAGAGATGATATATATAATGGTATAATAAAAACCGTGGGTGACCCTGACAGAAGATTTAACGAGGACGGTTTGCGCATTCTCAGAGCCTTACGATTCGCTTCGGTTTTAGGATTTGAAATCGAACCCGACACCGCTTCGGCAATTCACCGCAACCGCCATCTTTTGAAGAACATTTCTGCAGAGAGAATAAATATTGAATTAACCAAACTTGTTTGCGGTAAAAACGCATTTAATATTCTTATGGAATATCCCGATGTTCTTTCTGTTTTCATTCCCGAAATTGAACCTTCAGTAAATTTCACCCAATATGGTAAAAAACACGCCTACGACGTATGGGAGCATATCTGCCACACCGTTGACACAATCCCTCAGGATAGAATTTTACGCCTCACAATGCTTTTGCACGATTTGGGCAAAGTCCCCACCCACAAACTTAACGAAAAGGGCGACAGTACATTTAAAAATCACGCATTTGTGGGCGGTGAAATGGCTAAAGAAATTCTCACCCGACTTAAATTTGACAAAAAGACAATTAACAGGGTTTCTTATTTAGTAGGTTACCACGATTTTGAACCCCCTGAAACAAAAGCAGATTTAAAGCACCATTTAAAAACGAAATCCCCCGAGGATATACGCACACTTCTTATAATAAAGAAAAGTGACCGTGGCGCTTTAAGCGAAACATACAGGGATATAAGCGAGGGTACCGCCCAGACGCTCAGATGGCTCAAAGAAATTGAAGAAAACAAAGAATGTTGTACCCTCAAAGACCTTGCGGTTACGGGCAACGATATTATGCAAACAGGTATCACGGGTGAAGATGTGGGCAAAGCATTAAATATTCTCCTTGATGCAGTAATTGACGGTAAAGTAGAAAACACAAAAAGCCATTTATTGACATACTTATTATAATAGTATAGAATAAAAGGGTATAATATCAGGAAAGGGTGTTAAATATGCGTAATGCACTTCCTCTTAACTTCGGTTGGAAATACTCTCCCGTATTTTCAGATGAAATGATTAAAAAAGATTATGACGACAGTAAATTCCAGACTGTTGACATTCCTCATGCAAACAAGGAATTGCCTTTAAACTATTTTGATGAAAAAACTTATCAGTTCGTAAGCTGTTATCGTAAGACCTTTGATATAAAAAAATCAAAGGGCAACCGCTACATTCTTCACTTTGAAGGTGCTTCAGTTTACTCAAAGGTTTATCTTAACGATAAGTTTATTGGTGAATATAAAGGCGCTTACAACCGCTTCAGTTTCGACATAACCGACGACATAAAAGCCAAAGGCAACGTGCTTGTAGTTGAGCTTGACTCAAACGAACGCAAAGAGATTCCCCCTTTCGGCAACGTGGTTGACTACCTCGTATACGGTGGTATCTATCGCGAAGTATGGATTGAAGAAGTAAGCGAGATTTACATTGATAACGCTTTCGTAAGAACACTTAACGTTCTCAGACCCAAAAAGGTCCTTGATATTGACGTTACTCTTTCCGAAAGCACAAAGGGTACTCTTACCTTCACTCTCTTCGATGGCGACAAAAAAATCGGCGAAAGAAGCACCGAGTTCAGCGGTAAAGTAATCAACGCAAAATGGGCAATTCCCGACGTTACGTTGTGGGATATTGATAACCCCAAACTCTATACTGTATATATTAAGCTCGACGACAAAGACGAAACTTCCGTGCGTTTCGGTTTCAGAGAATGTCGTTTTATGAAAGACGGCTTCTATCTCAACGGTAAAAAGATTAAAATCCGTGGTCTTAACCGTCACCAGAGCTACCCCTACGTTGGTTACGCAATGCCCAAAAACGTACAGAGAGCGGACGCAGACCTTCTTAAATACGAACTTGGCGTAAACCTTGTAAGAACATCACACTACCCCGACAGTATCCATTTCCTTGACCGTTGTGATGAAATCGGTCTTTTAGTATTCACCGAAATGCCCTCATGGCAGTACCTCGGTGAGGGCGAATGGCGTGACATCTGCCTTGATAACGTTCGCAGAATGGTTCTTCGTGACAGAAACCACCCCTCAGTTATCCTTTGGGGCGTTCGTGTTAACGAGGGTCTTGACTGTGATGAGTTTTACACCGAAACAAACCGCGTTGCACGTGAACTTGACAACACCCGTCAGACAGGCGGCGTAAGAAATATGCCTTTCAGCCATCTTCTTGAAGATGTATACACAATGAACGACTTTATTCATTCGGGTGGTGCAATTAACCTCTTACCCCCTGCAATTGTTACAAAGTCATTCAAAGCTCCATATCTTGTTACCGAACATAACGGTCACATGTTCCCCACAAAGACCTTTGACAAAGAGGGTGTACGTACAGAACATGCATTAAGACACACACGAGTTCTCAATTCTGCATACGGTAACGAGCGTACAAGCGGTGCTATTGGTTGGTGTATGGCTGACTACAATACCCACAAGGACTTCGGCAGTGGCGACAGAATCTGTTACCACGGTGTCACAGATATGTTCCGAGTACCCAAACTCGGTGCGGCAATTTATCGTTCACAGAGAGAGGACGCACCCTTCCTCGAGGTTTCATCCGCAATGGATATCGGTGAGCACCCCGGCGGAACAATCGGTGATGTGTGGGTATTTACCAACTGCGATTATGTAAAACTCTACAAAAACGGCAAATATACAAGCACAATTTATCCCGATAAATCAAAATTCAAAAACCTTCCCCATCCCCCCATGATTGCCTCCGACTTTATCGGTGATGCACTCACTACTGACGATGGTCTTGACCCCAAGGCTGCGGCACTTCTTACAGATACACTTATTGCCGCACAGACAAAGCAATGGAAAATGCCCCCCACAAAATTCCTTAAAGCGGGTGCGGCTATGGTTGTTGGTAAAATCCCCTTCAACAGAATGTTTGATATTGTTACAAAGTACATCGGCGGTTGGGGTAACGAACAGATTACCTACGCTTTCGAAGGTTACATTGACGGTAAATGTGTTGCAACAGTTACAAGAACCGCTGTAACAGACCTTCATATTGACGTAAAGGCGGATTCCTACGTTCTTCGCGAAGGCGACACATACGATGCTACAAGAATTGAAATTGTGGCAAAAGACCAGAACGGCAACCGTGTTCCCTTTGCAGACAGTGCCGTTAAGGTTACAGTAAAGGGTGCCGCTTCAATTATCGGACCTTCAGAATTTCCCCTTGTTGGCGGCGACAGAGCATTCTGGATAAGAACCAACGGCGAAAAGGGTGATATTAAAGTTACCATTGACGCTAAAGGAATAGGCAAGGTTAAACTTGACTTAAAGAGTGAATAATACTATAATACAATAACTATAAACCACCTCTCCCATTCGAGAGGTGGAATATCTAATTAGATTAGGAGACAAGAAAATGAGCAAACAGCCTTATTACATTACAACTGCTATTGCGTACACTTCACGTAAACCCCACATCGGCAACTCTTACGAAATCGTTCTTTCCGATGCTTTGGCAAGGTTTAAACGAATGCAAGGCTATGACGTTTTCTTCCAGACAGGTACTGACGAACACGGTCAGAAAATTGAGGAATACGCTGCTGCGGCAGGTGTTTCACCCAAGGAATACGTTGACAAGGTTGCGGGCGAAATCAAGGATATCTGCGATTGCCTTAACACAACCTATGATAAATTTATACGTACTACTGACGACTATCACGAAGCCGCCGTACAAAAAATCTTCAAAAAACTTTATGACAAAGGGGATATTTACAAGAGTGAGTATGAAGGTTGGTACTGTGTCCCTTGTGAAAGTTTTTTCACAGACAGTCAGCTTGTTGACGGCAAATGCCCCGACTGTGGCAGAGAAGTGCGTAAAGAAAAGGAAGAAACATATTTCCTTAAATTAAGCAAATATCAGAAACAGCTTGAAGAATATATCGAGAGCAATCCTAACTTCATTTATCCCGAAAGCCGCAAAAAAGAGATGATAAACAACTTCATCAAACCCGGTCTTCAGGATTTGTGCGTTTCCCGTTCAACATTCAAATGGGGCGTTCCCGTTTCATTTGACGATAAACACGTTGTTTACGTATGGATTGACGCTCTTTCAAACTACATCACAGGTCTTGGCTATGATACTGAAGAAAATTCAGATATGTATAGAAAATACTGGCCTGCAGATGTGCACATCATCGGTAAAGATATTCTTCGTTTCCACACAATTTACTGGCCCATTATGCTTATGGCACTCGGTGAGCCCCTTCCCAAACAGGTTTTTGGTCATCCCTGGCTTCTTTCCGGTAATGACAAAATGAGTAAATCTCGTGGTAATGTTATTTACGCCGATGACCTTTGCAACCGTTTTGGTGTTGACGCGGTGCGTTACTACCTTCTTTCTGAAATGCCCCACGCACAGGACGGTACAATTACCTACGAAACAATTATTGAACGTTTCAACTCCGACCTTGCAAACACCCTTGGTAACCTTGTTAACCGTACCGTTGCTATGAATAACAAGTATTTCGACGGTGTTATTCAACCCTCGGACGTTAAAGAGGATATTGACGACGAGCTTATTTCAATGGCTCTTGAAACCCTTCCTCAGGTTGCAAAACTCCTTGATACCTACAAGGTAAGCGATGCACTTTCAAGGATTTTTGACCTTGCAAAGCGTTGCAACAAATACATTGACGAAACAATGCCCTGGGCACTTGCAAAGGACGAAGAAAAGAAAGCAAGACTCGGAACTGTTCTTTACAATCTTCTTGAAGGCATCCGCTTCGTTGCAGTTCTTCTTAAACCCTTTATGCCTGAAACAAGCGATAAAATCCTTGAGCAAATCGGTACTGATATCAACACTCTCGACTCTCTTGCAACATTCGGTGCACTTAAAGCAGGTGACAGTGTAGGTACTGCAACGCCCCTTTTCTCACGTCTTGATGCAGAAAAGACACTTGCAGAAATTGAGGCTTCCCTTGCTACACCCGAAGAAGACGAGGAAGAAGAAATTGTTGGACTTGCAGAAATTCAATATGATGATTTTGCAAAGGTTGAACTGAGAGTTTGCGAGGTTATTGATTGCAAACCCATTAAACGTGCAAAGAAACTTCTTGAACTCACACTTAATGACGGCACAAAAACACCCCGTACAGTAGCATCGGGTATTGCAAAATGGTATAGCCCCGAAGATCTTATCGGTAAAAAGGTTATTGTTGTTGCAAACCTTGCACCCAGAGCACTTTGCGGTGTTGAAAGCCACGGAATGATTCTTGCAGGTGAAATTACCGAAGACGATGTTAAGGTTGCATTTGTTGAAGGCCTTCCCGCAGGTACACAGTTAAGTTGACGAGAACAATCCGAAATAGCCTGAAAGCATTCCTTTTCAAGGCTTGACGGATTCACGAGTATTTTAACAATGGATTGGCGAAAATATGCATTCAAAAAACTGTTTCGGATTATTTTCGCCAACTTAAGCTAAGATGTATAATAATATATTTGATTCCCACGCACATTACACAGACAAAGCGTTCAATGACGACCGCGAAAATATGCTCGGCTCCCTTAAAGAGTCGGGCATTTGCGGTATCATAAACTGTGGTGCAGATATTGAAAGTTCTGCTTTTTCCGTTGAACTTGCCAAAAAATATGACTATATTTATACCTCCTGCGGAATTCATCCTGAAGAAGCGGATAAGGTACCCGAAAACTATATAGAAATCCTACGAAGCCTTGCCAAAAATGAAAAATGTGTTGCAATCGGTGAAATAGGTCTTGATTACTATTGGCGACAGGATACTAAAGAAAATCAAAAAGAACTCTTTGAAAACCAGATTTTACTCTCCAAAGAGTTGGATTTACCCATAATTGTCCACGACCGCGAGGCTCACGGCGACACCTTAGAAATCCTGAAAAAACACAAGCCAAAGGGTGTTCTTCATTGTTTTTCTGGTAGTCCCGAAACGGCAGAGGAAATTCTGAAGCTTGGTATGTATATCGGTCTCGGCGGTGCACTCACCTTTAAAAATGCCCGTAAAGCCGTAGAGGTTGCAGAAATGCTCCCCCTTGACAGACTTTTACTTGAAACGGACTGTCCCTATATGGCTCCCGTACCAATGAGGGGTAAAAGGAATTATTCAGGATATATCCCCTACATTGCCGAAAAGGTCGCGGAAATTAAAGGTATTGACCCGCAGACAGTACTTGATATTACGTGCGAGAATACGAAGAAACTATTTAATATCAAATAAAAAGAGTTGCCGATTGGCAACTCTTTCTATTTTTCAAATACTTTTAATTATCTTCTCCCCTATCTCATTTATCACGTCAAAATCCGTAGCGTTTATATAATATTCTTCGAGCTTATCGTGAAGGTCTTTAGCGAGCATGAGTTTTTTTACACTTTCGTCAATTAATTCCTTTTTGGCTTTCTTAAGGAATTTTAATTTTTCTTTGTTTTTCTCATACAAAGCCATATTATAAAACCTTGTGACGTGCACTCTTTTGCTTTCATCGTCAATTGAATAATGGTACGGATTTTCCGTGAAAATTGATATTTTAAGCTCCGGTATAATAATATGTTCAAGTTTATATTCGGGAAACAGTGGGCAAAAGCATCCGTACACATCGTAACCTTTCTCAAGAGCCTCATTACATACATATTCCACTATAAAGGGGGAAACGGCGTTGAATTCGTCCTCAATTGTGATTATTTTCTCTGAAAGTGCCACGGGGGTTTCGTAAAATACCCTGATACCATCGGGGGTTACACCTGACAAAAATCGTTTTTTCAGTTTACCCTTCCGTTTTTCCTTTTTAGGCGGCAATATTCTTGCGCAAAGGCGTTTTGCGTATCGTAGCACCTTTTCTTTATCAATGAATCCCGAGCAAATGAGCACACTCTGTGTTTCTATGTGGGATGCTGCTCTCATAAAATCCGCTACCTTTTTATGTTGCGCTTTATTAGCTTTAGTGAGTTCTCCTATTTCATTTATGTGTTCTTTTAGAAGTTCCCTGTTCCAAGCCACACCCAAATCAACAATATGTTCCGTAACCCCTGGTAAAGTGGGTTCTATAACGTGGGGCGAAGTTCCATCAAAAATTGAAAAGGCGATTTCAGGAGCAATCACCGCATCTAACGAAGATGGGTCTGCGCTACAAAAACCCCGTTCCGTAAAATAACCTTTGTCATCAAGTTTTCTTGCAATTTTTTTCATTAGCGTAGATTTACCCGTTCCCGGACCGCCTTTTAAAATAATATTGAACCCTTTTTCGTAGGGATTGTATATTTCACCGAAAAGTGAGCAATACTTTAGTTTATTATTAGCACCCAGAAAAAACGAAACGGGCAATATTGTTTTAGTCATAAAAATCACCCCATAAAATTATGTTTTTAAAGCATATTATGATAAATCAAAAAAAATGTTCCGAAATGACATTTTTCGTGCGTTTGTTTCATTGACTTTTGCTGATATACAGGGTATAATCTAGTTCTATTTTGATGTTATTTCAGTGAAAAGGGGTTATTTTATGTCCAGATACGATGAGGCAAAAAAAATCTATGCAGACCTCGGCGTTGACACAGAAGCAGCGCTCAACAAACTTAAAGATGTTACTATTTCTGTCCATTGTTGGCAGGGTGATGACGTTACTGGCTTTGACAGTCCCGCAACTCTTTCGGGCGGCATTCAGACAACTGGTAATTATCCCGGAAAAGCCACCACACCCGAGGAACTTATGGCAGATATAGACAAAGCTTTCTCACTTATTCCCGGTAAAAAGAAACTTAATCTTCACGCTTGTTATGCTATTTTTGAGGACGGCGAATTTGCTGACAGAAACGCTCTCGAACCCAAGCATTTCAAAAAATGGGTTGAGTTTGCAAAAGCGCGTAATATGGGTATCGACTTTAATCCTACCTATTTCTCACATCCGAAGGTTAAGGATAACCTTACCCTTTCATCTCCTGATGAAGAGGTGCGTAAATTCTGGGTTGAGCATGGTATTTGTTGCCTTAAAATTGCCGAATATTTCGCAAATGAAACAGGCATTCCCTCAGTTATGAATATCTGGATTCCGGATGGTTACAAGGATATCCCTGCAGACAGGGTTTCTCCCCGTGCGCGATTCAAGAAATCACTTGATGAAATCCTCAACACACCTTACGACAAATCAAAGGTATACGTAACCCTTGAGTCCAAGGTTTTCGGTATCGGTCTTGAAAGTTACACCGTAGGTTCCTCCGAGTTCTGCCTTTCTTACTCAACCAAAAACGGCATTACTCCCCTTATGGACAATGGTCACTATCATCCTACCGAACTTGTTTCCGACAAAATCTCGTCTTTACTTCTTTTCAATGAAAAAATTGCCCTTCATGTCACACGTAACGTACGTTGGGACTCTGACCACGTGGTATTGTTTGATGATGAAACCAAAGAAATCGCCAAGGAGATCGTATGCCACGATGCACTTGACCGCGTGTTCATCGCAACAGACTTCTTTGATGCGTCAATAAACCGTATCTCCGCTTGGGTTACAGGTGTAAGAAATGTGCAGAAAGCACTTCTCAACGCGCTCCTTTTACCCACCGAGGAACTCAAAAAACTTCAGGAAGACAGTAAATTCACTGACCTTATGTGCCTTCAGGAAGAAATAAAAACTGCACCTTTCGGTGATATTTGGGCAGAATATCTTGTAAGAGAAGGTGTAGAAGTATCTTACCTTCCCAAAATTAAAGAATATGAACAAAAGGTTTTGGTGAAACGAGTATGAAAAACATTTTTACGTCACCCTTTGTAACGGAAATGAAAAGAATGACCGCTAACATGTATCGTCTTGGTTGGGACGAAAGAAATGGCGGTAACATAAGCTATTTGCTCCAAGAGGAAGAAGTTGCAGAATATCTTGACCTCAATAACGTTATACGTAAAATCCCCACCGGTTTTGATGCAACTGAACTTATCGGTAAAATTTTTATTGTAACAGGAACGGGTAAATATTTTAAAAACGTCGAAAACGATCCTGAAACCAACCTTGGTATTATCCGTATAGCTGAAGATGGTACCACCGCTGAACTTCTTTGGGGCTATGCAGACGGTAGTGAGTTCACCTCCGAACTTCCTGCACACCTTATGAGCCATATCGCAAGACTCAAGGTTAACCCTGACAATCGAGTGATTATGCACTCGCATCCCACATACACACTTGCAATGAATCACATTCACGAGCTCGATGAAAAGAAATTCACCCATACCCTTTGGGAAATGTGCACTGAATGTATCGTTGTTTTCCCCGAAGGTATCGGTTTACTTCCCTGGATGGTATGCGGTAATAACGAAATCGGTATTGCCACTGCCGAAAAAATGAAGGATTTCCGAATTGTTATTTGGAGCATCCATGGCATTTATGGTGCGGGTAATAATCTGGACGACGCTTTCGGTATTATTGAAACTGTTGAAAAAGCCGCTCAGTTATATATGATAGCAACTGCAAGCGGCAAAAGAATCAACACAATCACAGATGAAAATCTCTGGGCAGTTGTAGAGCATTTCGGCATTCAGGACCAATGCAGGAAAGAATTTCTTAATTTATAACGATAATAGTTAGTCGAAACAGTGTAAAACACACTGTTTTGCTACCAAATTCTTGATTTGGCAGCAAATTTTCTTTAAAAATTTGATTGTAATTAACAAAAAATGTCTGAGCAGTTGCTCAGACATTTTTTATTCTTTAAACAATTTAATTTCTTCATAAAGACTGTTCCGTGCATCGGTACGGTCTTTAAGTTTTTTTACACTGATTTTAGGCCGCTTACCAATAAGAGAGCGGATAATATATCTCCCACCGAAAAACAACCATCCTAAGGGTAATAATATCTTAAACTTCTTGGTAAAGTTCCAATAGAAATATACTATTTCATTAACCGAGGATATAAAATTACCTAAAAATGATTTTCGTGAGTCCTTTTGCGAAAGAACGCTTTCCTGCACGCTTGTAGCGTTCTTCTGCCCAAGATTTCCGCTTTTAAAGATATCGGCAGTAAAGTCTTTTATAAGCACACCATCACAATCGCCAGTAAATGAACGTTCAGGAAGACCTACACACTCCGTACAAACCTGAGTCAGAACCTGAGCAAACCGCCACAAGCCTATTGACCTAAGTTTTTCTTCAAACAAGTAGCAAAACTTCTCGTCAGTAAAGTGTGATACAAAAGCCGCCCAGTCACAAAGTTGACGAAGTCCTATACCCTCGCTTGTAAAATGGCAACAGGTGTGTAGTAATATTACAAGCCCGTGATGGAAATCCGACGGCACAACCACAGTACCGAATGCAGTTTCAAGGGTTTTTGAATTTTCAACAATACCCTTAAGGAGTTCTCTCACCTTATCTCCTTCGGCACCTTTCGGAACACCTGCGGGGGTTATATGCATTTCAAAATTGCCACCATCATCAAAATAAACAATGTGTTTTTCGTGTTCTTTTGGGTTTCTTGTAAAGCCGTTTCTCTCGAGCGCCTCACAAGCACTTGGAACATCACTCTCATTAACAAGAAAATCCACGTCACCCATAACTCTCAAAAGAGGGTCGGGATAATAGGCTGCAGAGGCAACACCTTTTAAAATAACGTAAGGTATTTTCGCCTCGGTCATTATTTTATGAAGTTTCAAATGTTCTTTGTTAACATGCATAACCCGTCGCATATCATTCTGTAACGTGCCACGCATTTTTAAAAGAAACTGTTCACTACAGTTTTCAGGAGTTGAGCCTGAAAAGGCAATAAGCGTCACGGCCTGTGAATATGCCTCGTGCCATACAAGGGGCCACTTTACGCTGTCACAAGTAATCTCGCGACCCACCTTGAACAACGAATTAGCAAGTAAATCGAGAAGAATCTGTTCTATTTTATTGGAAGCATTCTCTGTTACCGCCATATTTTTCGCCTTTCATAAATTAATGTCTGTGATGATGTTTCTTTTTACCGGATTCACCATAACCATAGCCATAGCCGTAACCATACTTGCCGTATTTACCATATCCATAACCATAGCCATAGCCGTAACCATAGCCATCATTATGTCCGTAACCAGTAATACCATCTTTTGCGCCGTTAATAAGACAACCAAGAAGTCTTACATTTGTAGACATAAGTCCGTCAAGACCGCTTCGAATTTTGGAAACTCTTATAGTATCCTGATATACAACGTAAATAGCTGCGTCGGAAGCCTGAGCAACGTACATTGTATCGGAAACAAGTCCACAAGGAGGAGTATCCACAAGCACGTAATCATAATCATCGCGAACCGCATTAAGAATGCTTTTGATTTCCTTAGCATTCATAAATTTATGATAGTTGTTATCTGACTTGATGTTCATAAATGAAATCTTATAGTCATTCAACTCAGCAATTCTGTACTTTTCAGTATTTATTGAGTAGTCAAGGGCATCAACATCTAATTTAAAGAGCTTTGCAACACTGGGGTTACGCAAGTCTGCATCAACTAAAAGCACTTTTTTACCATAAGCACCCATTGCAAGAGCAAGGTTTGAAATAACAGTTGTTTTACCTTCACCAGGGGCAGTGCTTGTAACCATAATAACCTTTTCTTCCTCGCTGAGGGAGTTGATAACCATACTTCTGAGCACACGGAAGGATTCCATAAAGCCTTTATTTACGCCCTTATTTGTAAAGAGAATATTTTTCTCGACTTTCTTGGAATTCTTTTTATGAGAAATCTCGGGGATAACACCCAATGCATCACAGTTAAGCTGAGCCTGTACTTCCTTTTTAACCTTGATGGTTTTACGCTGAATAACATAGAGGAAAATCCAACAAAGACCAATTACAGCACCAAATCCAAGACCTTTACCACCCTGTTTAAGTGAATCGGCTCTGTTTGAGGGCTCTGTTGCAACGTCGGGAGTTGTAATCATTTTGAGCTTAACGTTACCAACAACATATTTTGCCGCCGCAGGGTAATTCTCTACCGCAGATAAAAGCACGTCGTAGGTCATCTGAGGGTCCTGACCCGTTGCAGTAAGAGTAAACATATTTGAACCTGTGTCCGATGAAACCTTAAGGTCAACGGGAATATATAAAATTTCCAAATCTTCGCAGATAGAGTCACGAAGAACGTTACTACCCATAATATATGGGAAGGTTTTCACGAGTTGGTTAACAGTAGAGGAATCGTAGAAGAAAGAATATGCAGAAATACCATTTACCGAGGAAGTATTTTGCTGAGTGCTAACTGTAAATGTCGCCTTTGAAGTGTAAAGGGGTACGTACTTACGCTGGGTGTTGACGAATTTAAAACCGCCCACAATAATAGCGCAAACAATTATTACCCACCAGAATTTTTTAAAGCCTTTGAAAAAGTCGCCGAAGTAAACAAAGATTTTACCTGTGTCTACAACTTTGGACTTACCGTTCTTTTTATCATCCATACTCATACTTATCACTTCCTTCGGGGTCAGATGTATTCATCATCGTCTGCATCTGTGTCAGACTTTATTGATGCAGCATATTTGCCGTAGCTGTTATAACTTTTTCCGTAACCTTTTTTACTGTAGTAGTAACCACCATTATCCTCGGCACCTGCAATACCAAAGAATGCAAAGTCGGGGAATACGTCGTTAAGGATACAACCTGCGAAGTTTCCGCCAACCTCACCAATAGTAATAATGGCATCGTTAATAGCGGTACTTCTTACCTTGTCGGTTCTTACAACAAGCATTGTCTGGTCAACGAATTTTGCAATATCCGTAACTGTTGAGTCAACGGAAAGGGGTGCGGTGTCTATGATAATATAGTCAACCTGCTCCTTGAGAGCCTCTATTACCTCTTTGGCAACACCACTTTCAATCCAGAGGTAGTTGTCGGGATATGCATTTACGTTAATTGCAAGTGAAAGTGAACTCTTTTTATAACGTCTGAGTCTGAATTCACTACGCTCAATCTCACCATTAAGAAGTTTACCGAGTTCGGCTTTTTCAATGTACTTTGCGCCGAAAATCTTATAAAGAGCGGGTTTTTTACCGTCAAGGTCAACAAGCACAACCTTATTGCCCTTGTGAGCAAGTGAAACCGCGATATTAGATGCAATTGTAGATTTACCTTCGTTTTCTGCAACACTTGTTATGGCGAAAACCTTATCCCCGTGCCTTAACTTCATGTACTCGAGTTTTGCCGCAATCTTGTGGAAGTTTTCGGCAAAACGAAGGCTTATGTAGGGGTTGCCGTCAATAAACAAGCCCTTCTCCTTACGTTTAACACGGTCTTTAAGTGATTTGTTTTTAATTTCGTGGGGAATTGCACCAATAAGCTTGGAGTCAATTTTATTATTGAAAATAGCTTCGTTTTTAACTGTATCTCTCAAAACAGAAATTCCAATAATTGCCACAAGAGCAACACCTGCACAAAGAATCATTATAAGATTTCTGTTGTCGATAGGTACTGAGTTTGAGGGATTTTTGGGCATTGAGGGGTGCTTAAGTACGTTTATAACCGCATTTTCAAAAATACTTGCGGATAAATCGGGATACACCTCTAAAACCGCAGTCAAGAGCTCATAAGAGGTCTGTGGACTGTGGCTTGTAACCTTAAGTTCAACAAAGTTTGTGTCTGTTAAAACTCTTGCACTTATACTTCCGTCAAAGGACTGACGTTCAAGGTGTGCTGCCGCCTTTTCCTTCATAGTGGGGTCTACGAAGACCTTTGAGAAAATTTCCGCCATTTCAACAGAAACACCATAAAGTGAGCTTGAAGCGTTACCCTTAGCAGTAACAACTATTGTAGCAGTAGAAGTATATTCGGGAGTGTAAACACTACTGGTAATAATTTTAACACCCATAAAGCCCATTATGGCGGCTAAAACTATAATCCAGAAATTTTTGATGACATCTTTAAATATACTATGCCATTCTAAAGTAATTTTCTTTTCTTCCATTTTCTCTTCACTCCACAATAACAGTCAGAACTGTATGGCCTTCAACGTCGTTTTTATCTGTAACCCTATAATGCACCGAGTAGGTACCGGGTTTTGTTGTATCGATTTTACCCTTCTGAACCTGAACCTTATCTGTTAAATCGTTGCCTCTTTCATCCTCGGCACCAACAATATATTTTTCGAAATCGATTTCTTTACTTGTCGGTTCTAAATATATAAGATAATCTGTAAGTTCAATTTCGGGAGCGGATAAATCCAAATCCTCAACAAAGAGGTTCATATTAACCACCGAGGAGTCACCCTTACGGTTTGTAACCGTTGCCTGAATCGTGAACACACCCGCAATTGCGCTTGTGTAGTCCTCGGAAGAAACAACTACATTATCCGTAATGTCACCATCAATGCAGTCTGTGGCGGTAATGATATTTTTAAGGTTGAGTCTTTCGTAAATTGAGAAACACAAATCCTCTTCCAAAGAGAATTTAGGTGATTCGTAGCCCACGTAACGCACCTTACGTGTGGCAGTTGCCACGTGGTTGTTGGAGTCGCACACCGCATAGGTTATACGGCAGCAGCCGGGCTCAATGAAATTTGAAAGAGATTCAACAATAACCTTGTCAGTAATGTCGCCGTCTTTTTCGTCAAAAGCGGTAACGCCCTTAAGAAGGTCATTGTTAGTAGCGTTAATATCCACTTCAAGAACTTCTTCCTCAAGGGTAATGACAGGTATTGAATTATCTGTTTTAAGCTTTTCGGTTACTGAAAAATAGATGTAAAGGGCAGTAGTAACAACAAAAAGCAAAACTGCAACCACTCTTAAAATTCTCATTATTTATTACCTCTCAGATAGTTTTATTTTCAAGTATTGCCTTGGGATTTCTTAAAAGAAGTCTGTCGGCTAAATCCGTAGAATAATTTTCGCTTATATATTCGTGAGCATCCGCAAGAATGGGGGCACGCATATAGGGACTGTGAGCATCACTTGCCACCACGTCAACTGTGTGGTGATTAAGCATTTTTTTAGCGTTCAATTTAGCACCCCTGCCAAAGTTACCTTCAAGACTGCCCGTATTAATCTGCAAAAGGCATCCCATTTTTTTAAGTTTTAAAAGTGACTCAAAGTTTTCGGTAACAAACTCGTATCTTTCAGGATGCGCCACAATGGGCACAAAACCCTCGGCAAGAACGCTCTCCAACTTTTTGAAAATGTTTTCACTACGCTCTTTAAAAGGAAATTCAATTAAAGGATATCGCGAACCGTTAAGGGTAATTAAATCACCGTTTTTAAGGAATTCAGCAACCTCACCTTTACCGAAAATCTCCTGTCCCGATAAAATCTGCACAGGGATTCCCGCCTCTTTTATAGCTTTTTTAACTTCAAGAAAACGGTCCTTAAGCCCATCGTTCCAGAAATTACGTCGGGAACCGGGAGTGTTACTGTGGGGTGTAACAGCAATAACTCTTGTACCGTTACGGTAAGCCATTTTAGCCATTTCAAGGGTTTCAGAAAGGGTATCCGCACCGTCGTCAACACCATACAAAATATGGCAGTGAATGTCAATCACGCATATTACCCCACTTTCCCATAATATTACAGTATATATAATACTATAAATGCAAAAGTAAGTCAATGGAATTTTCAGTAAGTAGTTAGAGAAAGGAGTGTTGGGCCACTTCGTGCCGATTTAATTTTGCATTTTGAATTTCGTATTTAAAAAATCCCCTCGCCGAAGCGAGAGGATTTTTTCTATCAGCTTGTTAAAATTTTCATTGAACCGTTTTCGACTGATGTGAACTTACAATACTCAACCATGTCGTACTGTTCTTCGCAAGCCTCATTAATTGAGAAAGCGTTTTTCATATCAGTAATTCCGAGGATTTCCTTGATAAGATCAATATCCTCACGAGTTGTGGAGCAAGAAACTCCCATACCCGCTGTGCCGGAGGCAGTAATAAACATTGCACTGGGTTTAATATACATATTCAATTACATAACCTCCCCTACAGGTAAAAATGTGAAAATACTTTTGATTAATTCAATAATCATAGCAATAAGCTGTTCGATAAATGAACCGGTTGTACCGCTGTTGTCGCCGGATGTATTATCATCGCCACCGTCAGGAGTTGTTGTGTCATCACCTGTTGTGTCGTCGCCACCGTTATCAGGAATAACAGGTTCATCGGGAACAATGGGTGTAACAACACCGTCAATAATCTCAGCATCCTCTGCAGGTGCAGCCATAAACATTGCTGCCTGCTGAAGGTCGCCTTCTTCAAGAACGGTTGCAGTTGCATCACCGGTAAGTTTGATGTTGTTAACTGCAAGAACACCTGAGCCTGTGTTCTGAATTGTGATTGTTGCAATACCTAAGTTATCAACTGTTACACAGTTTGTAACATCATAGTACATTTCCGTTGCACTGTTAACCGGGAACTCAACAGAGCCAACTTTAACAGTTGCTGTGCCTGTAACAGCACGAAGACCGAGCTGTACTTTTGATGTAGGTGCAGGAAGCTGAACTTTAAGAACAATAGCATTTGACTGACCATTGAGATAAAGCTCGTTCTGAGGACCTACGCTCTGGTAATTTGCAAATGAAAGTGCGGGAATTGAACCTGTTTCGGCATCGGGTGCAAGTGTGCTTGTAACATAAGCGATACCATCGATTGATGCTGTACCAGTACCAATCTGGTTATTTGCAAGACTGTCAATTACGTTGATATACTGAGCGTCTTTTTGGTTTTCAATATAGTCATCGTTAGCAGTTTCAAGAGGATTGTATGTACGGAAACCGTCAACATAACAATTAAGTGAAGTTATTGTTTCACCGGCTCTATTTCTCTTAACGTTGCCCTTAGCACCTGTACCGCCGTTAAGAATTGAGTTGTCATCAAACCATACGAGTTCAAGGTCTGCGTTACCAAGGTCGATACCAAGGTCATTAATCATAGCCTTAGCTTTTGCTTCGTCTACGGGAACACCTGTTTTGCCTGCAAGCTTACCGGTTGCAGTGCCTTTAACAGATTTCGCATTAAGTGCACCTGCATTTGAAAGGTATGCAGCTGTTATTTCAACTGTGTATGTACCGTGGTTACCTCTGAAGTTTACAACGGGTGTCTGACAAGCAAGACCACTGCTGTTTACATGAGCACCATCATAATAGGTATCAACAATGTATGCTCTGGGACTCTTAAGGTCGCCACCGCTGATTTTAACAATCATAATACCGGTGTTTGCGCCACAAGCAGAGATAAGATCAAGACCGTCACCAATAAAGTCAAATGTCTTTGTAGTACTGCGTTTTGAAGATGTAGTTACAGTTGCTTTTGCGGCACTGCCGTAGGAGTGAGTGTTAGCTCTGTTAGCGTAAACGCTATCGTAACCATAAACATCGGTTTCGTTGTTTGTAATTGACTGATAATTTTTATTTGTTGTACCTTCGGAACCCCAAGCAGCACCTGAACCGGCTTTATCATTAAGATAATTTTCTTCGAAAAGAACGTTTGATGCAGGAACTACTTTGATTTCGAACCAGTCATAAGTGCCGTCATCACGCTGGATGAGACAATAACCTGAGTCCGCAAAGTTTGTGGGAGTTGACTTATAGATAAGGTCAAGGTTGTTGTTGGTAATACCAACAAGACCGTTTTCAGACTCGCTCTTATAAGCGAGATTTCCGTCAGAATCGCGCTGTGCCTTAAGGTTTGCACTAACCGACTTAAGTGTACCGTTAACATCATCGTCATACATGGGAAGACCGTAGTCAAGAACGTATGTATATTCGGGGATGTTAAAGTATGATGTGGGCAACATTTTGAATTCCACATTGTTATCCATATTGCCCTTTGTCTTATAAAGACCGGTTGTATCGGTATTGTTGATTGATGTGTTACGAATCTGCTTTGTTTCGTCAGCAAGAAGACCGCTGATTGTAACTCTCAGCTTTCTACCTTCTGTCTGTCTGTTTTTAGCAATGTATTCATCACCATAGTGATAATTTGTAACTGTGATTGTTTTGTTAGCAACGTCTGTGTTACATACAATCTTTGCAGCATCTGTTGCGTTTGCAGCAATTTCTTCTTCAGAATCCTTGAAGGAGAAACGACCGATTTCGTCGAAAGCACCTGTAACAAGGTCAACCTTAACAGAATAACTACCATCCTCGGGGAATTTGAAAGCATCACTCAACTGCTCACGGAGATATGAGTTAGCATCAAGGTTATCAAGACCGACTGCCGCATTTGTTTTAACCTCTTCAGTTGTAATAGCACCGAAGTCAAGGAAGTTGTTGATAGTAGTAGATGCCAAGCTGATTGAGTAGTTAACGCCGTCAACGCTCATACCACCAAGGGCTGTAATGCTTTCGGCAGCAGCATACTTACTTGAAACGCCGTCAATATAGTTCTTTTTATTAAATCCGCTTACTTCGTTATTACCCAAAAGCGCAGTGTAAACGAATGCACCATTGTTTTTAGCAGTCAAAGCCTGCTGAATAACTGCGTTTGCCGCGTTAGTTGCTGTTGTTGATGTAGCACTACTATCTTGCCCGGGAATACCATCAGTAACGAAAATAATTGCAACGTTTCTGTCACCGCCGGCTTTATAGTTAATACCTGAGTTTGAAATAATGTTGTTTGCACAAGCCAATTCTATACCGCTGTTGTTAGTCTGAGCGGTTATTCCGAGAGCAGAAACCTTAGACTGAAGACCTGAGGCATTACTTGCACTCCAGAACGCATCCGTAAAGCCTGTGTTAACAAGGTTACCGCTTGTGTTATAGTAACCGGTTGAACCATCTGCACCATACTGAACAAGAGCAATTCTGTTGTTTGGATTCTGTGACGCAATATCACCGATAAGATCGGTTACTGCTGTTTTTAATGTATCAAGACGAACGTGCTCTTTAGCGTAACTATCTGTAGATTCATCGAATCGGTAGTGGGGACCAATATAAACATCCTCACTTCGTCTGGTACCGTTAGACGTTTGGGCTGAATAATCAGAATAGTTTTGAGCGTTATCAACGTTAGATTTGAATTGACTGTATGTTATACCGGGCCACACGCCACCTTGTACAGTGCCCGTGATACCACTTTCTGTATCTTGTAAGACATAATAAAGTCCGTCATCGGCAATATAATACGCCCAATAGTACTGTCTGATCTTGGTTACACCACCAAGGAACGTACTAAGTTCAGTAGTATTAATTGCAAGATAAACCTTGTAGTATTTTCCGTCGCTATGCTTAATATAAATATCCTCTTCCGGGTTGCTAAAAGCATAACCATTAACACCTTTACCCGCATCACCAGAGGTATTAGCTTCAAGACTCAATGAAGCAACAGAAAGGCTGCCATTGAATTCAGCTATACCCGTACTACCGGTACTTTCCATTGATGAAGAAGTATCTGCAACAATAATATAGTCTGTGAGTCTTTCACCAACGTACTGATAGTGGTTGGGAGAAATAGCGTAGGTTTCAAGAGTAACCTCGTATGTACCGTCTTCCTGAAGCTCAGCATTTAGGTCTGTGTAAACACGGCTTTCGTAAGTGGAAGCAACCGAGTCAACAACACGGCGGTAAATGTAGAACACACCATCTTCGTAGAAGCTCTCTGCTCCGGTTAAAACAGCTCCACCAAGGATATTGTTTCCGCTCAAGTTAAGAGCATCGCAGTGCATTGTACCGGGAATCTCTGAAATACCGGAATACATGGGTGTAGAACCGCTGTTTGTGATATAGTGGGAGTTAATTTTCTGGTTATAATAGGGCGTGGTACCATCATTACACCAAAGGAAGAAAGTTTCGGCATTTGAAATCCAGAAACCACCTTTGCCGTTACCGGATTCCTGAATAGCCATGTTATCAAGGTAGGTAGTAGCATTTCTAGGCATCATTGAAATGGAATTCTGGTTAAAGAATAGATAGTTACAGTTTGCAAAATATGTTTCCGCATTCTTGAATCTGTATCTTTTATCTGCAGTTCTTGTAAGCTCCCAACGAACTGCTTCGACATCGTCCTTTTCAGGCTCTTCAAGATAAAGAATTTCTTTATCATCTATATTTTCAATAGAATAATAGCTGATGGGGTGACCTATCATACCATTATAACCCTTGATAGCGTCTGCGGTACTCTTTGAGAGCTTATAATCCTTAAAGTTACCGTCAGCATTAAGGGCATAAAGGTAGTTTTTCTGTGTAACGGGGTCTTTCCTCTGTGATTCGTGAACGATGATATACTCTTCACCGTCTTTGATTTCACTAAGAGACATTACCTTTTCATAATAAATGCTTTCTTCGGGCTCAACAACGGTTGTTTCCATGAGCTCGTAGGGATCAAGCTGCCAGATAACGTCAACGGGCTTTTCGCAGTTACCAATTGATGTAAGACCTGAACTTTCATTAAGGTATTTATTGGAGGCACCTTCAAAGGTGATAAAGATGTTACCCTCGATAACGCAAAGCCCCTCTGACATGGGCATCATAGCATAGTTAGAGACATCAGATATATCATAAGCCATAACTGTCTTGTCGAGAGAGTCAGTGCTCTTTGTACTGATAGTAACGGGTACAGTACCAGGCTGTGAAAGGTCAATATCGGCAATAGTAAGATAGCTACTGTCACCGAAACCGAAGTTTATTGAGTTACCTGCACCTGAACCGTAGGAACGGCTGAGGTAAAGCTTACCATTATCAACAGTTGCGTACTGAACGTCTTTAAGTCCATTGCTGAGGGCAAGGGAGTATGAAGGATCTCCCTTTGAACCTACATCGTAAGCATCCTCTGCGTTTGCGTGTGTATTGGTCTGTGCAATTTTAATATCGGTAATAGCAAATTCTCTTGTTTCGCCGGCAACAATATAGTCCTGGTCGAATCGAATATTATATGTACCGGTATATGAACCGTCAGTGCTCTGGGTTGTAGGCCAACCACTGTCGGCACCGGTGGGCTTAAGACCGGCGATGAAATCCATTCTAAAGCGGTATCTGCCGTCTTCAAGCTGTGTAATTGTAGTCTGACTTGACTGTTTAACATTACAATGTGTACCTATCGGAGACCACATATACATATCGGTATTGATATTAGTAGATGTAAACTCAATTGTGTAGTTAACGCCTTCGGTCAATGCAAATGAAGCAAAGTTGTTACCGATAAATTCACCAACAGTTGCTGTAGGCGCCGTAATATTACCGTTGATACTTAATTCATTACCATTCTGGTAAGCATTCCATGTAAATGTAGAATCATTTGCGGTACTTGTACCGGAAGCGGTAGCTATATTAAAAAGGTTACGGAATTTACCCTTAAGGTGATCCCACTCTTCAGCGGAAGAGTTACCTGCAAGCTTGTAGCCGAAAACCATTGAGTTGTAGTCGTTGTTTGAGGGGCAACTATAGTCAGCCGCTGCAATGGTAATACCAGCAAGGTCCGCACCTACGTCATAGAAGTTACCCATCCAGAGAACGCCTTCGTCATAGCAAACATAAGCTGAATACGCTGTTTTACTATTGGCAGAGATTGAACCAATCTCAACAAAGTCAATTGCGTCAACAAGCTGAATCTTTGTATGCTGACCCAAGGGTGCATTTTTTAATACATCAAGAGGTGCGTAAGCAACTTTTCTGTCCTTATCACCGCAGGAGTAGTAAATATTGTGTTCAGAACACGCAATACCACCACCGTGGTCTGTGTTTTCAGTACCATCAGTGTTAACGAACGAGAACATTGCTGCAAATTCACCTGTTGCAGCATCGAGAGCGAAAACTTTACTTGACTGTGTTGTTTCGCCATCTGCAACGTTATGGTATGCAGTAACGAGCATCCAGTCCCTCTCGGGATAGTATGTCATACCCTGAATAACATAGTCCTGAGCCGCATTAAGACCCGGGATAACTATGTTAGTAGGAGTGCTCGCACCATTAAGGTACGCAGCCGCATAGTTATCGTATGTTGTTTTGTAAGAACCATCAGTTCCCACAACACGTTCCTGTGTTACAACCATACCAGTTGTCGCATCTGTAATAGATGTGGCAGCGTCAGCTTCAACAAGGAATGTTGGAATGGCAACAACAAACGATGTCAAAACCATTATTGCAGTAAGCACTAATGAAATGACTCTTTTTGAAGTTTTCATCTTTTTTACCTCCATTTTGATTATGAATTAAAAGATAATAAAAAATTATTACAAAGTCGGTTGTACTCCTTAGCCTTCTGACATACGTAAGTGGGTACACCGTCATACTTCCCTGTTTCCGCAAATGTTACTGCGGCGCACACATCACAGGTTTTGCGCAAATTGCAGTTTTTACACTCGGCGGGAAGTATTATATTCCCTCGCTCTGCGCGGATATATTGCCACGCGGCGTTGAAACCGTTAATTTCTACCGACGGGGTAAGCATCATACCGCAGGGGGTCATTTTACCGTCCCAGGTTACCCAGAAAACAGTTGACCCTGCACGGCAGTTGATTTTTTCGCCGGTTTTGTCAACGCAAATCTCACCGAATTCCTCGGGAGATTCGCCCAATTTTATATGGTGCAGATATTTAATGAAATCTGCATCGCCCAAGTGGTGCCGTTGCCAATCAAAGTGTGCCTGTGCCGCACTTTCGGCTGACAACCTCACCGCTTCACCCTCACAGGATGCCCTAAGGGGCGGGAACATATAGCTGACGGGTTGAATATGAAGATTCAACGCTTTAGCAAAATCGTAAGCCTTCAGCATATCGTCCTTGTTGTAAGGGTTTATAGAATAATTGAGTTTTATATTAACGCCGGCTTCTTTAAGAGCCTTTATAGCGTAAATAACTTTTTTAAATGCACCCTTGTCACCACAAAGATTACCATAAGTTTCCTCAGAAGTGCCGTAAAGGGTGATGTTAAGCTTCTGTGGTGGATTTTCCGCAAAGAACTTAACCTTTTTATCGTCAATAAGGGTCGCGTTGGTATTTACTGACACCAAGAAACCCATTTTGCGACATTCAAGATAAATTTCTTCAAAGTCGCTTCTTAAAAGGGGCTCGCCACCTGTTAAAAGTAACAGTAGCATTCCCTCTTTGCGAGCTTCCCTCGCTAAATTGAGCCACCATTCGGTAGGCTTCTCACGTTCAATAGCCTCGCAAGAATTGGGGCTACGATGTATATAACACATTTTGCAATTGAGTGTACACCTTGGCGTTAACTCAAACGTGCCCGAAATTGGTGTGCCTTTTTCGGAACCCTTTGCAAAAAGGTGGTTTATGAAGAAGTCGTAATTTAATGAATTTGTCATATGCACAAACCCTTTTGGTTGAATGCAAAATGCAAAATGCAAAATGCAAAATTTCGGGGCGCATAGCGCCGATTATAATTGCCGACTGCAGGTCCCAACCTTCCTCATTCTCGATTCCTGATTCCTAACTCTCTTGCAAGACACTCTACCGCCTTTTGGTCGGGGGTGCATTGGAGATGATAAACAGGAACTTTTGAAAGAAGGTCAATGAGAGTGTCAACACATTGTTGGGTTTCAGCGGGAGCCACAAAATCAAGGTAAATATTACCCAAAAGGCTCTGTATTGCCTGAATCCCTGTAACACGGTTTATTTTGTTCTCGGGAGCCTGACTTAAAAGGACTATTGCTTTAAGGGGTAAGGTCTTGTTTTTACAGATACCACTCGTACCGCAGAAAGGTAATCCATGAGCAAAAACACCGTTTTCCTCAACGGAAACACCGGCTTTGTCGCCGTTTATAACCTGGGCATCCATATACTTGCGCCAAAGTTCCGCCTGAGTGCTTTTACCAACACCACACTGTGCACTGAACAATACCGCCCCACCATCTACTGAAATATATGATGCGTGAAACAAAAGTATTTTGAAAGGTAAAAACAACTGACCAAGCGACACCGAATTCCACATATAGCGAAAATCCGACATAACGGAGTAGCTCTGATTCGTAAAATAAACCTTACTTTGTGATGTGTCGGTGATTTTGTAGCAAGAAAGGGCACCTTCCGCAACACCCATGGGGTTATGACGGAAAATATTGTCACCATCCCACGAAACCAACGCACCTACGGGAGTTTCTTTGGAATTAATGGGAATTTCGGGCAACTTTTCACCCACGTGATAGGTTATTTTAATATCGGCATTTCCCCCATCAACCGCGAAAACACTGAAGTTTTCGTGCTCGGTTAATGGTAGCGGAGATTCAATTGAAATCCGTTTACCGCATATAGCGTAATTCTGCTTCATTAGATACCTACCCACTATCCCATTATTAAGAGTATACTACACCATTTTTTAGAAAAAGTCAATAAATTCAAGGGATTTTTAACTTTTTATCGAGTGTTTTTTTTGTAAAATTGTGTCGGATTTTTGAAAGACCACAACTTGTAGTGTATTGAATTTTTAAACAAGTGTGGTATACTATAACTAACAAAGTATTTCGGAGCGTGTTGAGCTATGGATAATAAAAAATACTGTTTAAAACCCGGTTACGTTTTGCGCGAAATTGCCGGTGAACATCTCGCCATACCCGTAACAGCAGAAAACTCGTCTGATATTGTAGTTTTAAACCCCGTCAGTGCTATTTTGTGGGAAGAACTTGAAACAGGCAGAACCATAGACGAGCTTACAGATAAAATCTGTGAGAACTTCGACATCAACCGCGACGAAGCAAAAGCTGATATTGTGGAATTTATAGAATCACTTGTTGAGAAGAATGTGATTGAGTAATTCGGAAATAAAAACGTATTTCTCTTTCACTTAAGAATAACCATAAGAGAACTACCCACCACCATCGTAAACGATGGTCCCCCTCCCTATGCTTCGCACAGGGATGATAAGCTTCACATCACCTCAACTAAATATAATCGGAAACAAAATTTTGAATTTTGCATTAAAAAAGCCCCCGAAACCATTGGGTTTCGGGGGAATAATTTTTTATTCTTATTTCTTTCTTGCTTCGATTTCAGATACCATCTGTGCCTGACGTTTTTCTGTAATTGTGTAGAAGAACATAGGAACTGCACAAGCAAACATACTAATTACACCCGAAAGAACGAGCATATTCCATAATGTGTCTTTACCCGCCTGTGAAATGAAGCCTGTTTCAGCATTAATCTTAGCAGCAGAGAAGGAAATAACACCGATAAATGCACCAACTGCCATACCAATTTTGTTGATAAGTGTCTGCATAGCGAAGCAGATACCTTCGCCACGTTCACCTGTTTTCCACTCAAGGTAGTCAACTGTGTCACCAATCATAGCGTAGGTGATAATGTTGTTAACACCCTGAGGAATACCGAGAAGAACAAGGGCAATTGCAGCTACAACAAGTTTCCAGGGTTTATCATAACCTACGAAGTACATAACTGCCATTACAACGCGACCGAAAAGGTGAACCATAATGTAAGCCCATTTTTTTGTGAATTTCTTTGACATCCAGGGAACAAGAATTGATGCAACAAGTCCGCCCGGAACAACAAGGAGGGTTATAAGGCTGTACATACCTTCGTTTTGAAGAACGTATTTTGCGAAATAAAGACCGCCTGTGTATGTATAAACCATTCTTGCACCACCGAGGATACCGGAAAGCACGATAAGAAGAAGTTCTTTGTTCTTGAAAAGGAGCTTAAGGTTATGACCAAGGCTGGGGGGATTGTCGTTTGCTGTGAAACGTTCTTTGGTGTGTTTGAAACCATAGAAGAACATGGGAACTGCAGCAACAACAAGTACAACCGCAGCAATGAAATATGTCCATTTAAGGGTATTTGCGTTTATGCTCTCCATACCATGAATAACGGTACCGATAAAGTTCTTTGCGTTCTCTGCATCAACACCCTTGTCTGCCATAATCTGAGCAATATCAGCATCTGTGTATTTGTACTTTGCTGTTACAGAATCCGTAATGACAGGAAGGAAAACAGTAACGATACCTGCTCCCAATGTGCAAAGGAGACGGGTAACTGTAAGCAAATTACCACGAACAACTGTATCGTTTGTCATACAGGTTGAAAGTCCCCAATAAGGAACGTCGGCAACTGTGTAAACAACACTCCAGATAACGTAAACAATTGCAATGATGATGAAAGAGGATGTTGCTTTTTCCTGGAAAACAGGAAGGAAACAAGCAATTGTCATAATTGCAATGGGAATAGCCATCCATTTAAGGTAGGGACGACATTTACCCCATTTTGTACGTGTTCTGTCAACTATTGAACCCATAATAGGGTCGTTGAAAGCATCAAAGATACGGGTACCCAACATAAGGTACGCAACTGCCATAGCACCTGTAATTTTACCGATTGTAACACCTTCTGCACCAAAAAGAAGTGCGTCTGTAAGGAAGATTGTAAGATAGGAGCCGATAATGGTACAAACAAAGTTCTGACCAAAGCCGGCAATACCGTAAGCAAGAGCTTCCTTGGGTTGCAATCCATCGCCACCGGGTGTGGTGCCGTATAATTTGTGCAACAAATTATTGAATTTCATTTCTTATATCTCCTTTATATTTTGTCCTTATTCAATAACCTCAACGGTTTTCATTACTATAGGTTCAACGGGGGTTGAACGTTCGCCACCGAAACTCATTCTGCGATCAATTTTAAGGAAATCATCCACTGTTTCCATACCTTCAATTACCTTTCCGAAAGCGGCATACTGACCGTCAAGGAAAGTACAATCACCATAGCAGATAAAGAACTGACTGCTTGCAGAGTTGGGGTTCTGTGAACGAGCCATCGAGATAACACCGCGAGTGTGTGAAAGGGTGTTCATAACACCGTTCATTGCAAACTCGCCCTTGATGTTTTCATCACTACCGCCACAACCTGTGCCTTCCGGGTCACCGCCCTGAGCCATAAAATCCTCAATAACTCTATGGAATGTAAGACCGTTGTAGAAGCCTTTGTTTACAAGTTTTAAAAAGTTTTCGCAGGTGATGGGTGCCTGCTCGGGGCAAAGTTCAATTGTGAATGTGCCGCCGTTTTCCATCGTAACCTTTACTTTTGACATATTATTTCACCGTAACCCTGTTCATAATGTACTTATCTGTTATATTTGCTGTTGTAGCAGTTTTCATAACCATTTCAGAATTCTTCTGAGGAGCTGCCACAACATCACAGAAGTAGGTATAGCTATAATCGGTAGAGAGCACGTCACCTGTTAATAAATCCATTTTGAGAACAATTTTACCGTTCTTAAACTGAACCTTGTTAACGGTTGAGCCGTCACTTTCGTCCAAAGAGGGAATGTTAAACACCTTGCCGTACGTAAGGGTCTGTCTTTTTGAAAAACCGCCTGTACCTGTGGGATATTCGTCACCGATATATGTTACCTCGGGCAATGTTATGGTACATACAATGTTACTGCCAACTACACTGAAGGCAGCGCTCTTGATATCATTTGCTGTAAGCTTACTTGACCAACCAAGGTTATTTACGGGGAAATACGAATAATGGCTATTGGAACGAGCCGCAACTGTTTTGGTCGCAGTCTGGGGTAAATAAACATCCTTCGCTTGTTTTTTCATATCCGCAATTTGAGCTTCATCCATAAATGAACCTAAAGTACCTACCACTTTGTCAACGTATTTGTCAAACTCCATGTCTGTAACATTCAACGAAGAAACAAGAGCAGGCGCGCCTGTTGTGGTAACTTTTACAGAAGGGCACTGTATCGTTTCAGTTTTCTCAAAACCGGGTCGAACAGTTTTTACACTATTGATTTTTTCGTTGAAAACTGCAAGAGTTTCTGCTTCATTCAGAACGGGAACAATGCCAGAAACTATTCTGAGCACCTGTTGAGCATCAACAACAGAAACTGTACCGTCAAAATCAAGGTCGTATTTAGCATCATTTGCATCAGCAGTTAACCCTGCCGCCGCTCTGAGGAACTGTGTTGCATCCTTGTTTGTGTATGCACCATCATCATTTGCATCAACAAGGTTTATTTTCAACAAACTTTTTTCGGCAGTACTGGTTGCACTTCCATCTGCCGCAGATACAGATACTGCAAAAATCCCCAACAAAATGCTCAGCACGAGAATTATTGATAATGTCTTTTTCAATATTATCACCTTTCCTTTACTATCTGAACTGTTATTTGAAATTGAATGCGGCTTTTAAGAACATCAACGTCTGTTGGACAATCTGTTCATCACTCTCCGGAGCCTGCTGACCGGTGTAGATAAAGAATCGTTCCTGATAATAGGGGCACACAGCAGAAAACTGTAACATCATTAATATACTGTCAAGCAGAAAAGCGAAAAAGGCAGGATTTACATCCTTACGAACGTCCCCTGTTTCCTGAGCCAGGCTTATCGCTCGGGTATAAATGGAAGCGGAAACCGCTTCTATACGTTGGGAAAGTTCGTTTAAAAATTCCGTGTTGCCACCCGTTGTCAAAGAACAGTAAATCTTAACAATTTCCGGGTGCTTGCGGGAATAAACCAACAATTCGCGTATAATTTTCTCGGCTTTGAGAAGTATATCGTCTTCAGATGTTGCCAACTCCAATAAGAAATTCTCCAAAGAAGATAACCCTTCCTGAACCACTGCCGTAAACAAAGCCTCTTTGTTTTCAAAGTACTTGTAAACCGCGCCAACGCTTATACCCGCTGTTCGTGCAATCTGCTGAATAGAAGTATTTTCAAAACCGTTATCGGCAAACTCGGACCTTGCAACCGCGAGGATTCTGTTCTGTTTTTCAATAGGCAGTTTTTCGAACGCAGCCTTGTAAAGCTGAGCATTGGAATTAGTCATTATACACCTCTTGAACATAATTCTCCATAATCACATATATGATAACACCTTCGCCCGAAAAAAGCAACAAAAACCCCTCCCAAAAATAGTGGGATATTTTTGTTAAGTGTTTATAAATTTTATTATATAGTACACCTTCCGTCAAGCGCTGCAGAAAATATTAAAAAAATGTTTACTTTATGTGCATTTTTTCGACATTTATATTTATTAAATTGATATTGAAATCCCATTCTCAATATTATATAATGTATCTGTATAACTGTATTTTGTCACAGGAGGTTTTTTAAAATGAACAAAACTCGTTTTACAACAAAAGTTCTTCTCTCGCTTCTTGTTGTTATGGTTGTTTTAGGTTCGATTGCTGTTGTTGCCAACGCAGCCGACACCTTTAAAAACTATAAACTCGCTTATGGTGAAATAGTACCCACCGACGCAAAGCTTGAAGCACAGAAACTCAACTACTCACTTTATGGAGATTCGGATGATATTTACTTTATGCGAATAAGCAAGGGTAAAAAGAATGCCTTTTTTGCCGTTGAAATATATTCGGATAAGAATTATCAGACCCAGATAAGAAGTTATTCTAAAAACTATGACACTACTCCCGGCAACAAACCCCTTAAGGTTACTTGGGATTTCAAATCAATACCCAGCGGTACTTACTATGGCAGATGCTATACTTTTATTGAAGTTGACGGCAAGAAGTCAATAGATACCGCTTCTCTCAAAACTTTCGTTATCAATGTTGACCGTATCAGCAAAAAGACCGTTGAACTCAAATCAATAGCAAACTCCGCTTCCGGTCCCAAAATTACTTGGACACCCTTCCCAACAGCTACAAAATACCATGTTATGAGACGTGCATCCGATGAAAAGAGTTGGACAAATATCGCTACTCTCGGTGCTAAATCAAAAACATACACTGACAAAACTGCAAAAAGCGGCAAAACTTACTCCTACACAGTAAAATGTGCAGAAGGTAAATTATTCAGTCTTTATAACAAAACAGGTCTTACAATAAAATATCTCGCTGCTCCCGAGATTTCCGTTGACGGTACCGGAGCTTCAGGTAATGCGAAAATCACCTGGAAAGCAATCAGCGGTGCTGATGGCTACTATATTTACCGCAAAGGCGGTTCATTAAGTGATTATGAATGGGTACGTGTTGCTAACATCAAAAATGGCAAAACCACATCATACACAGACAAAACCGCTACCAGCGACGACTGGAAATACACATACACCGCAAAAGCTTACAGTGGCAAAGTAACAAGCGCAAGCAAATCTTCTGGTGTTGATTTTGATTATATCCCCGCACCGAAACTCACCAAAACAACCATCACCAAAGATGGTTTGAAAATTGAATGGAAAAATTCCAACACTAACGTAACCAAGTATTATGTTTATCGCAAAAACGGTACAAGTTGGAGTCGTCTAGGCACCACCACAGGAAAATCTTTTGTTGATAAAACCGCCGCTTCAGGCAAAACATATACCTACACAGTAAAAGCAGTTTCAAACAACAACGTAGGCGCATTTAACTCAAAAGGTATCACAGCAAAATTCCTTGGCGCTCCCAAAATCGGAAAGATTACCTTTGACTCGAACTATAAAGCAAAGGTACAATGGGAAAAAGTACCAGGTGCTGCAGGCTACACGGTTTACCGCAAAATAAATAATGCGGAAAAATGGACTCTTGTAGCTACTATCAAAAGCGGTAGCACCACCACCTTCACAGATAGTTGTAAAAAAACAAGCGGATACTCATACAGATATTCTGTGCGTGCCTTTGATAGCAAAAACCTTCTAAGTGCAGCGCCTCCAAGCAAAGTTGGTGTTTGCCTCGGAAAGCCCAGCATTACATCACAACAAATTGTAACCAGCGACGGTTCACTCTGTATCGAAACAACCTGGAAAGCAATAAAAGGTGCTACAAAATATAATGTTTACAGACGACTTCCCGGTGGCTCGTGGACAACTTTGGCAAAAGGAATAACCGAAACCTCTTACCAAGACCGAACAGTCAAATGCGGTATTACCTATGAATATTCAGTGCGCTCATTTAACGACGCAGGCGACTACAGTGCATACAACGTAAAATCTGCAATTGCAGTTATGATTCCCACACTCAACTCAGTAACCGTTACCAAAAATGGTGCAGTGCTTGCATGGGATGCTTTGGAAAACGCAGATTCATACACAATTTACCGCCGTGCAAAAGATTCCAAAACCTGGGAGAGCATCGGCACTTCCAAAACCAACAAATACACAGACAAAACAGCCGAAAGTAAATCAAAACTTTTCTACTACACAATTTCCGCTACATTTGACGGAACAGAAAGTCAGTACCGCGACGGATTACCAAACTTCTTTGAATTTAAAGCAACAGCAAAGTATGTTGCAGCAACTAAAAAAGCTGCCGCACATATTTATGTTGACTTCAAGTGTCCCGGTGCTACTAAAATTGAAGTTTACAAAACAGTAAATGACGAAAAGCCCGTATTACTCGGTGCTGTTTCAGGTTCATTTAAAGATACCGGTATCGAGGAAGGCAACACCTACACTTACAAAATTGTTGTTACGGGTGACGGCAAAGTTTCAAACTCCACAACCGCATCCGCAAGAGTGCCTTATCCGCCCCTTGCAGCCGCTGTAATTTCTCAGGTCAAAAGTAATTACAACGACAATCAACCCTACGCAGAAATCACATGGGGTGCTGTTAAATTTGCAAACAAATATATTGTTTTAAGAAAATATACAAATGATAAAAAATGGACTGAAATCGCAACTGTCACTACTAAGAAAGGTGTAACATCTTACACCTATACCGATACAGATATTTTAGCGGATGTTTATTACCAATACGCAATCAAGGCGGTTTCAAACAACTCCGAAAGAGGCACATCAACCTCTAAGTCTGCTGAAGTTTACATCACCGCTCCCCTCGGCTCGGTTACAGGACTTAAAATAGAAACCCCTGAAAAGACCGAAGATGGAAAAATTATGGTCCGTGTTTCTTGGGATCCCACAGAATTTGCTTCTTCCTACAAACTTTCCCGTAAAACCGCAGATGGAGATTTCGAACTTCTTCATGTAAGCGGAACAGTGTTGGAATATATTGACACCATTGAAGCAAATACCGAATATACCTACCGTGTTGAGGCAAGTGCTCCCGGACGCGACACTGTTTCAAACGAAGAAACTTTCATTTATATCGATGAAACTGTTAAACCCGACGTTCCTAACGAGCCCGAAAATCCCGAGGATATTCCCGACGGTCCTACAGTAAATCCTGACCCCGATAAACCTGTTGACCCTGATGAACCGGGTGTTGTAGAGCCTGATGAACCCGATGTTCCTACAGTCACCCCCGATCCCGAGGAACCTATTGACCCTGAAACACCCGAAGAGCCTGTTCAATACATCACAATAGTAAATGGCGCGTTTTACTTTGACGGAAGCGATATTATCGTAACCAACTTTTTAAAATGCGAAAATATTGCAGACATAGTTGTTGCCACCGAAGGATTTACCCTTGAGGCAACTAAAGAAAAAGCTTATTACGGCACAGGCACTGAAATAAAAGTTCTCAAAGACGGTGAGATTGTTAAAACATATTACCTCGTTGTAAAAAGCGACGTTAACGGTGACGGCGTTTGCGATGTCCTCGACCTTCAGGATGTTGAAAAATTCAATGGCGGTGTTATTGGATTTGACGATTTCAGTTCAATTGCAGGTGACCTAAACAACGATGATTCTATCAATTACATTGATGAAGAATTGTTTTTGGAGCATATTTAATTTAATCACAATACAAAAAACACCCGTTCAGGTAGCAACCTGAACGGGTGTATCTTTTATTTAATCTTCATTTTCTTCTTTTACTTTTTTAATTACATCGTCGGGAACTGCCTCTCCGTGTTTAACGAAGAGTATAAGAAGTATCGCCAAAGCGAACATTATGGGGCTGTATACAAAGAGCGACAGATACGAACCTGTAAACATACGAACCATACCATAAACAATGGGTGATGCAATCTGTGCAGAGAATGTTGCGGTGTAGTAGTAGCCTGTAAATGTACCAACCTTATTAATACCGCCAATTTCAAGAACAAGGGGTAATGTATTAACTGTAATAAGCATATTTGCGAAACCGCCGAATATAAGTGCTACCCAGATAATAGCCATACTACCTGTTATAACGTAAAGTAAGAACACAGTCATAAACACAATAAGACCAATGAGGATAGTCTTTTTTCTGCCCAATTTCTTACCCATTTTACCTGCGGGAATAGCGGCAGCAGCAGAACATACAGCAAACAATGTGGTCATAATTGTTGCTTCACCAGTAGTCTTACCAAGAACCTCAGCTGCGAAAAGAGCAAAGAAGGTTGTAATTGCGTTTGTACCGCAGAAAAGGAAGAACAAACCGCCGAGCATACAGATAAGGCTCTTTCTTTCGCCTTTTGAAAGTTTCTCTTTCTTTGCCTCGGCTTTTGCGGCTTTTTTAGCTTCTTTTTCGGCTTTAGCCTTTGCCTTTTCGTCGGCTAACTGATTCTGAGCCGCAACAGCTTCAAGTTTGCTTGAGGGCTCTTTAACAAAGAAACGTATAACAAGCATACCCACAATCATAACAATTGCACCAACAAGGAACACGAAGGGGAAACTTGTTGTCTGTTCATTTTCTGCCGTAACCTTAACGCCTGTAATCAAAAGATAAACTGCTGATACAATACCGCCTGCAGCCAAACCGATAACTGAACCAACGCCACCCATAAGGTTAATGATAGCGTTGCCTTCGCTTCTTAAATGGGGAGGTGTAAGGGCGGGCATAAGTGCAACTGCCGGAGCTCTCCACAATGACATTGAGAAAACAAAAAGGATAATACAAACCATTGTTGCAGGAAGTGAATTTGTTAATGCAACTAACGGTATTATTGCAAATAAAAGTGCGGAAACAGGTGCACCATACACAACGAAGGGTCTGCGTTTGCCGAGCTTAGAACGACAACGGTCTGAAAGTTTACCGAAGGTGGGCTGGAAAATAACACCGAAAATATTATCAAATGTCATGATAACACCGATAAACAGGGGAACAAGTGTAATTCCGCCTGCGGCTGTACCAACGTCCTGACCCTGTGTTTTTGCAAATTCTGCCAGAACAGGGAAAAGTTCGTTTAATTTAGCACTAAGACCTGTAATCCATACTGATTCGTTAAGTAATCTGTTAAGGATTTTTGTAATATAGGGGTCATAAATCGCCCAAGCGATTGATGATGCAAGAAAAGCGAAACCTGTTAATATAGTATGTCCTACATGGAGTTTCCCGTTTTTCTCGCAAAAAAGGGTTTCTTTTGTCATAAGACTCTCTCCTTTACTTTTTTGTAAAGTAATTTACAAAAAATATTCTAACACACAAATATTAAAAATCAATTAAAATAAAGAGCCTGAAATTATTTTTGGAGTTTTCCATAAATAATAAGGCTCTTTTTTGGTTAATAATTCGATTTTTCAATATTTATTGTTTGCTTCTGTAACTTTCTGCTTCCCAGTTTACTATGAAATCAGTTAAGTCGGGACTCATAGGCTTTCCTCCACCGAAGTCACGGGCATAAACTGATATTTTCATAGCATCATTGAAAAGAGCAACAGCGGTTTCGCTCCCTTTCTGAGAGTAATCCACGCCAAAAATACCACAGTCTTTAACAAAGATTATTTTAGGAAGGAAACCATTTTTCCCTTTGTAATTTTCAACTGCACCTTTAATATCCTCTTTATTCTCAACATAAACAGGGAAAGGCTTACAGTAAACAACCTGATCGGGATTAAAAGGATAATAAATCTTATTAAAAGATTCTTTATCTTTACTATATTCAAGAGCAATAACGGAAGGCTCGTATGTTACAACACTGTCTTCACCGAAAATTTCGGAGATTTCATTAAATACGTCACGACCCTTTTCACCGTTAAACTCACCAACAGAAAAATCAGGTTCATTTGTAATTTCCGCACGGATTTTATCCATTACGAAGAAAAGCTTTTCGCCAAGACCCTCAACAGTATCATCAGCTACAAAAATACCGTGATTTGCAAGAAGTACTATGTCCGCATCATTGCCCGTTGCGTTTTTGTACTCTGCAAGAGTGTCATAACAGATTTTTGCAAGAGTGTAACCGGGTTTTACAGGGTCTATCCACAAAACTCTGTTACCAAAAAGCTTTTCAGCAGCAGCTTTACCGTTATTGGAGCAGGTAACGCCATTTATAAGCGCGGGGTGTAAATGCAAAACAAAACTCTGAGGAAACAAACTGTGTAAGGTTGTTTCAACACTGGGACGTTTGCTTTCCTGATTGGGGAGCTTTGCCGCCATAAGGTCAGCAAGGGAAAGAGCCTCCCTCTCTTTGTCGTTGTCAGGATAAGTTTTAGTGAAAATTTCGGCAATTTCACTACGGCTCATTGCTACAAAGCCTTCTGCAGTAATGTCACAAAGTCTTGTGCCGGAGCCTTTTATATACATTATATCCCCGTCTTTGGCAGACGTGTTACCGCCACCTGCAAGGACAAGCTCCTCGTTACTGCCGTAAAGATTGGAAAAACCAACAAGTTCATCAATAATCATAAATATTACCTCCTACATATGGTCGGGGTGTCTTTCGATTTCAATAATACCTTCGTGGACTTTCATTTTTGCAATTCGTGCGTTTCTTCTGTCACCGGGGAGACCGTCTGCCTCAGCATTTCGTGCGTGGTAAACACAATAATACTCACCGTCAACCTTAATAACACTGTTGTGACCTGTGCCTTCCTCCCAGTCGTTACTTCTTAAAAGGGGTGCATAAGTTTTGTCATCGGGCATTTTTTTGAAATCAACTTTTCTCAAATCCTGCTCCTCTGTCTTAGCAGCGGCATAGCCCACGAAATAAGTTTCGTCCTCGTAGCGTCCGCCACTATACATAAGGTACTGCCACTCGCCCTCTTTAAACCAGAAGGCACCTTCAAGGGTATGCCAATGCTGACCCTTTTTATAACGGTCACGGCAGAAAATTTCTTCATCAATTGACGGAAGAAGAACAACCTTAGGCTCACCCTCAAGAGTGTATGGATCGCTCATTTTCTGTACAACAATATGTGTGCCGATTCTTTCACCTTCAAAGGTATTGGGTGAATAAAAAAGGAAAAGACCTGCATCGGTTTTCACAATATGGGAGTCAATACTGAATGGCGGTGCTATCTGTCCTTTTAACTCAAAGGGACCCATGGGATTTTCTCCCTCTAAAACGTGCATTGCACCGTGATGTCCCCCCTGGTCGGGCTCCGCTTCATCAAGTTCAAAGGAGAAATACACATAGAATTTTCCGTCAAGACAAATAGCAGAGGGCGCCCAGAAATTTGTTCTGTTAGGTATCGTAAAAATCAGACCTTCAAATTTCCAATCACCTAAAAGTGTATCACAGGAATAACCATAAAGACCGTCATCACCCGTTGTATAAATGTAGTATTTACCATTATGCTCGAGAATATAAGGGTCTGCCTGACCGATATAATTATCTTTGTCTATTTTTAAAAGTTGCATTAATATCGCCTCTTTCCTGTATTTCTACCGTTTCTGCCTTTGTTGTTCTTATTGTTTCTGCCACGTTGATTTTCTTTTTGCTTTTTAGCCTGTTCCACCCTGTCTTTATAAGATGGTTTAACAAGACATTTTTTATCAAAGCCTATCAAATCCTCACGGTGACACATTTTAAGAGCAGTTCTCACAAGGTCCGCATTCTTTGGATCAGCACATTGAAGCAATGCTCTTTGCATACGCTTTTCTTCCGGAGTTTTGGGAACATAGACCTTTTTCATTGTAAAGGGGTCAATTTCCGTATAGAACATAACCGTTGAAGCAGTACCCGGGGTGGGATAATAGTCCTGCACCTGCTCGGGATTATAGTGCCAACGCTTAATATATTCCGCAAGTTTCACCGCATCCGAAAGTTTGCTTCCCGGGTGACTTGACATAAGGTACGGCACAAGGTATTGCTCCATACCAAAACTCTTTGTAAGTTCAAAATACCTGTCCTTGAACTTCTCGTAAACCTTAAAATCAGGTTTACCCATAAGACGTAAAACGTCACCTGAGCAATGCTCGGGAGCAACCTTCAACTGACCGCTTACGTGGTCTTTTACGAGCTTTTTGAAAAAGGCATTACCCGAGGATGATTTATCCGCCATAAGATAATCAAACCTTATCCCCGAGCGAATAAACACTTTTTTGATTTTAGGTATCTTTTCAATCTCCGAAAGAAGTTTTATATATTCACTGTGGTCCGCCTTAAGATTTTTACAGGGTTCGGGAGCAAGACATTTTTTGTTGGGGCAAACACCGCTTTCAATTTGCTTGTCACAGGCGGGATATCTGAAGTTTGCAGTAGGTCCGCCAACGTCGTTTATATATCCCTTAAACCCTTCCATTTCCGTGAGAAGTTTTGCTTCCTGAACCACGCTTTCGATACTTCTTGAACGTACACTTCTTCCCTGATGGAATGCAAGTGCACAGAAATTGCAACCACCGAAGCAACCGCGATTATGAGTAAGCGAAAACTGAACCTCCGTTATGGCAGGAACGCCCCCGTCCTTTTCATAAGAGGGATGATAGGTTCTCATATATGGTAGAGCATAAACCTGGTCAAGTTCCGCCCTCTCAAGGGGCGGCATCGGGGGATTCTGCACAAGCATTTTATCCCCGTAATATTCCACAAGGGCTTTGCCGTAACAACTATCCTGATTTTTATATTGCTCCGCAAAAGCTTTCGCATAATATTCTTTATCGGTTTTTATTCTTTCCACATCCCACTCGCCCGTATAGTCGTAGTGGATTTTATCGCCTCTGTTACCTAGCCAGACAGTACCCCGAACATCTCGGATTTTATTTACGGGTACACCTTTATCAAGAAGTTGTGCGATTTTTCTTATGATATTTTCCCCCATACCATAGGTGAGAATATCCGCACCCGAAGAAACCAGAAGACTTTCCAGAACTTCGTCTTCCCAATAATCGTAGTGGGCAAATCGCCTTAAAGATGCCTCAAGACCACCGATAATAATAGGTGAATCGGGGTAAGCCTCACGTATGAGTTTGCAGTAAACTTCCGTTGCCCTGTCAGGTCTTAAACCGAATTTACCGCCGGGTGAGTAATAGTCGTAACTTCTTTTTCTTTTAGCTACGGAATAATGAGCAACCATGGAGTCAATATTACCTGCAGACACCATAAAGCCCAGACGAGGTTTACCGAAACGTTTGAAAGCCTCGCAACTCCTGAAATCGGGTTGTGCAAGGAAAGCAACGTTGAAACCTTCGGCTTCAAGGACACGAGTTATAATAGCCGCACCGAACGAGGGATGGTCTACATACGCGTCGCCGCACACATAAACAAAATCCACTTCTGCCCAGCCTCGTTCTTCTACCTCTTTTAAATTTATGGGTAAAAAGCGTTCACCTTTCATTTTATAAATCTCACCTGTTATTTATTTTATCAATCAAAAAGGGGATTTCCTCAACAGTTTCAACCTGTAACTCGGGTTTATTAAGCTCAGGGAATATCCACGTACCTGTGGTTTTAACCCATACGGGTACGTAACCCGCTTTCCTTGAACCCTCAATATCGTTAAGAGGATGGTCCCCTATGTACATCATTTCATCGGGACTAAGACCCATTTTTTCCGCCATCATAAGAAATATTCTTTTATCAGGCTTTTCGTAAGGAGTTTCGCCACTGACAATTATCTCATCAAAAAGGTCGGTAAGCTCCAACATCCTGAGTTTATCATACTGCAAAGAGGGTTTACCATTGGTAATAAGTCCGACCTTTAAGCCCTTGTCTTTTAACTCTTTAAGAACACCTATGGAAAAGTCGTATTTCACAGCAATGTGCTTGAAATGACGTAAAACAATTTCTGTATATTCCTCAAAGGATGGTATGGTTTTGAAAAGTTCTTTACTTAAAAGGTGGTTGTAAACACCCTGCCACCCCTTATGGACAAAGTGCTTGTCACCATAGGAGAGCTCCTGAATAAAATATTCATCTGTAACACCATCATTAAGGTCAAAATGCTTCCTTAACTGTGGCACAAGCACTCTTATAGTTGCATATCTGTCAAAAAGTGTATGATCCAGATCAAAAACCGCCGCCTTTATCACAGTAAACACTCCCCCTTTCAAAACCGAATATACGAAAATTATAACATATAAATTATATTTATTTCAATAAATATAGACATAAAAATACCCTTTGCAACATATTTTTTGCAAAGGGATAAATTTAACGTTTTAATGTTTTCAGATATGTTTTTATTTCGGGTGAGATTCGGTAACTTTCACAAGCTTTGGATATGGCTTTATTATGCGTCCATTTATCAAGACTGTTGTTTTGGAGGAATTTTATACACACATCATATTGCTTGGAAAGAGCCGTTGCAAAGTACCACGCACGCATCATATTAACATAGTATTCTTCACTTTTAACATTAGCAACTCTTTGTGCAAAAGAAATATCAAAATCCTCATCAAGATAATATTGCATAAGGCATTTAACACCGTAACGAATTGTATAAATTTCACCCGAATTCATCCATTTTTTAATCTCTTGGAGCAATTCTTTTTTGTGGTTTTTGAAAACCTTAGGCGAAAGCATATCGCAGGTTGCCCAGTTGTCAACGTATGGTAAAAAAGCATTTAGTTTTTCAACTAAAATATCGTAATCCTTTTCCTGTTCAATAAGAAAAGCATGAAGATTATTTTCTTCGTAATATTTGTGGGGTAAATCCGCCAGAAAATCTTCAAACGAGCCGCATTTATATAAATCCTTTGCGTATTTTCTTAAAACGGGTACACGTATTCCTATTATATTATCTGGGTCAATCGTAGGCATAAGTGCAGAATGAAATTTTTTATATGCCAAATCTTCCATAGACAGTAACTTCGTTCTGATATCATTCTTCATAAAATCACCGTGTTTATGATAGCATTTTATTTTTGATTTTACAAGTTTACCATACTAAGGTTGGCTTCGCATAACAACAATTATATATAATCGGCACGAACGTGTCCCTAACCCCTCACTCTTAACTAAAAAATCCGCCTGATTTAGGGAGTGTAAATTAGGGGTTAAAGGTGCTACGCAGTTTAAATTTAGATAGTTTTCGTTCAGACGAAATGACAAAAGCATCGTAAGGCTGGCGCCTACGATGCTTTTTCATAAAGTATTAACGGAAAATAGCAAATTTAAACCTAATAAATCCCTTATTTACG
>JAZQZU010000105.1:0-4989 GCA_045634165.1 Acutalibacteraceae bacterium
AGGCAGTTCTCAACGTCCTTACCAAGCCATTCAAGAAAAAGGAGGAGGTTGAAACCTCTCTCATCGAACAATTCTATTACCCCAAAAAGGGTCCCGGTCAGTTGTGGGAGGCATTAGCGCAGGAGATTGAAGCCCTGGGCGGCAAAATACTGAAAAACAACTGTGTAAAGACAATTTCAATCCGTGACAAGCAGATTCAGCACGTGGGCGTGGAAACACCTGACGGCTTCGCAGAGTATAAGGCAGATTATTATATTTCAACTATGCCCGTAAAAGACCTTGTGGAGGGTATGGGTGAGCAAGCACCGAAAATCGTCGCAGATATCGCCGGTGACCTGCCTTACCGCGACTTCATTACAGTGGGTCTGCTTGTTGACAAGCTTCTGCTCGAAAACAAAACAAAGCACAAAACATTGAACAACATTGTACCCGACTGTTGGATTTACATTCAGGAGCGCGACGTAAAAATCGGCAGAATGCAAATCTTCAACAACTGGTCACCTTATATGGTTAAGGATCCCGAAAATACAGTATGGGTGGGTCTTGAATACTTCTGCTCCGAGGGTGACGAAATGTGGAATATGTCAGACAAGGATTTCATCGCCTTTGCCGCTGACGAGCTGACAAGAATCGGTATCATTGACAAAGGTGACATAAAGGATGCAGTCCGCATTAAGGTCAAAAAGGCTTATCCTGCATACTTCGGTTCATACAAGGAGTTTGATAAGGTGCGTGAGTACCTTGACTCCATCAGCAATCTTTTCTGCATCGGCAGAAACGGTATGCATCGCTACAACAATATGGATCACTCTATGCTCACAGCTATTGAAGCGGTAAATTGCATCAAGCGTGGTTCAACGGATAAAGCTGCTATATGGAATGTAAACACTGAGCAAGAATACCACGAAGAAAAAGAATAAATATTAAAATTTCCGTTTCCCTAAAAATCTCCGATTTCCAGTAACAAATCGGAGATTTTTTATATTTAATTTTTCACAAACTTTAAACCACAAAAATGTAGATAACCACATCGTTTAGCACTTTTGTTACAAACTCCGACACTTCGTTTGTGCATATTAACCAAAAACTTTTAACACTTTTAGTTCATTTTATTAATGTCATAATAGAAATATAAACGCCTATCATTGTGCATATTGCACAACATATAGCTATATAGTTTGTGCAATATCACTTGACATTTTCGCAAAAATCATTATAATAGAGGTACAAGGTAAGCAAAAGAGCAAGCCTTGAATACAGAAAAGGAAAGGAGTCCATAAAATGTTTGACTACCGCGTAATTGAAAAACGTCTGCTTGCAGAAATCGAAGCAGAAAAGGGCTTTTCTTTCAAAAAGCTCATGAAGATTATCAGCCTCGACGGTCTTTACAGAGAGATGCAGTAATCTTCACCCATCTCAATAACAAGCTTTATCCCCCCGCCTTACCCCTTATATGCGCTAAGTCGGGCGATGAAGTGAATTATAAATAGTTTCATAAAGCCAAAACAACAACCGCATTATGCGGTTGTTGTTTTTTACTATTTTTTTGACTATTTTTTGTCCTATATTACATATTGAAAAAGAATATATATTTATTTATAATTTACATTATAATATGAATACAAAAAGGAGGTTTGTTCCTTGATTAACGTTGCACTTGTGGGTACGTGGCATGTTCACTTTGAAGGCTATGCCAAAGCTATAGCTGCCAGCCCGCTTTGTAAAATAACCTCAATATGGGACCCTGACCCCGAAAAAGGCGAAAAATACGCCAAAATGTTTAACTGCCAATACGAAGCAGATTATGATACGCTTCTTAGCAGGAACGACGTAGATGCAGTTATGGTTTGCACATCAACCGATATGCACCACCTTGTAATCAAAAAGGCTGCAGAAGCCAAAAAGCATATTTTCACAGAAAAGGTGCTTTGCTTTACAGAAGCAGAATCACTCGACGTGGCAAAGGCAGTTAAGGAAGCTGACGTTAAGTTTTGTATTTCCTTCCCCTGGCGCAGTAAGGGTGACTTTATATGGATTAAAAATGCCCTTGACAACGGACTTATCGGCAACGTTAGCTTCTGCCGTATGAGAAACGCTCACAACGGTACAGGCGACGGATGGCTACCTGAAACCTTTTATGACCCCACCACCTGTGGCGGAGGCGCTATGATGGACCTTGGTGCTCACGGAATGTACTTCCTCAACTGGATTTTGGGCGACCCTGTGAAGGCGACTTCTGCATTCACTAACGTTCAGGTAAAATCAGTAGAGGATAATGCTGCTACCGTGTTCACTTACGAAAATGGTGCTATCGGTATTAACGAAACTGCATTTGTTGCCGCAAACAACCCCTTTGAGGTTGAAATTGTGGGCTCAAAGGGTACAATCCTTGCAGGCGGCTTCAACGGCAAGGTTTGCTACAATATCGGTGATGGCTGGATTTTCCCAAAAACATCCGATAATCTTGATGCTCCCATAAATATGTGGATTAACGGCATTGAAAACGGCACTCCCATTCCCTACGGAATTGACGATGCCGTGGCTCTTTCCAGAACAATGGAAATGGCATATAAAAATATTATTTGATTTCAAAGGGTGAAAACAATGGAAAACAAAAAATATGTTCCCAAAAAGGAACTGACTGCATTTTGCGTTGCAGGTATGGGTCAGGGTATGATCTATGCCTTGATGTCAAGCTACATAAGTGACTACTACCTCAACGTTTTACAGTTATCCCCCATATTTGTTCTTTTACTTATGCTTTTGGCACGTATATGGGACGCTATCAATGATCCGCTTATGGGTATGATTGTTGACCGTTCAAACGGCAAAAAAGGTAAAATGATTCCGTTCATCAGATTTGCCCTGCTTCCCATAGCCATCGTCACCTTCCTTATGTACCTGAGCCCTTCACTTTCCCCCACTCAACTGATGGTTTATTCCGCTATTGTTTACGTTGCATGGGGTATGATTTATACCGTTGGTGACGTTTCCTTCTGGGGCCTTCCCAATGTTATGACACCCAACTCAGAAGAGAGAAGCTCGGTTATTTCAATAAGCAAAATCTTTAACTCAATCGGTTCTGCCGTTCCTGAGGTTCTCTTCCTTGTGGTTGGCTTCATCATTGCAGCTTGGGTAGAAAACTCTCCCGAGGCTATTGACCCCCTCACAGTCCAGAAGAGGAAGTATCTTCTCATGGCTGTCATTACAGTAGGTCTCGGTTCCATTCTTTATTCAAGAGTTTGTACAGGCGTCAGCGAGAGAGTTAAAATCCCTGCCAAAAAGCGTCAGCCCGGCGAACCGTCACAGCTCACAAGAATATTCAAGTGCAAGCCCCTTGTCCTCGTTCTTCTTATGGGTGTGCTTTCGAGTGGTCGTTATATGATAGGTGCAGCAGCAATACACGTTGCACGTTACTCTTTCTATATAGGTCCCGAGCTTGCCGGTCTTTCTGAGGCAGCAAGAACAGCCGCCATCGAACAGAGCGTTTCTTCTGTTAAGACCATTTTCCAGATTGGTTCAATCGTAGGTCTCTTCGGCGCTACACTGTTTATGCCCAAGCTTATGAAGAAGTTTGATTACAAAAAGCTTGTTATCGTGTCCTGTCTTGCCGGCTTCTGCGCAAGTCTTGTTACAACACTCGTAGGATGGTTCACAATGAACCTTTACGCTTGCATTCCCTTCGTTATCATCGCTTGCATTCCCCTCGGTGTCATCAATACCGTTTGTTATGCAATGATATGCGACTGTCTCGACTATATGGAGCTTAAGACAGGCTTCCGCGACAATGCACTCGGTGCCGCTTGTCAGGGCTTCATCAACAAAATCGGTAACGCATTTGCAACCTCAGGTATCGTTATCACATATATGCTTATGGATATTGATCCTGCGAAAATGCTCAGCGCCACAAATATCGTTGCTGCAACCGATGTTGATACATCTATCCGCTTCGCAATGTTTGCCCTCGTTTCCATCGTTCCCGGTGTAAGTATGCTTCTCTGCTCCATCCCCATGTTCTTCTACGATATTGCAGGCGATAAGAAAAAGAAAATGCTGGACGAATTGGCAAGCAAACGAAAAGAAGTCGGTGTAATCGTTGAATCCTGAATAAATTTATAGGAGAATCTATTATGGATTGTATTTTTTGTAAAATAGCAAACGGGGAAATCCCCTCAACAAAAGTCTACGAGGATGATACAGTTGTTGCCTTCAACGACCTTGAGCCTCAGGCTCCCTCTCACATACTTGTTATCCCCAAGGCACACATCTCCTCTGCCGCTGAGGTTACGCCCGAAAACAGCGCAGTTATTGCCCATATTTTTGAGGTAATCGCAAAGATTGCTAAAGATAACGGCTTCAACGACGGCTTCCGCGTTGTAAACAACTGTGGTGATAGTGCAGGTCAAACAGTTAAGCACATTCACTTCCACCTTATGGCAGGCAGAGATTTCACCTGGCCTGCAGGTTAATAAAAAAACCTAAAGAGGTAAGCTAAAATGAAAAGACCGATGCTCATTTCAGGCATAACAGCAACAGTTATCCTGGCACTTTTAACCCTTATACCTAAAAGCGCCGCTGTTCTTGTTATACTGTCAGCATTGGTCTTTGTTTTTTCACTTTTTCTCAAAAACAGAGGAAAAGACACCATTCTGATTTCGTTTATTTCTATCGTGACAGTAATAGTTACGTTAAGTTTCTCTGTTTTTACCGCAGTAAAAATTACACCATGCATTAAATATCACGAAGCTGTTTCGTATATTCAAGGAAAGGTTACCTCCACACCACGATTGGTAAACGGAAATTATATTTTCACTATAAAAGCAGACAAAATCGGCGAAGAAGATGTTAATCATAATATTTCAATCGCCTGCCCCGAAGATGATGAAATCACTATTGCACTTTATGATTACGTGTATTTGAGTGATGCAGAATTAACCATCCCAACCGACGACAAGAATGATTTTTATTTCGGTGATATCGCAGACGGAA
>JAZQZU010000106.1:0-11851 GCA_045634165.1 Acutalibacteraceae bacterium
TATTTTTCTTTTATTATTCATCTTATTTCTCCTTATCACGCTTCAAGAAGAAATTGAGCGTAGCGTTAATCAGCATAATAAACAGGAACAGAACAAGGGCGATGGAGAACAGAGCGTTTCTCTGCAAACTACCGGGGCTTGAATATGCCATTTCGCTTGCAACGGCTGTGGTAAGGAAACGAACACTCTCGAAGAGCGAGGGCATATTGGCTACGTTACCTGCAACCATCATAACGGCCATTGCTTCGCCGATGGCACGACCAACGCCGAGCACCACAGCGACGGCAATCCCGCTTTTTGCGGCAGGCACCGATACCTTAAAAAATGTTTCGGTCGGGGTTGCACCGAGTGCAAGGGATGCATCTTCGTATTCCTTTGGTACAGCATCAAGCGCCGTGATAGACACTTTTATGATGTTCGGCAGTATCATTATGGCAAGTACGATAATAGCGGCAAGCAGGCTTGCTCCGTCCGGCACATTAAAAATCTCGCGGATTGCCGGCACGAGTACGAGCATACCTACAAGACCGTATACAACCGAAGGAATACCTGCAAGCAGGTTTACGGCGGCTTCGATAACAGCTCTGACCTTTTTATTTGCCACCTTTGAAAGATACACGGCGGTAAAGAATCCAATCGGCACACCAATAAGGATTGCCCCAGCTGTTCCGTACACGCTTGTCAGTATAAACGGCAGTATTCCGTATTTCGGCTCGGCGGCGGTGGATGCCCACTCTTTACCGAAAAGGAAATTAAAAAGTCCTATTTCCTTAATGGCAGGAATACCTGAAATAATCAGATACACTGTGATGAGCAGAACACAGCCGACGGTTATTAAACCGAGTATGAGAAATATGCCGTGAACGATATTCTCAAATAATCTGTTTTTCTTCATAATCAACCTCAATGGGAATAAGCGGGGGCACTTGTGCGCCTTCGCTTAGAATCGTTAGTTAGCAGGAACTACACCTGCGCCGCTGATGATCTCATTTGCTACTTCGGAAGTAATGTAGTCGAAGAACTTCTGAGCGCTTTCAGTGAGCTTTGCATCCTTCTTGGTTACGAGGACGAAGGGGCGCTGTACGACATAGCTGCCATCCTTGATGGTTTCCTCGCTCGGTGCAACACCGCCAACGGTAAGAGCCTTTACGGTATCCTTTACAGAAGCGAGAGAAGCATAACCGATGGCACCGGGGTTACTTGCTACGGTTGTGATAACGTCACCAGTAGAAGTGAGCTCCTGACGGTATTTGCACTTATCTTCGGTATTGGTGATAGACTCAAAGCCATCTCTTGTACCGCTGCCTGCTTCACGACCGATGAGCACGATCTCAGCATCGTTGCCGCCAACTTCCTTCCAGTTCTTGATTTCACTGGTGTAGATTTTTGCGATGGTTTCAACGTCGAGGTCAGAAACGGGGTTGTTAGGATTTACAATGATTGCGATGCCGTCGAAGGCTAAGATAGTTCCTTCAAGACCGTTTGCCTTTTCCTCATCCTTGAGGTCACGACTGGAAAGTCCGATATCGCATCTGCCTTCCTGAACAGCCTGAATGCCTGCGCCGGAGCCGGTAGCATTGTAGGTTACGGTAATGCCAGCGTCGGCTTCAAAGGCTTCGCCCAAAGCACCGATGACTTTGTTCATTGATGTGGAACCGTCTGTTGCTACAGCTTCTTTGTTACCGCCACAACCGGTAAGCGCACATACAAGCAACATTGCTACTGTGAGTAAACTAATAATCTTTTTCATTTTCTATGTCTCCTTTGACATTTATTTTTTGCACTTTTCTCTTGAGCACGCCTATATTGTAAGTTTTGGCAGTAAAATCCGTAAGCAAACCGCTGTAAAATCGAAGTAAAATAAATTTGGCAGAAAAGCATATAGCAAAATTGCTAAAAGATAAGCCGAATGAGTTCGAATGCTCATCCGGCTTTGTGACAGTTTGAATATTTAGTTTTAGCTGCCCCAGAGCAGTGAAAAACGGCCCTCCCTTCGCATTTTAAGTCGAAAATAGCCGATTTTCACGAAAAAATTTTGGACAAAAAACAGTGAAAACCCCAGTGTTTATGCGGCTTTAAGCGACTTTTGTGTTATTATAACACCAGCCTCAATCCTTCTCACAATCCCAGTTGCTTTCATAATATATAAATCTCCTTGTTTCACAAATTTGTACTGTTAGTACCTGTAATACAAGGAGATTTATACTGTGAAAATCAAAATATAGTCAGTCGACGATTTTGTCGCCACTCAGTCGGAGAAACACCATTTTCGCGCACAAACAACCGATAAAAATGCGAGTAATTTTGAAAACCGCAGGCTTCGCAATGCTTTCTGCCGTATTTGATGTAACCTCAAGTAAATACAGTGCCTTTTTGATTCGTATTTTATTCAGATAGTCGATCGGCGTTTGCGCAAAAATACCTCAATCCCGCACACCTGTTTTTGCAGTGGAAGAGCTTTCATTGATACCATATGGCTGTGCAAAATTGCGAATGACTTTATTGCCGTTTGTAGAATGATATAAAGTCAAAAACGGAGTAAAAACATCACTACACTTTTGCTATATATTATTTTTGGATGAGCGTGTGGTACAATAAATTAAAGGCGTTGAAACCTTTATATATTTTTGGTTTAAAATATTGACTGTTTGTGACTGATACTTTATTATAATTCCTATAAACCCACATTGTGAGGAGGTTATTTGGTGGATGTAAATGAATTATTGAAGGGTGTACAATGTGGTTGCGGAAAACAACATGCTTGTGACATTAAATATGTTTACATAGAACAAGGTGCAATAAACAGACTTTCTGAGATTTGCAAATCTGACAAAAATATTTTAATCGTTGCAGATGAAAATACCTATGAGGCGGCAGGTGAACTTACCCTTAATGCACTTGAAGGGAAAAGTATAACTAAGATTATTTTCAGTGGAAAAGAAGTTCTTGTTCCCAATGAAATGGCAATAGAAACTGTTACTGAAAATTTGGGCGATACAGAAATAATAATCGGCATTGGTTCGGGTGTGATTCAGGATTTATGTAAATATGTTTCATTCTATAATAAAGTTCCGTATATGATTGTGGCTACAGCTCCGTCAATGGATGGTTACGCCTCAAATGGTGCAGCTATGATAACGGATGGTATGAAAGTTACGTATGCTGTAGGACTTCCCACTGCTATTATTGGTGACGTTGATGTTCTGAAAAATGCACCTATGGAAATGATAAAAGCGGGATATGGTGATATTATAGGAAAGTTTTCGGCTCTGAACGACTGGAAATTAAGCCATCTTGTAAACGATGAGTATTTTTGCGAGTATATTTATAATTTGACCTACGAACAGATTGAGTCAACGCTTAATTTAGCAGACGGCGTTCTGAAACGCAACGAAAAAAGCATCCAGGCTTTAATGGAAGCGTTAGTTGTAATCGGTATCCTGATGAGCTTTGCAGGCTCGTCAAGACCTGCTTCCGGTAGCGAACATCATCTTTCTCATTTTTTTGAAATAGTCGGTATACTCACAAAGTCGGATTATTTCCCTCACGGTATTGATGTTGCCTATTCAACAGTAATAACTGCTGAGCTTCGTGAAAAACTTATATCTATGGATTTCCCTGGAAAAATTTACCGACCAAAAGAAACTGACTACCACAAAAAAATGTCGGAAATTTATACTTGTGTTGCTGATGGTTGTATAAATTTGCAAAACAAAGTTGGGAATTATAAAACCGATCGCTCAGATATTTATCTCGAAAAACAAAAGGAGATTAAAAAGATTTTATCTCAATGTCCAACAGCTGATGAAATCAAAGAAATGCTTTCTCTTGTTAATCTCGATATGAAAGAGTTTTATGGTCTTTACAGTGAGCAAAAACTAAATGATGCTATTATGTATGCCAAGGATTTAAAAGATCGTTATACAGTTCTTTGGATGTATTACGATTTGTTAGGGGATGAAGGAAATGTATGAAAATATAAAGGTTGTTGCCATGGATTTGGATGGCACTTTGACACAGCATAGAACACCTTTAAGTCAAAAACACCGTGAAATACTTTTTGAACTTTCAAAAAAGTATAAACTTTTAATGGTTGGTGCAGGACAGGTAATGCGCATTTTCAACCAACTTGAACAGTTTCCTATTGATATTGTGGGTAACTATGGTATGCAATACGGTATTTATAATAACGAAACAAAAGATATTGACATTGTAAGAAATATCACCGCTGATTGCGATAAAAAAGAGATAACCGATAAAATTAATCATTTGCGCGAAAAATATGATTTTAAAAATTACAGGGGAGAAACGGTTGAGTTTCATCCATCGGGTTGCATTACCTTCCCAATATTAGGTACAAAAGCCAAACAGGAAGATAAATTAGCCTTCGACCCCGACCGAACAAAGCGCAGGAAAATTTATGATGATGTCGTAAATAACTTTTCCGATTATTGTGTTTTTGTAGGCGGTTCATCCTCTTTTGATATGGCACCAAAGCCTTATAATAAGTTCTATGCTTTGGATATGTATTGTAAAGAAAATGGATATAAGCACAATGAGGTTGTGTACATCGGTGACGATTACGGTCTTGGCGGTAATGATGAAGCTGTTTATAAATCCGATTTCCCCTACATAACTATTGATAATTTTTTGGATTTTTCTGAAAAGGTATCTGAACTTTTATAAAATATTAAAGCGAGGTTATTTCACCTCGCTTTTTTGTTTTCTATTATTAAATTGCATACCTTATACTATCGCAGAGAGTAGTTTCATAGCTACGGTTAAAATAACTACAAAAGCAAAATTTAACCCTGTGAAAATAAGTATGTATTTCTTTGTTTGCTTGGGATATAAAATTCTAAACTCATTAAACGTTATAAGGCTTGCAAGGGATGCGATAAGTGTTCCTGTGCCACCTATGTTTACACCTAAAAGCAGAGCATGGTAATCGCTTGTGAATTTTGAAAGTAAAATAGCAGAGGGTACGTTGCTTATAACCTGACACGAAAGTATTGATACAATAAGCGTGTCTTTTTCAAGCAGTGAAGACATAAGTGTATTAACTGCACCTATTCGCGCTAAATTACCCGCAAATATGAAGAAAAAGAAGAATGTGCCAAGTAAACCGTAGTCAACCATTCTGAGAGAGTCTCGGTCAACAAAGAAAAGCACCAAGGGAATAAGAATCAGCCCTAAACCAAAAGGAACTATTCTGAAAACTATAAGAATGGAAATCAGGAATAATAGTGCGTAAAGTATGGTTTTGGGTATGTTCAGTTTTTCGGGGAACTTTTCGTTTAAGGTGAATTTAATGGGCTTTATGGGAATGCACGCAACCAGCAAAAGGGTTACTGCAAGTAAAAATGCAGGGAGCATTATAAGGCAGAATTCACCTGTGGGTATATTGAAATATGAGTACAAATAAAGATTTTGCGGGTTTCCAAATGGGGTCAGCATACCGCCTAAGTTTGCAGATATATTCTGCAACACAAAAAGGTATGCCATATATTTTTCCTGCTTTGCTACTGAAAGTGCAAAATATCCTAGGGGTAAAAAGGTTATAAGCGCCATATCGTTTGCAATAATCATTGAGCCTATAAAGGTAATGACTATAAGTAAAATAAACAACGTGCGCAAGTTTCCTGTCATAACAACAAGTTTTCGTGCAACAATGGTGAAAAACTTAATGTTTCTCAAAGCACAAATTACTGCTAAAGTTATAAACAGACAGGAAAGAGTCTTCCAATCAAAATAATCTAAATATTCTTTGTCGGGCGGCACAAAAAAACAGGATACAACAGCCGCCAGAGCCGCAATGAAAAAAACAATATTTTTCTTTATAAATCTTAATACTTTCAAACTATCACCATATAATCCCGAATTCACAACCCGCTAATTATATTATAAATAAAATCCAAAGTCAATTGAATATTTTAAAAGGGAAAAGGTAATTTCATACCGATTAATTTACTTTTTTTGTTTTTTGTGATATAATACCTTAGATATTTAATTAAAAGGTGGCGATTTAGTGCTTGAATTTATAAAGAACTTACCCTTGGGTAAAATTGCAACAGTTGCCGTTCTGATTGTTGTTTGTCTTGCGGCGGTTAAAATAATCTTGTTCCTTTTTGATAAGTTTGTTAAAAAGGTAAATCTTGATGCTCTTATTTGTAAGATACTCCGTATTGCGGTAAAAATACTGTTGTTATTTGTTTCCCTTATTATTGTATTAGGCAGTCTGGGCATTTCTGTATCGTCTCTTGTGGCGGCTCTCTCGGTAGTCGGTGTTGCCTTTTCACTTGCTATACAAGGCTTTTTGTCAAATGTTTTCGGCGGTATTCAGATTATTTCAAACCAACCTTTCCATATAGGTGACTATGTGGATGCAGGTGGTGAATCTGGTATTGTACGCGAGGTGGGGTTGTTCTATACAAAACTTGACACACCGGATAAAAAACTTATTCAGATTCCCAATAGTACTATTGCCAATTCAAATATAACCAACTATTCAAGCGCCACAAATCGTCGAGTAGATATTACCGTTACTGCTTCTTATGACGATGATATTGAAAAAGTGAAATTTGTTTTGTTGCAACTTGTTCAGGAGCACTCCTTGGTTTTAAAAGGGGACGAACTTGATCCCGTAGTCCACGTAAGCAACTACAACCCTAACGACATTAGCTACACCATACGCGCTTGGTCTTTGAACGATGATTACTGGACGGTTTATTTTGATATTATGGATTCAATTAAACCCACATTTGACAAAAATGGTATAACAATCACGTATCCTCACGTCAACATTCATATGAATAAATAAAAAAACAGAGTGGATTTTCCACTCTGTTTTTTATTTATCAGGGTTTACGGATTGTAAAATTAAGTCCAAGTGCCGCTACGGCTAAGGTAAGAAGCAAAATAAATGGTGCTACGTAACTTCCTGTTGATGAGAGTAACGAACTACTGAACGTTGCTATAAATGAAGCCACAATCAGGTTAAAGTTTGTAATACTATAGTTTGTGGGGAAGTACTTTGTGCCGTAGAAAGATGCAGTAAATGCGGATGTAATAGTGGGGCAGGAGCCATATGAAAGCCCTGTAAGGCAAAGACCCACAATACAAAGGGGTAATGAATGGGTCAATACTGCAACAAGGGTAAGTCCTGCTGCAAATATTGTTAGAATATTTGATGCCAACATAGTTGTTTTTCTGCCGAGCGCATCATAAACTGCACCTGTAAGGATACGACCGATACCATTGAATATGGAAAGTACGCCAACTAAAGTGGTTGCAAGTGCAGGTGCTGCATCAACGGATAGGACAAGGTCTCTCGCGAAACTTATAACCGTATTACCAACAGCGGTAATAAGTATCATAAACACAAATGCGCGCCAGAAGGTGAAACTTCTGAGCATTTCCTTGGTAGTAAAATCACGCACCTCGAAACTCTCTTTTTTTACACTTTTTTTAGCCTTGGGTTCGGGAAAAACTATATCCGAAGAGGGTTTGCGAAGAATAATACCCGCAATAACAAGCACAATTCCAACAACTGTACCTAAAATGATATATGACTTACTCCAACCAACATTTTCGTTTTCAAATAATGAGCTTACAACATTACCGAGTAAGAGGGTGCTTATACCGAAGCCCATCATAAGACAACCTGAGCAGAAACCTTTTTTGTCAGGGAACCAGGAGTTGACGGTGGATACAACCACGTTGTATGAAATACCAATTCCTGTACCTGCAAGAAGCGCGTATGTTATATACAAAAGGCAGGGGAGCTCCGCATTTAAGAAGCCTGTGGAAATGAATCCTACACCAACCAATATACCTGCTATGATAAGTGTGATTTTGGGACCGATGCGTTTGCATATAAGACTACCAAAAAACGCACCCAAGCAGAAGAAACACATTGTTAATGTGAAGTTCAATGCTAAGGATTTATCATCCCACCCAAAGATTTCTTTAAAAGGTATCTTTAAAATTGACCAGGCATATAAAACACCTGAAAAAAGCATTGTAAACACGCCGACACCGAGAAATAGCCAACGTTTTTTTAGGTTTATTTTCATTGTATAACTTCCTTTGTAAAAAACTTAAAACAAATTATAACACAAAATGATAGTTTTTCAAGGTTTTAATAAAAAAGAAAATCGAAGCAATTTTTTTGCTTCGATTTTTTTATATTAAAGACTGTTGAGAATTTTAAGAACGCATCTGAGTTCTTCGGGGTCGATTTTTTCAACAGGTTTGTCATTAACTACGCAATCAAAGAAATATTTAATTTCGTTAGCGTAAGCATCACTTTTGGGAAGGTTTATTGCACCGGTGTCGCCCTCAGCATCTGCAGATAAATCGATTTTTTCATCATCTCTGAGGTAAATCATCATTTTGCCGTTTTCGTTTGCAACAATTGCATCTTCAAACTGGAATCGGAATTGAGCAGTAAAGGGGTAGCAGGTTGCGTACCATGAAGCCTCAGTGTTAATTGTGAAGTCACCGAAATCGTAATTTATTGAAATGAAATCCTGGTCGGGACGTTTTGCGCGGTACTGATAAGCTACTTTTTTAGGCATACCAAATGCGTATACCATATAGTCAAGGTCATGGATATGTAAATCAAAGGGCACAAGACCGCTACGTTTTTCATCCATCATCCAACCATCCCAGCTCCATTTTGGATAGCACCCAAGACGTGTCATAGTGGCGGAAAGAAGATTACCGTATTTTTTTGTATCGTAAATCTCTTTAAGTAATTCATATTCTGGCCAGAATCTTAAAACCTGAGCAACCATAAATTTAACGTTGTTCTTTTTTGCGGTTTCGTAAACCCTGTCTATATCTTCCTCTTTTAAGGAAATCGGCTTTTCACAAATAACGTGAATACCGCGTTCCATAGCTTTTACAGCATAATCTGCATGTAAATACGTGGGAAGGCAGATATCAAGAATATCAATTTCCTCATTTTCAAGCATTTCTTCAAAGTTGGTGTAATGACGTTTGGTTTCATATTGCTCCATACGTTCGGGACGTATATCACATAAAGCAACCAATTCAGCATTTTCCATTTCATCCCAGGCGGGAATGTGTGCTCCACTGATACCGCCCACACCTACAAGTGCAATTTTTAACATAAGAACCTCCGTGAATGTGTAAAGTTGATTAAACCTAATTAAACTAATTTTACCACATAATTTAAAAAATACAAGTGTTGTGCCTGTATTATATATAATAGTATATAAAAAATCCCCGCTTATAACAAGCGGGGATTCTGTGAATTTAATTATACGCGAACGATTTCTGCATTAAGGTCTGCAAGACCATCCATAAGTGCTGATGCAACGCCACCGCCAAGAGAGATAAGCTCGTGATAGTGGTTTGCGGGGTCACCCATTGTGTAGTCGTTATCAGGAACAACGTAACCGATAGCGTCGTTCATAAGACCGAAGCACTGTACATCTTCACCAAAGATTGCGCAAGCGGGTGAGGCTTTGAAGTCCTTACCTGTAATTGCGTATTTACCGATAAGTGAGATACCGTTGGGAGCAACAAGGTCCTGACAGATTTCACCGGGAAGGAATACTGTTTTGAAGCAGTCACCGATTTCCATATAACCGATTTCTGTGATAGTTGCGTATGTACCATCTTCCTTAGTAATAACAACATAGTTAGCCATGTTGAGTTTACCAACTGCTTCAATAAGAGCGTTGCCGATGGGGATTTCAACCTGTTTGAGGTAAAGGTTAAGGTAGGGAGCTACTTCAACTTCTTCAACTGCTTCCCAATCTTCGTACCAGATTGTGTAGTCGGGGTTAATAGGCATCATTTCGTTTTCGTAAACATTGCCGTTTCTTGATTTAACAAGTTTTGTATATTCAGCTTTTTGTGCTATGTTTGTAAGTTCGAGTTCGAGGATAACTGAGTTATTGAAAACTACCTCATATACACCAGTTTCGCTGTTGATACCTGTAGTTGCTTTTGATTCGTCAACAAAGAGTTCGATGATGTTACCGTCTTCATCTGTAACAGCAGCAAAACCATATAAATCCATAGGATTTACAATCAAGTCTTCGCCGTATGCATACTCGTAAGCAACAGCATCTTCGCAATAAACAGTAACAGTCTTATCTACGTCGTTTGAAACGAATGAGAAAGGTGCGTTGAGATTGTGAACTTTAAAGCTCATTTCATCGGCGGTTACATTTGTAGTAACGTAGTTAACGAAACTAAAATTGTAATCATTGAATTCTTTTCTAAGTTCGCCATTATTATCATAAATGGAAACTAATTCTGTGTTCTTCTCAACTTCTCTGATGTTTGAAAGTCTGTCGTCTGCAAGAATTTCTTCTTCTGTAAGGTTCATTGAAAGAAGGATTCTTGCAAGTTCGTAACCATAACGCTGAGATTCCTCAACTCTCTGCTGAGTTTCAACACCGTCGCCGGTTTCGCCACGTGCCATATAGATACCTGCGATAGCACCCTGGAAGAACATAAAGTTGTAACCGTATTTTTCAAGGAATTGACCACAGTAGAATACGTAGTCACCACTGATTTCTCTACCTGAGTTGCTTTCTGTGGGAAGACCTGCAACGTCGGGGTGAGCGGCGATGTTAAGAATCATTGTGGGCTTAATATCTTCATTTTCGGGTCTGAATACGAATCTTGAAATGTCAGTCATAGCGATTTCAGTTTCACCTGTGAAAACCTGTTCGCCGTTTTCAGTGGTTTCGTAAATCATCTGACCTGCTGAAGGACGGTTTTTGTTCTGGAAGTAATCCTGACCGATGTCCTTAGTTGAATAGGTGAGTACACCGGGTTCCATTTCGATGTAAGCAGCTTTAAGTGTATCTGCTACAGTTTCTTTAAGGAATGCCATATATTCGGGATTTGTACCCTGCTGAAGTTCTTCGTCTACCTTAGTACCGCTGATGATACCATTGGAAACGATCTTTGCGATGTTCTTTGTCCAAAGACCTTCGGTGTCAATACAGCTGTGTGTATGAGTAGAAGCAACGTTGATAGCAACGATGTTGTTTTCTGCTGCAAAATCTGCAAGTAAAGCACGGATGTCTTTGATATCTGCGTTTGTGATACCGATACAGTCAATAGTTGCGAAAAGAACTGTACCTTTATCTGTACCATCATTGATAGCGATAGCTCTTACTTTCATATCGTCTCTGCCCAAACCGGGAATCTGAGCGATACCTTCAACAACGTTTGTGAAACCGTTGGTAGGATCAATGTAACCACCGATGTAGTATGTACCGTTGTCATAATCTTCGGGGATAAGACTTGCGTTTGCGTAACCGAGGTTCCACTTAGCGTCATCTTCAGCTTCGCTGACGAATTCGTTGCCGATACCGGAATAATAGTTCTTACTTGCTAATTCTTCAGCTGTTTCCTGGTCAACAAATCCGGGGCCGTTGCCGAAGATACCTGCAAACAAGTCGAGTATAAATCTCAGAAGTGTATCAACGATGTCTGAGAAGATAATGCCAATAGGATTATCGCTTTCTGTGAAGGGGTATGCACTTGAAGCTCCTACTGTTACAGCACTGAATGCCGAGAACGCCAAAATAAGGGCGAGAGTAACAGCAATGAGTTTTGTGAACCTGGTCTTTTTCATATAGTTCTGTCTTCTTTTACGTTGCCTTTTGATCACAACATTATTTGATACCATATTTTACAATATATTTATAGAAATTTCAACTATCATTATTGCTAAATTATAACCTTTTACTCTAGTGTTTTGCACAAAAAAACACATTTATCAAAAACAAATTAAGTATCGTAACTTTACGTATTGTCAATTTGTGTTCTTTTGTGTAAAATGTTATGGAAGTTATAT
>JAZQZU010000107.1:0-6700 GCA_045634165.1 Acutalibacteraceae bacterium
CGCCGCAAGAGAACCCCATATCGTTGACCTTGCTAATTTCCTTAATTCCATGGGCGCGGACATCCGTGGCGCAGGTACCGAGGTTATTAAAATCCGCGGTGTTGAAAAAATGCATGGTTGCACTTATTCAATTATCCCCGACCAGATTGAGGCAGGTACTTATATGGTTGCAGTTGCCGCAACAGGTGGTGACGTTACAATCAATAACGTTATCCCAAAGCACCTTGAATCAATCACCAATAAAATTGAGGATTGCGGTGTTACGGTAATCGAGGGTGACGAAAGTGTAAGAATCATTTCCGAGGGCAGACGTTGTAAGGCTTGCCGAGTTAAAACTGCTCCCCACCCCGGTTTCCCCACAGATATGCAACCTCAGTTTGCTACAATCCTTTGCACCTGTAACGGTACAAGCACTGTTGTTGAGGACGTATGGGACAATCGTTTCAAATACATTGACCAGTTAAGAAGAATGGGCGCTAATATCATCGTAAATGGCGACACAGCTTTGATTACAGGTGTCGAAAACCTCAACGGTGCACCTGTTGAAGCAGATGACTTAAGAGCCGGTGCCGCAATGGTTATTGCAGGTCTTATGGCTGAGGGCGAAACAACCGTTGGTAACATTAAACTTATCGACAGAGGTTATGAAAAACTTATCGAAAAGCTTACAGGTGTAGGCGCTGACATTGCCCGAGTAAAATTTGACGAGGAATAATTAAATATGCTTAGATTTTGTCCGCTGTTTTCTTCGAGCAGCGGCAATTCTGTTTACATAGCAGACCGTGATGGCGGTATTCTTGTAGATGTAGGCAGAAGTGCCAAACAAACCGAATTGATGTTAAAAAATCACAATATTGATATCAGTAATATCAAGGGTATTTTCCTTACTCACGAGCACACTGACCACACTAATGGTCTTAGTGTTTTTGCCGCAAGGCACAATATACCCGTGTACGCTTCCGCAGGTACTATTTTAGCCTTAAAAAACAAGGGCGTACTCAGCACAAAGCACGTTGATATCAGTATAAATACGGATAATATATGCATTGCCGGACTTAATATAAAACCCTTTAAAACCTCCCACGACTGTGCCGACGGCAGAGGCTACGTCATCACAGGATGCGATGGCATTACAAAAGCGGCAATCGCTACAGATACAGGTTTTGTTTCATCAGAACTTTTAAGTTCAATTACAGGTAGTAATTTAGTTTACATAGAATCAAACCATGACGTGGCAATGCTTCGTAGTGGTCCTTATCCCTATACATTGCAAAGGCGCATTCTTTCCGATATAGGACACCTTTCAAACAATGCCTGTGCGGACGCTCTTACCGCACTTGTGAACAAAGGTACAACACATATCGTCCTCGCTCACTTAAGTCAGGATAATAACACACCTAAACTTGCCCACGATACCTCAACGTCAAAACTTCTTGACATAGGTGCTCTTGAAAACCGTGACTATATATTAAAAATAGCGGAGCCCGAAAACTCACAGGGAATAATAACAATATAACAAATGGTCTGTTACACTTTTATTGAAGCGTAACAGACCATATTTTTTATTCAAAGGCTTTCATTAATTCGTCTTTTATGAGGCAGTGTCCTGCAGGAGTAGGGTGAACACCATCTGCAAGCCAATAGGTATCTTTACCGCCTTCGGCTACTTCATCAAACTTTACCTGTAAGGGAACAAACTTAAGATTATATTTCTCGGCAATTCGTTTTACTGCCTCGGCACGTTTTTTTACTTCCGCACGGAAAACATCGTAATATCTCTCAGTACCGCATCCCTTAAGCACAAAGGGTTCAAGAAGCATTATTTTAATATTGGGCAGTGCCTCCAATATTTCCGAAATAAGCATATCATATACTTTTTCAAATTTTTCTGCTGCAACACCATTGCCGTCGTTAAGCTCGTGCCACACGTCATTAACACCAATAAGCAAGGACATATAGTCGGGATTAAGATTTATAATATCCATTTTTACTCTCGCATAAACGTCAACAATTCTGTCACCACTGATACCACGATTCACAAAATCAAATTCATAGGGTCTGTTTTTAAGTACCTCTGCAGCAAAAAGATTGGGATATCCGTAACCATAATTAGAATCATTTTCGCGTCGGCGGTCAGCATCGGTAATTGAATCACCCTGAAATAAAAATTTAATCATATCATTCACCTGTTTTCTTGTTGATAATATTGAGTTTTAGTGGTATAATTATTTATTGGGTCCGTTGTAGTTTTCTTCAGGAGATTCAACCCAGGGACATTCTATTTTGTCAACAACCTTAGCAGGAGCAGCCCAATGAACAGCATTATTAATAATTTTCTGAATTTCAGGAATGTAGTATGTGGGGTTTTCCTCGTGTCCGGGTTGGAAGTAAAAGACTTTACCGAGTCCCTTATACCAGCAGTTACCTGCTCTGAATACTTCGCCACCCTTGAACCATGCAATAAAAACTGATTCATCAGGTGCGGGAATATCAAAGCGTTCACCATACATTTCCTCAACAGGAATATCGAAACTCTCGGGAATACCTTTGGCTATGGGGTGAGAGGGATTTATACACCATAATCTTTCTCTATCGCCATCACGCCATTTAAGTGAACAGGTTGTGCCCATAAGTTTAATAAAAGGCTTTGAAAAATGAGCGGAATGCAAGGCAATAAAGCCCATACCGCGCATAACACGGTTGTGAACTCTTTCCACAAGTTCATCGGGTACACATTCATGAGCCATATGACCCCACCATAAAAGCACGTCGGTGCTTTCAAGAACATCCTCGGGAAGTCCATTTTCTGGGTCGTCAAGAGTTGCAGTTCTTATAAAAAGTTCCTCATCGGTCTTTAAAAAGTCTGCAATACAATTATGTATGCCCTTGGGATAGACTTTAGCAATGCTTTCGCTTTCTTTTTCGTGTCTGCCCTCATTCCAGATTGTAACGTTTATCATAAATTTCCATCCTTTCTTAAAGAAGGTTATAGTAATATAATATACTACCCTTCAATATTTTTCAAGAAAATATGATTATCTCTTTTTCACGAAAGTGAACAAAGATTTTTATATAAAATGTGAGTTCGAAACCATCCTCACAGAGCCGAGGAATCATCTATTCCCACGGTTCAAATCAAAACTATGGAGTGATAAAATGAAAAACAGAAAAAAGTTGGTTAACTTTGCCGTTGGCGCTATTGTTGCGGCACTTTACGTAGTACTTACCTACCTCGCCTCCGCACTGGGTCTTTCAAGCGGTGTGATTCAGGTAAGGTTTTCGGAAGCCCTTACTATACTGCCTATATTTACCCCTGCAGCTATTCCCGGTTTATTTATAGGGTGCCTTATTTCAAATATTCTTACGGGTTGTGCTTTGTGGGATATTATCTTTGGAAGTATAGCAACACTTCTGGGTGCTGTTTTTACATACCTTCTAAGAAACCACAAAATCCTTGCAACCTTGCCGCCCATTATTGCAAATACACTTATAGTCCCCCCTGTTCTCATACTTGTTTATGGGGTTCAGGATGCTTATTGGTTTATACTTTTAACAGTGTGTATAGGCGAGGTAATTTCCTGTGGCGTTATTGGTACGGCTTTAAGAAAAAGTTTAGAAAAATCACGTATTTTTCAACGAATTTAACTAAATATCCCACAGGGGTTTATTTTTACAAAAAAGTAGAGTATAATTCATATAAAACACCCTAATATCTATTATGAAAGGAATCTTTTCATGAATATAGAGCAAGTTATAAAGACTGCAAAGCGAATTCATTTTATCGGCATCGGTGGTAGCGGTATGTGTCCCCTTGCGGAAATTTTACATTCTCAGGGTCACAACCTTACAGGCTCCGATAACAACGAATCCGACACTTTAAAACGCATTCGTGCCCTTGGTATTCCCGTTACAATGGGTCAAAAGGCAGAGAATGTTGACGGTGCTGATATGGTAGTTTACACCGCTGCACTACTTCCCGATAACCCTGAGCTTGTTGCAGCCAAAGAAAAGGGCATTCCAACCTTTGAAAGAAGCAAGCTTTTCGGATATTTCACCAAGAAATACGATAATTGTATCGGTGTTTGCGGTACTCATGGTAAAACAACAGTTACCTCAATGCTCACCCATATACTTATTGACAATAATTTTGACCCCTCTGCGGTAATCGGTGGTAAGCTTCCCCTTACGGGCACAAATGGCAGAGTTGGTAAAAGTGATATTCTTGTTTGTGAGGCTTGCGAATATAAAGATACTTTCCTTGATTTAAGTCCCGATGTAAGCGTAATACTCAACGTTGACCGGGACCATATGGAATACTTCAAGACTCTCGAAAATCTTGAAGCATCTTTCAGAAAATTTGCAGATATGTCAAAGTGCGTTATCTATAACGGAGACGACAAAAACACCATTGATAGCATTGCAGGCGTTGAAGGCAAAACAATGATTTCATTCGGTAAAACCGACAGTTGTGACTATGCCGCAAAAAATGTTGACTGGAAAAACGGTGCTTTCCCTTGCTTTGATGTTTATCATAAGGGCGAAAAGTTAGGTAGAGTTGAATTGAGTGTCCCCGGTGACCACAACGTGCTCAATGCCCTTGCGGCTATTTGCACTGCGATGTATTGCGGAGCAACCTTCGAACAATGTCAAAAGAGCATCGCTAAATTTAAGGGTGCCGGCAGACGTTTTGAATATTTGGGCAAATACAATGGCTTTGATATTGTTGACGACTACGCTCACCACCCTGCTGAGCTTGAAGTTACACTTTCTGCCGCAATGAAAATGGATTATAATAAAGTTTGGGCCGTATTTCAACCCTTTACTTTCAGCAGAACAAAGCTTCACCTTGACGCTTTCGCAAAGGCACTTTCAATTGCCGACAGAGTTGTTCTCACCGAGATTATGGGTTCAAGAGAAATTAACACCTACGGCATCACAACCCAAGACCTTGCAGATGAAATCCCCGGTAGCGTGTGGTTCGACACCTTCCAAAAGGTCGCAGATTACATTAAAGAAAACGCCAAAGAAGGCGATCTTGTACTCACACTTGGTTGCGGTGACGTTTATAAAATTGCTAAAATTATACTTGATAAAGAATAAAATTAAAACTGTTCAGGCTTTCCTGAACAGTTTTTTTTAATGCAAAATGCAGAATACGAAATTATCGGGCAAAGCCGATTGTAAATTAATTTATTAAAACGCGAAACTTATCATCCCTATGCCCAAGGCATGGGGACCATTGCCTACGGCAATGGTGGTGGATAGTTTCCTTACTGATATTCTTCAGTAAAAGGAAAAAATTTTATATAAACTAAAAACAAAAAGTTGCTTGGCCATAACAGTCAAGCAACTTTTTCAGTTCAATTAAACTAATTCAAGAATGCACATCTCTGCTGCGTCACCGCGGCGAGCTTCAGTCTTGATTATACGGCAGTAACCGCCGTTTACGTCTTTATACTTGGGAGCGATCTCGTCAAAAAGTTTCTTAACGACATCTTCCTTAGTAATATATGCCAAAGCCTGTCTCTTATTGTGGAGACTGTCGACCTTTGCGAGGGTGATCATCTTCTCAGCCATAGCGCGAACTTCCTTCGCTCTTGTGACTGTGGTTGTCATTTTACCGTTTTCGAGTAAAGATGTAACCATGTTGCGAAGCATAGCATCGCGGTGATCGCTCGCTCTGCCGAGTTTTCTGGTTCCGGGCATCTAAATCACTCCTAACTTATTCGTCTTCGTCGCGAAGAGAGAGACCGAGTGAAGCAAGCTTAGCAACAACCTCTTCAAGAGATTTTCTGCCAAGGTTTCTGACCTTCATCATATCCTCTTCAGTTTTGTTAATCAAATCTTCAACAGTGTTGATACCGGCTCTCTTGAGACAGTTGAATGAACGAACTGAAAGGTCAAGTTCTTCGATAGTTGTTTCGAGTACCTTACCGTTTTCTGTGTCATCCTTGTCAACCATAATCTCTGTGTTTGAAACTTCATCTGAAAGTTCAACAAAGAGGTTAAGGTGCTCAGTAAGAATCTTAGCAGCAAATGAAACAGCGTCCTTAGCGGAAATTGTACCATCTGTTGTAACATCGATTGTGAGCTTGTCGTAGTCGGTAATCTGTCCTACACGAGTATTATCAACTGTGTAGTTCACCTTTAATACGGGTGTGTAAATAGAGTCAATAGCTATTACGCCGATTGCGGGGTCAAGAAGCTGTTTGTTTCTGTCTGAAGAAACATAACCTGTACCCTTGTCAGCTGTAAGTTCCATTACAACGTGTGCGTCTGCATCAAGAGTTGCAATGTGGTGATCGGGGTTGAGGATTTCAACCTCTGAATCAGCTTTGATGTCACCCGCTGTGATTTCACCGGAGCCGTTTGCCTCGATATACATAATCTTCGGATCGTCTCCGTGTATTTTGAGAATAACGCCCTTAAGGTTAAGAACAATCTCGGTAACATCCTCTTTTACGTTCGGGATCGTTGAGAATTCATGAAGAACATTGTCAATTTTGACAGATGTAATTGCGTAACCGGGAAGGGATGAAAGAAGAACTCTGCGAAGGCTGTTACCAAGTGTTGTACCAAAACCTCTTTCGAGAGGCTCAACAACAAATGAGCCGTATGCTGAATCTTCTGCCGAACCGATAAACTTTACTTCGGGTTTCTCAATACCAATCATACCAAACCCTCCTTAAAATTTTACAGT
>JAZQZU010000108.1:0-6296 GCA_045634165.1 Acutalibacteraceae bacterium
GTTACGCAAAGCCATGTGCTTTGCGTATTTTAATATAAAACAGAATATTGGGGCGTCGTCAAGCGGTAAGACAACAGACTTTGACTCTGTCATTCGCTGGTTCAAATCCAGCCGTCCCAGCCAGGAAAAAGCACTTGCAAAATGCAGGTGCTTTTTTCTTTATTTATTAAAAGAAAACAATTGCAGAGAATCGAACTCCATCATCCATCTTTCGGCGGTTCGCCATAGGCGGAGCCGAAAGGGATATAAAATAGGATATTTGCGAAGCAAATCGTCAAGGCAGAGCCTTGGCGATTCTCGTCCGGGTCAGCACAAAGCACTTGCAAGAAGCGAGTGCTTTTTCTCTTTAAAATATTTTACTAATTAAAAAATTCATATTGATTTTTTTAAAAGTATATAATATAATAATGCAGTAATATTTGCCGGTGTGATGGAATTGGCAGACGTGCTGGACTCAAAATCCAGTGGTAGCGATACCGTACCGGTTCGACCCCGGTCACCGGCACCAAAAAGAGAACTTGCACTTTGTGTAGGTTCTTTTTTTTGTGTTTTTGAAAACAAGGGGTCGAACCGCCTCGCCGAAGGCGAACATAATCGGGTGTTCACGAGGAACGAGTGAATGACGGGCAGAGCCCGTCGACCCCGGTCACCGGCACCAAAAAACAACCCGCATTTGTCTACGACAAGTGTGGGTTATTTCATTTTGCGTAGCAATATTTCATTCAATTTTAAGAAACCTAAACTTTTATATTAAACCTTCTGGTCAGAGGGTTTTAAAACTTATACATATACAAAGTGAAATTATTGTTTTAAAATCCAGATACTAAAAATTTATCCCCCTTATTCTCGGAAAAAGCCGTGAATGAGGGGGATATTTGTTGTATTGAATAATTTTATTCCTGTTTTGTTCCGCAGGTATGACAGAAAAGGGCGTTTGTGGGTAACTGTGTACCGCAGTTTTTACACAATTTCACGGAAATGTCCTCAGGTGTCGCAGGAGCTTTTCTGACAATTCCGTTCATATGGTCCACTGTGATGCAATATTGCTCTGAGTCCAGCCAGTTGCGTGCCTCACTGGCTCTTACTGAAAGTAAGGGGTGGGTCTGGTTACTGAGAACGATAAACTCAATGAGCTTGTTGAGTTTAGAGCTGTTACGTAAATCCTGATAATCATTTGCCTGTGCAATGAATAACTCTCTGTCAATTTCTTCACCAATGTGGGAAGTACCGCCTGCAAGACGCATCATAGTCTGTACAACAGGTTCAGATTTTCCGCAACATATCAGTGCTGCACGGTCCGCGCTGAATTCACTGCAACGCATCCAATAGTAAAATCCAAGTTTCAATGAGGTGGCAACTGCAGCGGTTATAAGCGAGCCCGAGCCCAAAAGCTCAAGACCACCGTTTAGTATTACTTGTCCCATAGTATGGTAAAGCACATGTTGACAGGCAATGTGACCGCATTCGTGAGCCAAAACGGCATAAATCTCCTCATCTGTAAGGCACTCGAGCAAGCCTGACGTAACAGTAATGGCGGGGTTTTTGTCACCGTATGTATATGCGTTAGGGTCTCGGTTAAGTTCAAGGTAAAGGGGCGGGATTTTCTCAATACCCAGCTTTTCGCATATACCGGGCAACATATTATAAATATGTGGAACTTGTTCTTCCGAAAGACGGATTTTGTTTGCCATATCGGTTATTCCGAAAACCTTTTCATCAAAAAGTTGTATAAATTTACTGCAAATTTTATCGAAGATGGGAATCTTTTTTAAGTCGTTGAGAGCTCTGCGGTCAGAGTCATGCATATAATCCTGAGGATTTGCAGGAATCATAATTTCACACCCTTTTAAATTTAAATAAAAGCCACTCTCAGATTGAAAGCGGCTTTTTGTTATTTATAATGATTGTAGCCTGTGGAAACGCTTTTGTGTTTCGCAAAAGCTGATTTCATCGGCTTTTAGCAAAATTGATTTGCTTAAATACAATTTTGCACTACACTCATGGAAAGCATTATAGTCGAATTTCTTTGAGAATTCGTAACCAAATCAAAATTTGATTCCGAAACAGTGTAAAATCACACTGTTTCGACTAACTATAATCGTTATAACCAGAGGTTAAGTATTTTTACAATGTAACGCAGGAATGTATAGAACGCATTTGCAACGTCAAGGGCAGTTGTGCCAAGGTTTGCACCTATATTTGCGCCTGTATCTGTTTTGCCGTAGCCGTCAATGGCACCGTTATTATCTGCAACGCCGTCGTCGTTTGCGAAGGAGTCGAGCAAGGGTGAAGCAATAGCTACAAGCAAATATTCACCGGCGGTAACGCCTTCTTCCTGTGCTGAAATCATCTTGATGATAGTATCAATGGATTCGATGTTCTGTGCGGCAATAACAGTTGCAGCAGCCTTGTAGAATGTTGAATCATCGATATAATCAAACTCGGACTTGATAACAAGTGACATCATAAGGAAAAGGATTTTAACATCATTTTCATATAAGGGGTAGTCTTCTTCGCCTGCATAGTGAGCCGAAACAAGCTCAGTAGCTACATCCCAACCATCTTTATAGTCGCTATCGGGAATGTCGATGTTGTACTGTTTTGCTAATTCTTGTGCACTACCTTCGCCGTAAAGGGGCATATTAAGAACATTGTTGAAGGTGTCAACAACATCTCTTACGAGGGTGTAGTAAATATCACCGGGCTTAATGCCTAACTGTTCATCATTAAAACCACGTTCAAGTCTGTATTCAACACCGTTTTTAAGGTATTCTTTTGAGAATGCGTTAAGACCCTTGTTCATTTCGGCAATCTGCTCGTCAGAATAGCCGTCAACGGCTTCAACAAGAGCATCTGTGTCAATTGAGTCAACGGTTTTTGCTTCGTAAGTGATGGTATCTTCGCTCATTTCAATGTATCTGTACTGAAGGGGATACATTGTAAGTGAAGTTGTAGCGAAGTCGGAGATTGTGTTGCCCTCGGGTGAAGTGTGGGTTGTAGCATCACTGCAATGCTCATGACCTGAGAAAACAAGTTTGATACCTGCATCAGCCCATTTGTTAGCAGTAGCGGTGTGATTTCTGATAATGAAATCATGGCTAAGAATTCTCTGTAAGGGCATATGGTTAAGAAGGTTATGGTGCATCATGAGAATTGGGTATCTACCATCATCATAAGCTTTCTGAGCCTCGTCAATAACCCAATTTACTTTATGGTCTGTCATACCGTCTTCTGTTGATTTGTCGGGGTCAGTACTGTCAAGGGCAATAAGTTTGTATTTGTCACCAAGGTTTGCGGTATATGATAATCCGTCAGTAGTTATAGCCTGGTCATAACCGAAATCAGCGTAAATTTCTTTGAATTCAGCTGCGCCTGTTTCACAGTATTCGCCAGGCATACCATAGTCGTGGTTACCGGGAATAACATAAACCTGTTTGCCGGATGTTTCTTCGAAGTTTTTGAGTTTTTCAGCAACTGCAAGGTGCTCATCCATTATGCTTTTACCGTTGTCTGCAAGGTCACCTGCAATGAGGAGGAATTCCATATTATCGTCTTCCGCTACCTGACGGAGCATTTCGTCAATAATAAGGCCACTTTCATTTTCCATAGCGGCACGTCTGTTAGCGTAGCCGTAAATGGGGTCTTCGGAGAACCACTCTAATTCTTCTTCGGGTATGTTGTAGTGAAGGTCGGAAGCTACCGCGTAAGAGATGTCAACATCACCTGAAGCGGCACTGGCACCAACTACACAAGCCGACATAAGAAGTGTAAGGGAGAGTATGATTGCGATTGTCTTTTTCACAAAATCACCTACTAATATAAATATAGTATAAATCTACCATTTTTTTATGGTCATGTCAATAAAAATAAACCCCATCTGTTTTTACAGATGGGGTTTAAGTTTCAAATATTTATCTTTGAACTCTGCCTGAACCATCGCCGCCTGCGAGCTTTTCAACCTCACCAACACCTATTCTGTTGAAGTCACCTTCAATTGAGTGTTTAAGTGCGGATGCTGCAACTGCAAATTCAATAGCGGACTGAGTGTCCTTGCCGTTAAGAAGTGCGTAGATAAGACCACCGCCGAAGCTATCACCACCGCCAACGCGGTCAACAATATGAAGGTGATATTCCTTTGAGAAACAGTAATTTTCACCGTCGTAGAGCATAGCAGCCCAGTCGTTGTCGTTAGCGGAAATTGAGCTTCTTAAGGTAATAGCCACCTTTTCAAAGCCGAATTTATCAGCAAGTTGTTTTGCAACGGATTTGTAACCCTCTTTGTTGAGCTTACCACCGTAAATATCTGTGTTTTCTGCTTCGATACCGAAAACGTCTTTTGCATCTTCTTCGTTTGAAATGCAAACATCAACATATTTGCAAAGCTCGGTCATTGCTTCACGAGCTTCGGCTCTTGTCCAGAGCTTACCACGGTAGTTAAGGTCGCAGGAGATTTTAACACCCTTTTCTTTTGCGGCAATACAAGCCTCTTTGCAGATTTCAACAAGGTTCTTGCCTAAAGCGGGAGTGATACCTGTGAAGTGGAACCAGTCAGCACCCTCAAAGATTTCATCCCAGTTAAAGTCCTCGGATGAAGCCTCCTGAATGGCTGAGTGTGCACGGTCATAAATACAAACGCTACCACGCTGTGAAGCACCTTTTTCAAGGAAGTAGATACCAACACGGTCACCCCCACGGGTGATTTTTGATGTGTCAACACCGAAATAACGGAGTGAGTTTACAGCAGCCTGACCAATTGCGTGAGCAGGGAGTTTTGTAACGTAAACAGAGTCCATACCATAGTTTGCAAGGGAAACTGCAACGTTGGCCTCGCCACCGCCAAAGGTAGCCTGAAGCTGGTCATCCTGGAAGAAACGATAATATCCGTTAGGTGCAAGGCGAAGCATAATTTCGCCGAATGTAACAACTTTAGCCATTTGAACGTGCCTCCTTAACGATTTCAACTGATTTTTTGCAAAGGTCAATGATTTCGTCCCATTTTTGGTTATCAATAAGGTCTGCAGTAACCATATATGAACCACCACAAGCAGCGATTACGGGGCAGGAAAGGTATTCTTTAAGGTTGTTAAGACCGATACCACCTGTGGGCATAACCTTGAACATGGGGAAGGGTGCGCTCATAGCCTTGATTTTTGAAAGACCGCCCGACTGCTCAGCAGGGAAGAATTTAAGTACATCAAGACCGAGTCTGTATGCAGTGTGATAATCTGTGGGAGTGGTGCAACCGGCATATATAGGAACATTCTTTTCCTGACAATATTTAACAATGTACTCGTCAAGACCGGGTGTAACGATGAACTTTGCACCTGCTTCAATAGCTTCGTCAACCTGAGCGGTTGTAAGAACTGTACCTGCACCAACGAGCATTTCGGGAACATTTTCGCTCATAAGCTTAATTGCGGTTGCCGCACCTGCTGCGCGGAAAGTAACCTCTGCAACGGGAACACCGCCTTTTACAAGGGCTTCGGCAAGGGCAACGGAATCTCTTTCGGGATTGTTAAGTTTAATAACCGGAACTACGCCGATTGACATAATTTTTTCGGAAATAGGGTTCATTATTTTATCCTCCAATTATTTGTTGAGTGCTTTTTCACAGGCTTCAAAAAGACCGTTAATATATGTTGCACCGAGAGCGCGGTCATAAAGACCGTAGCCGGGCTTACCTGTTTCGCCCCAGATCATTCTGCCGTGGTCGGGTCTTACGTAACCATCAAAGCCTGTTTCCACAAGGGCTTTAACAATTTCATACATATCAAGACTACCGCATTTTGAAAGGTGACCCTGTTCTTCGAAACTGCCGTCGGGAAGTACAAGCACCTGACGGATGTGCATAAATGCAATTCTGTCCATAGCGCTGTATTTTTTAACCATTGCAACTACGTCGTTTGTTGCGGCGCAACCGAGAGAGCCTGTGCAAAGACAGAGAGAGTTTGCGGGACTGTCAACAATTGCGAGCATTCTGTCAAGATTTTCTTCACAAGTGATAATTCTGGGAATGCCGAAGATAGGATAGGGCGGGTCATCGGGATGAATTGCCATTCTTACGCCGCATTCTTCAGCAACGGGAATAACTTTTTTGAGGAACTTCTCGAGGTTTTTCCAAAGTCCTTCCTCGCCAAGCTCACCGTATGCACCGATAAGCTCCCTGACCTCTTCTTGTGTATAGCTTGAATCCCAACCGGGAAGATGTATATCGTCTTTGAGAGGGTCAAGACCCTTCATCTGCTCCCAATACATAACAAGACTTGTTGAGCCGTCATCAGCTTTCTTGTCAAGCT
>JAZQZU010000109.1:0-20453 GCA_045634165.1 Acutalibacteraceae bacterium
TTTCAGGTGTCGTAGGGAATGTTTATACTATGAATTTTGCTGTCGCTTTTTAGTCTTCCACCATTTTGGTCAAAAATTTTGTATTCTTTACCACCATATGTGTACTCCACAAACCCTGTTCCGTAATCATTTGTTGAAAAAACAACGCTGTAATTTTTGCCCGTATCAAGCACAGAGGGGTCGGATGTAATTTTAAATGGCGCAAGAGGAAGAAATTTTGATATTACCATAACGCTTACTACCGCAAGAGAAAAGGCGACAACGCTTTTTCTCGCTTTTTTACCAAGGGCGGTAAAGAAAAGAGCAAAGAAAGGCACAAGGATAAAAAACAATGCATTGTAAAGGGATTTTGTGAAATACAGTAAATATACCTCTGCTAATTCATCCCTAAGCATACTGAAAGCAAAAATTGCGCCTGCACAAAACAAAACGAATGTAATAGCAGAAAACAAAATAACTGCTACGCAATAGGCTTTATTAAGATATAATTCTTTATTTTTTAAATTTACTTTTCTTACTCTGCAAAAAAGCAATATGCCTGTTGCCACAGAATTCAAAATCATAATCCAAAGTAAAATAAATGTGAATTTTTCGATATTAACTTTTATATCCACAAAAATCCACGTGCATCTTGCGGCATAAAAAAGAATTGTGCCAACAACCGACAAAACGAGCAATATTGCAGGAAAAAACGGCTTTCTTATAAGGTCTTTTATTTTTTTCATTTTCTCTTTTTATTCCTTTACCTGAGATTGTTGCTCCTTATGGAATTTACGAACATTTATAAACGCACATATTACACAATAAAGTGCATACACGCCGTATATGAGATACGTAACCTGACTTTTATCATTTGCCACCATCTGCACATTCAAAAACAGACCGAGAACCCCTTGTACAATCCATAAATATGTGTATTCAATGTATGCCAGCATTGTGAGAACGGGAAGTATAAAACCGAAAAGAAGTGTTATACTGTCCAGCACCGCATACTCATATTTCATATAATGGAACAACACCGCAAGTCCTGCCCACGAAGCAAGACCCAGAATCGATAACATTATGCGCATACGCGTTGACATCTTTTTGAAGACAACAGTTTTTGTCTTTTTATATGCATTTTTCTTCCAATTGAAAAAGGTCATTAACTGTAACGGGAAGCTGAAAAGAAAGGCTGATGCAGCCGACCCGTAAACGCCCATATAAAGATATGTTATGGTGTATAACACCGCATTACCTGCACCTATTAAAGCACCGATTCTGTTTGCTTCGGACTGAAAAGACATAACAAAAAGCGACACAAACAACGGAAGCATAAGGAAAAATTTTTGCTTAGTTATTATGCCCGACACAAGTATAGCAACTCCCGTCAGAGCGATTATAATAATTTTTGATTTTTTCATTTTATCACCACTTTGTGGAATATATTAACATAAGCGTATATTATTTGCAATTATAATTGCCAACCGCAGGTTCCGAAATTCCTAATTCCTGATTCTTCATTCTCTTTCCTCATTCAAAAAACTATTTACTTATAATAAAACAAGTAGTATAATATATCGGTAAACTCACGAAAGGACTTGATAATAATGATTTTTAAAATTATCGGTATTACGTTGCTTGTTATACTTGCAATTGTTGTTCTGTTACTTGTAGTTGCCGCTTTAAAAGCTGTAAAAATCAAGGCAAAACCTAACACAAATACTCCCGCCATCAATCCCACCGAGGATGAGGCAAACGACTATGCGCAGAAGCTTTCCGAGATGGTAAAGGTGCCTACAATTTCTTTAAGAGGCAACACCGACCTTTCTCAGTTTTATAAACTTCACGAGGTTATGAAAAATAACTTCCCCCTCATCTTTTCAAAGCTTGAATGCACCGAAATTGAAGGAAACCTTCTTTTCCGTTGGGCGGGTAAAGACCCCAACAGAAACGGTATCCTTCTTATGGGTCATCAGGACGTTGTTACTGCAGATGAGCCCAACTGGGAACGCGACCCCTTCTCAGGTGAAATTGCCGATGGCAACATCCACGGCAGAGGTGCAATGGACTGCAAATCAACTGTATTTTCTGAGTTCCAAGCTATCGAAGAATTACTTGCCGAAGGCTTTGAACCTCCCTGCGACATTTACCTTGCAACTGCCGTTGATGAGGAAATTTCAGGCGACGGCGCACCGAAGCTTGTAAATTACCTTAAATCAAAGGGCGTACACCTTGATGTTGCAATGGACGAGGGCGGTGCAATTCTTAAAGACCAGCTTCCCACAATGAATGGTTGGTGTGCCGCAATCGGTCTTCTTGAAAAGGGTTATATTGACCTTAAGGTTATTGCTAAGGGCAAGGGCGGTCACTCCTCCACACCCAGAAGCAATACTCCCCTTGCAAGACTTTCTAAATTCGTTGCAGATATTGAAAAAGATAAACCCTTCAAAGCAGAAATATCCGGTGCAGTTTATGCGATGCTCCACGAAGCCGCACCTTACCTCGGTTTCCCCCTTCGTATGGTTTTGGGTAATATGTGGCTTTTCAAAGGTCTTCTTACTAAGGTTCTTCCTATGGTTTCGCCCATGTGTAACGCATTTGTTAAAACCACATTCTGTTGCACTATGGCAGAGGGCTCACACACACCCAACGTTATCCCCTCCGAGGCTTATATCGTTTGTAACTTACGTACATCACCCCACCAGAACGTAGAAGAATCCCTTGCGGTGCTTAAAAAGTACGCGGATAAATACGACCTTGAGTTTGAAATTATCCACGCTCGTAACGCATCAAACACCGTTGACTACAAGGGCGAGGAATTCGGATATCTTAAAAAATGTCTTAACGAGTGCTATCCCGATGCGGGTGTTATCCCCTACCTTATGACAGGCGGTACAGACTGCCGTCATTATGAGGACGTTGCAGATAACTGCTTAAGATTCTGCCCTATTAAAATGAGTAACGCTCAGTTAGCCGCAATGCACGCAGCAAACGAAAGCATCGGCGTAAAAGAGGTTGCCGACTGCGTAAAATTCTATAAGTACTACATCAAGAATCATAAATAATTTAAAAAACCGTCTGCGGTATGCAGGCGGTTTTTTAATGTGGGCAAATATAATTGCAAATATCAAATTGCCATTTGCAATTATTATTCCCTTATGATAATATAGTCTACATAGTATTAATTAAAAAGGAAACACACAACTTATGACAAACTCTCTTTCACAATTCGTTTCGAAAACACTCACTTCGGTTTTTGGCCTTTGCTGTTTACCCTCGAGTATTAAAAACGGTCTTAAATCTAAAAAAATAACAACTCCCAAGGATTTTGAGCCCGTACTCCGCTTTGCGGTATGCTCCGATATTCACCTTAACGGTGAGGAAAATCAGGAAGCCGCCGTAAGACTCAAAAACTTATTGGTGGATATGTACGAATATTCAAAAAACGAGAATTACAAAAACCTTGATGCCATTGTTGTTGCAGGTGATTTTACCGGTGGCGGTGCAGAAAAGGAATATGAGAGCTTCAACAAAATAATTAATGAAAATAAAAGGGACGAAACCCAGTTACTCATAGTTCTCGGCAACCACGAATTTATTAACTATCGTGATGTTGATGCGACAGTCGGTTATAAAGTTTACAAGAAATATATAAGCGAAAATGTTGATACGGATGTAGTTTTAAACGGCTATCACTTTATAGGTGTTTCCTATGACGATGACGGCAGAAACTTTACGGGTAAAGCCCAGTGGCTCCAAGAAAAACTCAACAACGCCACTCAGGAAAATCCCGAAAAGCCCGTTTTCGTGTATCAGCATCCTGCACCCACTTTAACAGTTTACGGTAGTGGTAACTGGGGCGATATGACCATGAAAAAAGTTTTGAACAAATTCCCTCAGGTTGTAGATTTTTCCGGTCATTCACACTACGCACCCTCCGACCCCAGAAGTGTATGGCAGGGTTCATTCACCGCTGTGGGTTGTGGGTCTTTGAGCGCATTTATGGGTAACCTTAATTACATTGACGGTGACAAAGATGCCCCCGGTAAATCGGGCGGTGCCTGGATTGTTGAAGTTGATGCAGACGGCAACGTAAGTATGAAACTTTACGATATTGAAAACAGAATGTTTTTTAAAAATGTCGATTACTACTTTACTAATCTTAGTAAATCTTCAAAAAGAACTTACACCTGGCATCAACAAAAATCCCTTGATACGAAGCCCCTTTTCCCCGAAAGTTCAAAAATCACAGCATCCATTGATGAAAAGGGTGAAGCCATAATCTCCTTCCCCGAAGCAAAGGGTTATTATGACGCAGAAAATTATAAAATAACAGTAAAAAAATCAAACAAAAAAATCTTTGAAAATACTGTTATTTCAGAGTACGTTAGGGCAACAAACGAAGACGTTAAAGTAAACCTCGGTGCTTTGGAAAAGGGAATTTATACAGTAAAGATTACCGCTTACAGCCCCTACTCATTAAGGGGTCAGGTATTAACGGAAAAAATAACAATTAAATAATTATAAAACGTCCGTGGATTATTTTCTGCGGACGTTTCTTTTTATTGCAATGTATTAATTTATATAATATAATATTTTTATACATTCCTTGTTCAATTGTCGGCAAAAGAGGTGTTTTTATGAAGCTTCTGTTTTCCCCTGAAAACGAATACCAGACCTTTAAAAGTATCGGCGCCAGTGGTGCCTGGTGGGCTCAGATAGTTGGCGGTTGGGACCATATTGATGAAAAATCAGACAAAACCGTCCGTGACAGAATTGCAGAGCTACTGTACAACAAAGAAACGGGTATCGGTATGGGTGTTTACCGCTATAACATTGGCGGTGGCTCAAAGCACTCGGGAAAGGGCGAATATTCTCAGCCTGCAAGAGCTACCGAATATTTCGAAGTTTCCAAAGGCGAATATGACTGGAGCCGTGACAAAAACGCCGTTTATATGATGAAAAAGGCAGTTGAAAATGGTGCGGATGAGGTAATATTTTTTGTAAACTCACCCATTGAAAGACTAACGAAAAATGGTCTTGCACACAACAAAAAGCATCAGCTTTTCCACGAAAATATCTCAAAGAAAAATTACGGAGAATTTGCAAAATACTGTCTTGACGTTACGGAGCATTTCGTAAACGAGGGTATGCCTGTTAAGTATCTTTCCCCTGTAAACGAACCCATATGGGTGTGGAACGGCGGTCAGGAGGGTTGCTTCTACCGACCCCGAAGTGTAAAAACCGTCTTTAAAGTATTTGCAAAAGAGCTTGATAAACGCCACACACTCAAAGATTTAAAATTATCAGGTGCGGAATCGGGTGATTTAAGGTGGTTCAATAAATCCTACACCCGTCAACTTTTGAAAGATAAAAACGTGCGAAAGCACCTTGATGGTGTTGACGTTCACTCCTATTGTTTGCCCCTACCCCTACCCGTTACTATTCCGTTTTTAAATGACCGCTTGGGCTTTGTTAAGCGATACAGAAAATGGATGGATAAAAAATATCCTGACGTGCCTGTAATTATGAGCGAGTGGACCCATATGCAGGGTGGCAGAGATTACGGAATGGACTCCGCTTTGGTTACGGCAACCACAATGTACGAGGACTTCACACTTCTTAACGCAGTTTCGTGGCAACATTGGATTGCGGTTTCCGAAGTCGATTACTGTGACGGTCTTATTTACATAAACCTCGAGGATAAAACCTTTGAAATGACAAAGAGATATTACGTTACAGGTAACTTCTCAAAATACGTGAAGACAGGTTCAAAAAGAATTGAAGCCACAACCGACGACAAGGATGTGCTTGTTGTGGCGTTCAAAAAAGATGATGAAATAGTTTTCATACTTATAAATAACTCGGAAGACGAAAAAGAAATTTCACTTCCCCTTCAAAAAGAAGTCTTAGTTTCTGTTACGGATAAGGATAACAGCTTAACCGAAACGAAACGTAACCCAAAAAATATACAGATTACTCCAAAATCCGTTACAACTGTGGTGATTAAATGAAAAAAGGCTTTCATCCCATAAAAATGATTAAAAACAATTGGAAAGCTCCCGCAGAGGGTAGATTTATACCTCTTAAAGAGATTGTTTCCTTGGCCGTTGGCGGTATCGGTGTTAAATTTATAGTTTTTTGCGTAAGCAATATGATTATAAATATCGGTAACAGTCTTATCGGTAACACCATCGGTATTCCTCCCACTGCTATTTACGTTATTTATATTTTAAGTGTTCTTGCAGGCTTCCCCCTTACGGGACTTCGTGCAAAAATGATTGACGCATCAAAAAGCCTTAAGGGTAAATACCGCCCGTACATTCTTACAATGGGTATTCCCACGGTAATTTTAGGTATCGGCTTTATATGGGCGCCCTATGAAATTATGAGCACTCCCGTAAAATGCCTTACGGTTTTACTTTTCAACATAGGCTTCCAGTTCTTTTATAATTTCCTGCTCGATGCCAACGACAGTATTATTAATGTTCTGTCACCCAACTCCATTGAGCGTACGGACGTTTACGCGGTAAAATCGGTTATTGAAAATATTTCACCCTCAATTGCAGGTATCTTTTTACCCATTGTTGCAAAACTCATAACAGGCAATGACACACTTTATGATATGAGGGTTTACAGGGTATTGTATCCCCCCATGCTTATAGTGGGCTTTCTGATTTCAATTATAATCTACGTAAACACTGAGGAACGAATTGTTCAACCTAAAAACCACGCTATAAAAATGAGCTTTTGGGATTCCCTTCGCTCAGTTGCAAGAAACAAATATTTCTGGATAATTTCCCTTGCAGGTTGGATTGGTTTTCTTGAGGGCTCCTTTGGTAAAATCCTTGAATGGATGTATAACTATCAGGGGGCTTGTACCGCAGTAGAGTACTCCCTTATAACCACCATTGCAGGTAATGCATCCCTGTGGCCAAACTTATTTGCACCATTCCTTATCCGCCGTTTCGGTAAGAAAAAGATACTTGTGTTAAGTAACCTTATGAATATTATATTCATCGCCTTTATGTTACCAATTGTTAAAATGTCGGGCGGCAGTGTTATATGGATTTTACTTGTTTTCATATTTATAAATCAGCTTTTAACATCCCTCGGTCACTTTATGAACCCGAGCCTTAATGCGGATATCAGGGATTATCAGCAATACATAAGCGGCGAGCGTATAGACGGTATGTTTTCGGCAATTGGTCTTATAGGTAGCGTTATCACCCTCGGCACATCCTCAGTATTACCCTTTATTTATGAAAAAGCGGGTCTTAATGAACAAACGGCAGTTTCCTTAGGCTATAGTGCCGATAACGTTTACCACGTACTTTATAACACGGACCTTTTCCATTCAATATGCAGTATTCTTATTATTGCCTCGGTTGTTGGTGCAGCACTTAACGTAATTCCTCTTTTCTTCTACGATTTAACCGAAACCAAACAGAAAGCAATGGTTAAGGTTTTACGTATAAGAGCATATTTCGAAGATGCTTTGAGCAATACCGCTACACCCGAACAGGAAAAAGAGGTTAATGAAATCATAAGCACCGCAAGAGAATATGCCCTCAAAACTCCCCTTGTACCCCAAAAGGGAATGACAGGAAAAGAGAGAAAGCAAATTCGCCTGCATAATCAGGAGATTGAAATGTCGGCCGTTATTCTTGAGGAGCTTAATTTCTTTAACTCTCCCGAGGGTATTTTACAGTTGGAATTCTCAAATAGTTTACTTTCCGATTACGAGAATTTTGACGTTGCTTCATATTCACAGCGTATTAGAGCTCTTCCCACAAAGACCACTGCGCAAAAAGAATTCAAGAATCAAATGCGTTCCGCCATTAAGGCTTTGAAAATTGCCAAGAAAACTGCTTCGGACAAAAAATACCGGTGTATGGAAAACTTTAACGAAAGCATTTTAACGGAGCTGTTTGAAATTTCTGACAAGTTGTCTATGGATATTGGCGATATACAGAAAAAGCTTAAAGCCACCGCAGATGCCGAAAAGGATATTGAGCAACTGAAAAATGAGCTCAGGTCACTTCGGAAAGAGCAAAAGCTCAATGAAGTTGCAATCAAAAAGGCTCAAAAGGAAAACATCCTTTATAACCGAGTTAACAAGCCCCTCTTTGATGCACAAAAAACCATTGCCCGATACGAAAACTACAGGGATTATATGATGTGTTAATAAGTTTAAAACACCTGACAAAATTGTCAGGTGTTTTTTATCTCTTTAAGTCATCCGTTGCGGGATTGTCAATAAGTTCTCCGTCTTCGGTAAATCTCGAACCGTGACAGGGGCAATCCCAGGAATGCTCCTCTTTGTTATATTTTAATGCACAGCCCAGATGGGGACATCGGGGCGCTGTGGGGGTAATGAGTCCGCATACAGAATGAAAAATGTTTGCAAATAATTTAGGGTGAATAACTGAACGGCTTGGTGCAAAAACCTCCTCGTAAGGATTTTTCACCCCTGTTACCATATCGCTGAGAATATCCGCCGCCACAAGGGATGAGGTCATTCCCCATTTATTAAAGCCAGTTGCAACGTAAATATCTTGAGAAAAATCGGAGTATTTTCCTATATATGGAATTTCATCAAGGCTCATACAATCCTGCGTTGCAAAGCGGTATTTTATCTCGTTTTGAGGGAATTTTTCTTTGCAGAAATTCTCGGCTATTCTGAAACCATCGCTATTTTTGCCCGTCCTGTGACCGCCACCACCGACTAAAAGCAAGTTTTTATAATTCCTGAAGGACAAGCTCCGCCCTTCATCCTCAAGATACATTCCGTTTATATTTTCATCTGTTTCAATTGCTACAACATATGAACGGTCCTGATACAATTTAAAAGAGTAACCCCCATGCTTGTTGAGTATAGGGAAGTGGGTTGCCACAATAATTTTCTGTGCCGTGACACTACCCTTTTCACATCGGACTTTATTGGGCATAAACTCAAGCACCTTAGAATTTTCGTATATTTTCAGACCCTTTGCAACGCCGAACAAAAACTTAAGGGGATTAAACTGCCCCTGACCTGCTATTTTTACGGCTCCCGCACACTCCACGGGCAAGGGTATTTTATCAATAAACTCCGCTTTAATACCTAAGCTATCGTAGGCGCTTATTTCATCATAAATTTTTTGCACGTTGTCAGCAGAGTAAATATACGCATCCTTTTCCTCAAAATCACAGGGTATGCTCCCTGACATTTCCCGTATCTTTTCAAGTGCCTTTTTGTTTGCCGTAAGATACCCCCGAGCCCTTTCGGTGCCATAGGTTTTTATAAGTTTATTGTAAACTATTCCGTGTTGAAAAGTGACCTTTGCGGTGGTGTTTTGGGTAGTACCCGAGCCTATACTTTTAGCCTCAAGCAACACACAGTCCACTCCACGCTCACTTAACTCCTTAAGGCACATTACCCCTGCAAGACCGCCACCAACTATAACCACTTGGGTCGTAATGTCTTCATTCAACTGAGGAAAGCCCTCGTTTTGTGCCGTTGCACTCCATACAGAATTCAAAATACCACCTCAAATTCAGTATGTGCAAAAAGAGAAGTGTTATGAAACACTTCTCTTTTTTGTTCAATAATCAATATGTTCAATTGTTTTTTCGACTGCTTTTTCAATATCCACAGTATCTACACCGAAAATGGAGGTGTGGATTTTGCCGTTTATGGGCTTTTTCCAGCAATCATCAATACAATCAATACCGCCTCGCATACCCAAAATGGAGCCGACGGTTGCGCCGTTGCAGTCCGTATCAAAAGCCATACCCACCGCTGTACAGATTGATTTACCGAAGTCACCCTCGCCATAGAGGAGACCTGCTACCACAATCATAGCGTTGGAAATTGTGTGGCACCAGCCGTGGTCCGTATGCTCGTCATAAGCGGAATGAATATTTTTAAAGCATTCATCAACACTTACACCGGTTTTATAGTCGTCATAAATTTTCGTAACCGCTTCATACAATCTTGAAGTGGCGGGAATCTGAGCAAGACCTCCTAAAATTATATCATCAATTCTTTCGGTCTTTGCGGCGCAAGCAATCATTGCCGAAACAAACATCTCACCGTAGATTCCGTTTTTAACGTGGGAAATACGGGCATCGTTAAATGCCGCTTCAGCCGCTGCCTCGGGCTCACCGGGGTTTATGTAACCAAAATAGTCGCCCCTTATCTGTGCGCCAATCCACTCACGGCACACGTTTTTATACATAGCCGACGCAGGTGGTGTAATGCAGTTAATAAAGTTTATATACGCAATTCTTTCAGCGGTAAAATATGAGTGTATTGACTGATATCTGAGCCAGGCGTCCACAACGTCCTCGGACTCAAAATCCTTGCCGAATTGTTCAACAATAAGTTGCGAAAGCACCACGTAGTTTGTGTCGTCATCAACGGGCATACCGTCAACAGTATCACCATATGGTTTGTTTTTGAAAAAGAATTTATAGTGGGAGCAAACATCCTTGGTAATATCCGTTGACATAATATAGCGATGCATGGGGTAGTTTCCCGTTTCTTTAAGAAATGGTATAAACTCGTTACTGCGAATACCCTCAACGGGCTTACCCAGAAGGCAACCGCAGGCTCTGCCCGTCCACGCACCCAGGAGTTTTTGACGCAAAGCCTCCTCATCGGGGAGCTCGCCTTTAATTTCATAGGGCTTTCTCAACGCCCTTATACCCTCTAAATCATTTGGCTCGTTATAGTTATAGTCGGGTCGTATATCGGAATTAATAACCAGCTCGAAAATCTTATCACTCAAACGGCTTTTTTCTTCGCCATTTTCCATAGCGGCTACACTCTCGAAAAACTCCTTGTGCTTTTCTACGTCAAGACCTTCCTCGATACACTGGTTATACTCCGCCAAAATATCCGACGGATATCTGTTGAAGCCATGCACGTTGTTATAATCAATTTCTATTTCTGTATCATAGATTTTCGCTAACATAAAATCAAACCTTTATTTCTCAAAATAAATTGCACCGCTTTGTGCGAAAATCAAGGGTGGTAAATCCATACCCTTTTGCTCGGGAATTCTTGAAGCAATAGCAAAATCGTGAAGTTTGCTGTAGAAAAGACCCGGTTTAAAAACCACGTGAGCGCATAAAAATCCCTCTTTTTCAACAGGCAAGGTAACAGAATAATCCTTCGTTCTCTTTGCAGTATATGTAAAGCATTCGCCATCCTTATCAAAAACTTGCAAGGTCATATTTTTACGAAGCTTTTTAACGTTTATGGTAACACTTGTGTTTTCAGTAAGCTTAACGGTTTCGCCTAAAATACTGTCACCGCTTGTAATATCAATAAATGTTTTGCCCACTTCAAAGCAGATAGTTGTGTGTCCTTTAACAATAGCATCAATTATATCTTCAGGAGAATTGGACTTTGCATAAACATAAGTCACAGGCCAGGTTAAAAGATTTGTAATACCATAATAATCCCTGTGATAGTCACTACCACCTACTACGGGGAGCTTGTGACCGTTTCTTAACTGCTCGTGCCACCATTCTGTACACTCAAGGTTGTCAAAATGGGTAGGTGCATTCCAGACCTCAAGAACATCAATATCCGCTGCATTCTTTTCCCATCTCCAGGGGCACTGCTTACAATGGGGGTGGTTCATACAAATAGTAGCACCGCGTCTTTTTGCCTCGTTTTTAACTCTTAAAAAGTCCTCGTAGGTTTCGCAGGTTTCATAATCCTCTTTGTCAATAACGTCCTTAACGCCCCACATATTACAGTGACCGCCGTCCTTTGAAAGCTCCGCACCGTAGATAAGGGTAAGACCATCAACCTCGGGAAAATCCTCGCAATTGACGTTATGGTCAGTGATCATTAGAAAATCAAGTTTATTTTTCTTTGCTTTTTTAATAATTTCCTCAAGTGTTAAAGCACCATCAGAAGCCACCGTGTGAGAATGGGTAACACCCACGTACCATTTATAACCATCGTATTTCATTGACTCTCTCCCCTTTTAATTAGGTTTATATTTTAAGTATAATAGCCATTAATTTTTTTGTCAATTAATGGCTATGTAAAATATAAAAATTTTAATGGTTATTAACTCTTTTTATAAGTATTATTCCTTTTGTCAATAACAGTAAAAATACTATAATCAGAGCATAAACCTCCCTTGTTAAAGCTAAAAACAGTACAATAAAAATATTAAGTGCTACGGAAACTGCCGTTAAAACGTCATTCCCTTTTTTCGATTTTATTTTTGTCAGTATTATTTTTGCAATCCCCAATGTAAAAAGCAAGATGAATGTAACCCAATAAAAGCCTGTTTTTATGGGTGTGGTCTCTGTATAATTCAACAAATTCACAGAATAGACGAAGCCGTCAACTGTATTTGGATATAAGGGTAAAACAATAAGCATAAGTGAAAATAAATCCACAAATCCATATAACCAGTCACATAAATTCTGCATATTGGTTTTATTCTCTTTTTCTGCAATAAATATTAGTCTTTCACCCGACAGTAAATCGTCAATTGAAACTTCAAAAAACTTGGATATATCCTTTAATGACTCTATGTTGGGATATCCCCTGCCCGACTCCCATTTTGAAATTGCAGTTCTTGAAACGTACAGGCTTTCCGCCAATTCCTCTTGGGTCAATCCTTTGTTTTTTCTTAATTCCTGTAGTTTTTCATTGAATTCCATAATAAATCACCTTGTAGAAAGTAAAGTAACACCTTTATAGCTATAATATAGCCCCGCACTCAAAAATACCGAGCCCACAATGTCCGTAATCCAATGAACTCCTGAAACGAGTCTTCCGATTACCATAAAAGCAGAAAAAAGAATTATAACAATATTTATAATCCGTTTAATTACTACGCAAGTAACTCTCAGATTAACCTGAAAAATAACTGTTGGCATAACACCTAAAACAAGAAGTGTTGTTGATGAGGGATATGAAGCTTCCATAAAACCGTCAATTAAAATGGGTCTATAATTTATGGGTATCATCTCAAAAATAAGATACCCGAATATTACTATAACATAATACACACCCAAAAATATAATATCACGGTCAACTTTGAATAAACTTTTTCTTTTTACTAACTGAACAAGACCAAAAACACCAAAACCCATACAGAGAAAAACAGGTACAAGTCCCAGCCAGTCAGTAATGTTATAAAGGGTCATATTTACCCCTGTTAACGAATGAAACCAAGTGTTAATCGTAGCAAAACCAACAGCTGTTGAATTAACACCAACTGCCTGAACGTCTATTTTTTGAATGAGTAGTGTCCACACGGCGAAAACGAGCAGTAAAATTCCGCCCGAAATTAAAAATATCTTACCGTGTCCTTTAAAATTTTCTCTTTTCATTTTTATTTCCTTTCATTTATATGATACTTCAAAACTATCAAAAAGAATAATAAATGTAAAGAAAATAAACCTCTCAACCCCGATACTTTTCGTGTCATGCAAAAAAACAACAGAAACCCCTGATCCAAGAGTTTCTGTTTCGTGATTTTTATTTATTGTTATAGCGCTATCTTTGCCTCAGCAAAGCCTATACATTCACGCCCTAAAATAGGGTTTGAAATATTTCTTGCATTAAAATAAAGGCGTAAGGTGTCACCACATTTTACAAGGTGACTCGCATAAACAAACTGCTTCATCCAATCTTTTCCGTGAACAATTTGTGGTTCAACAAGCATTTTCTCAAATTTAAACTCAAGTCCATCAGGTGATGTCATAAGGAAAATTGCCGAGTGACTTTTTCCGTCTTTTTCGTAAATGCCGTTTTGAATCCCTATATATCCGTCGCTGAGTTTGTACACCTTAAGGCAACCACTGCAGAGATTCAGGTAAGGGTTGTTTTTGTCGGGTGATATGAGAGGAGTCTCAGCCGATACATATCCCTCTGTGATATCTTTGCTTTCGGCGTAGCTTATATGGGTAGGTTCGCAGAATTTACAATCATCTATATAAGTCATACCACAGGAATAATAAATGCGATTACATTCTTTTTCTTGCAAAAGGAATGGATTTGAAATTGCCGTTCCTCGTTCGCTTATTTCAAAATCTCTTGTGTTTCCGATAACGAGCTTGGGCTCCGACCAGTTAACAAGATCATCACTTTGTGTTACATAAATATCCGATTTCCATTTTACTGCGTTCACAACATTCAAAGCGTTCATAAACAACGAGCGCGTTCTTTCGTAAAAAAGATAATATGTTTTACCAATACGATTTATATTGGGACGCATAGCCCTGTTTACAACCTTTTTCACTTTTTTAAAGCGTACCCCGTCATCACTTGTGAAATGATACACCCCAAGATTTGTATGTAAAAACATATGCCATTTATTATCGTGACTTTCAGTGGGTGTAAGAAGGCTTGGGTCAGCAACAATAAACGAGCCGTCACATGGCTTTATTACAGGACTGTTTACATTCACCCTAAACTCTGCTTTAAGAATTTGGTTTGTAGTAAGGCTTTTCATAACGCACCTCTGCAAAATAAGTCTTTCTGTGTGAGTTATTATATTTTATTAATCCAACCTTTTGACCAATTGAATAGATTTTCGCTCATACGCTCAAAATCTACCGCACCGCCATTTTTTAAGTCGATAAAAGTCTCTATAATAACCCTTTCTTCGGGTGAAACAACATTGAGTAAATCTTTTAGTTTGCTGACATATTCCCCTGTTTCTTTAAAACAAATTGCTTGCACCACAAAAGAGGCAGATTTATATAAACCTTTTAATATTTCATCACTTTTTTCGTAGAGCATATTATGTACGCAACCGTGGTATATGTTGCAAACACCCGATTTTATTGCTCTCTCAACTGCATCCTTATCAATTAAAGATTTAATTTCATCAAGCGTACCCACTATAGGATTTGTATCATAAAAAAACTGAAAGAGGTCCGAGGACTCCCAATTCATAAGTTCCCCTTTGCCTGAAAGGAAACCGCATATAAGTGCCCTTTCGGGTAAGGTGTCAAGCATAGCGTTATACGTAGCGATATCCTGAGTGGACAATTCATCAAGAATTACAACAATATCAATATCGCTGTTTTCAGTTGCCTCACCCCGACCATAACTGCCTTGCAAGCCTACAAAAAACACTCGTTCACCAAAGGTGGTATTTAATTTTTCTACAAATTTCTTCATCAAGATGTTAATTTCTATCATTTTTCAACCTCGTAAAAAATTAAAATGCCCTGCTAAATAAAACTACAATATTTATAAAGCTCACTATTGTAAAAAGTATATGCAACACAATATCGACCTTTAAATATTCGAAATATACCTTTTCTTCCCGTACCTTTTCTTTAAAATTTAATTTAAAGAGCAATGTTATTACTGTAAATATACCAAAAATTAGCCAGGAAAACAAGTCCATAGTGAATACCGAATCCACAAATCCTCCCACTTGCTCCCACGAAAATGCATTCAGTACAATAAGTGACAGTAGATTGAGTGTACCGTAAATATAAACAATAGCGGAGCTTATATAAGAAATCGTCTTGCGTATTTTCAAGTTCATACACTCACCACCTAAAAACATACCACTTCATCAAATTTCTTGTATAAAATCCTGTGGCTCGGTTTTCTTATTTCTTTTTCTTACTATCAGGAATATTATTACGGATATTACGGCAACTACTAACATTGCGAAAGCTGCTGACTCACCTTCCAAAAATCTGTGGTGGAATATAAAGAAATACGATTGGACCCCATCAAATACACCATACGCTATACGACCAAAAGGATATAAAAGTAAGCCTATTGTAAACCCGTATATCCAAGTTAAAATATTTCCATCATCTGAAAATATCCTGCCGCAAAAATACGTAATCACTGGAACCATGGTTCCGACTAAAGCCGAGATATACAGTGCCCTTAAATTAAATCTTTTACCTATGACTGCAATTATCAGAAGCAAAATGGGAATAACGTAAGCAATATACAAAGGGATTTTATCAAGAACCTCCGGGTAATCATCAAAGGTATTGAAAGTATATTCGTTTGCTGAAAATCCAATCAACCATAATGCCATCATTGTAAAAAATCCTGCTACTGATAAACCTATATTTTTAATAATTTTCATATTATCACCTCTTGACTATACTATATCAGCGCAATATTCAAAAAGTGGTAAATTGTAATTTTTGCACCGTTTTTTGTAATAAATTACTCCCCGTACAAAATACGGGGAGTTCAAAGTGCAAATTCAGTTAAGCGACGTTTCGTTCAGATCATTAACAGGCGGTTTACAGGAATGACCCTTGCAGATATAATAAGTCGTTCTGCCGTTTTTTAAGGGATAATCTTCCGTTGTATTGGGTAAAAGCTTAATTAACCCACTCAAAGGGAATAAAAATGGCAAAGAAGATTTATCTGTATTTTCATCGGGTACGACTGTTATTTTTGAGGGTGGGTCGCAAAAATCCAAAAGTGCCATCAGAAACATTGAATAACTATGGGGACTGTACAAAGCATCCGCCGCAATAAAATCCAATTGCTTTTCTGCTTGCATCTTGTATTTTTCGTTGTCGGTTAAAAGCCACAACCTTACAAAGTTATACGCCATCAGTGAATTTCCGCTTGGAATAGCGCCATCGTAGGTCTCTTTTGGACGGAAAATCATCTCTTCGCTATCATTACCATATAAATAAAACCCGCTGTAATTATCGCTGAAATCTTTTACAACCTTGTCACTTAACTCTTGGGCAATTTCCAAATATTTGTTATCAAGGGTTGCAGAATATAAACTAATCTGAGCAAAAATATATGCCCCGTAATCGTCCAGAAAGCCTTTTACTCCTCTTTTTTCCTCTCGGTAACTGACGTATAACGTACGGTTTTCATAAAGCTTTTCTTTGATAAATGCATCTGCCTTTTGGGCAGCATCAAGATAAAGAGAACTTTCACTCACTCGGTACAACTCACACATGGCAGAAATCATTAAAGCATTCCACGATGTCAATATTTTGTCATCAAGATGCAAAGAATAGCGATTTTTTCTATACTTTAAAATTTCGGGTAAGAATTTTTCATAAGATTTATCCATGGGGTCACTTTTTAACAAATTGGGTATATTTTTACCCTCAAAATTACCCTCGGCATTTATATCAAAATGGCGGTTAAATGCTTTTGCATCAGTTTCGCCAAGAATTTTTACAATTTCTTCGGGTGAAAACAGATAATATTTTCCTTCCTCACCCTCACTGTCCGCATCCTGCGCACTGAAAAAAGCACCTTGCTCAGATGTCATTTCCCGAATAATATACATTGCGGTTTTTTCGGCAATTTCAAGATATATTTTTTTCTTAGTTATACTGTACACTCTGGAATACGCCAATATGAGCAACGCGTTGTCATATAACATCTTCTCAAAATGTGGTACAAGGAACTTTTTATCAGTAGAATAACGGCAAAAACCGAAACCAATATGGTCAAACATACCTCCGCGATACATCTGCAATAGCGTATACTCCGCCATTTCAAGGCATTCCTGATTTTTGTATCGCTCGTAGTATGAAAGCAGAAACATAATATTATGAGGGGACGGAAACTTAGGTGCACCGCCAAAACCACCATTCTTTTCATCGTAGATGCGCCCGAACACAGATACCGCCGAATGTGCAAGGTTTAAATCGGCAGTATCAAATTTTTCGGGTGCGTTATTAAAGTGAGAAACAATCATATCTGATTGTTTCAGTAAAGTTTCCCTGTCCTTTTTCCACTTTTCTTTTATTGCTAAAAGCAAATCTTTAAACCCTATCATCCCACTACGGGATGTTTTGGGGAAATAAGTTCCTGCAAAAAATGGCTTTTTATCCGCGGTCATAAATATACTTGTGGGCCAACCGCCACTACCCGTAAATGCCTGACAAACTTTCATATAAACACTGTCAATATCGGGACGTTCCTCTTTATCCACTTTTATTGATACAAAATATCGGTTTAAAATGTCGGCTGTTTCTTCATCTTCAAAGCTTTCGTGGGCTAAAACGTGGCACCAATGACAAGAGCTGTAGCCAATGCTCAAAAATATGGGTTTATCTTCTTTTTCTGCTCTTATGAATGCCTCCTCACACCAAGGGTACCAGTCCACTGGATTCTCCTTATGCTGAAGAAGATACGGACTTGTTTCATTTTGCAAACGGTTACTCAATACATTACCTCCGTTGTAGTTTTATTTTTAGAATTTACAAGGTAACAACGGATTATTCAAAAAGTAAGTGTATATCAAATAAATTCAGTGAAAAAATATTAATACAAAATATCGGAGGGATAGTATTGAAAAGTTATGAAATGCCCATAGGCTTGACTATGGCTTTAGCTCTTAACCCTGAGGCAATGGAAAAATTTGCAACCTTAACCGAAGCAGAAAAACAAAAAATCGTCAACGGAACACATAATATAAAGTCAAAAGAAGAAATGCAAAGATATGTAGAGAATTTGACAAAAAGATAAAGGATACCGTGTGGTATCCTTTTAAACTCCAAATATAGCATAATCGTCCGCAGTGCGAGATTTTGCAATATAATCGCTTTTATTAAGTCCGTTTTTGTTTTCATTATATGCTTTCAGTATTTCCCTGCTCATATTAGTCAAATCATCACGAGAAAGAGCCTCATCAACACTTAAAAGTAGCACCTCACTATTTTCGTAACCATCGGACTTCGGCTCACCCGATACATAATCTGCAGTAAAAACGGCACACCACTGTTCGCTTTTAAATTGAACAGAAAATAAATCCTTTACTTTACAAACTACGCTTGTTTCTTCAGATATTTCCCGTTCAATAGCCGTTGTAGGCAATTCATTTTCCTTAACATACCCACCGGGCAATAAAATTCTGTCCTTCGCCGTACCGTAAGTGTGCCTGACAAGTAAAATTTTTTCTTCAATCTGAACAATACCGCAAACTGCAAAATGTTTGTTATTATGTTCAGTCTTTTTCTTTTTGAATAAGGTCATTTAATATTCTCCTTATAGGTGATTAAAATTGTTCAACGAATTATTGAAAATAAAGACGGTAGTCACCATTAGTCTTATTATCGATATCTTCTTTAGTAGTAAAACATACCATAGCTTTTTTATTCATAAGAGAGAACAAGATCTTTTCTCTATCTTCCTCTGTTCCGCCTTTAAATGTTATTTTGTCCGTGGGAATATCCATTTTAGTAAGCTCAAAAGCTTCTTGGGGATACCCTAATGAAATAAGATTATCTATAGTTAATTTTTTAAGTTCTTCACAATATCCTAATTCTTTTGCCTCTTCTAATTCCAAATCAGTTTCAAATAAATACCAAACAACAAGATACTGTGGCGCTTGTTCAAACGCACCATAATAGAAATGCTCGTATATTTTTGGTTCTCTTCCCTCAACTTGTTTAATTGTCATTTCAATAGCTTTTTTTATTATGCGCTTACGTTTTAAAAATAAAAACACACTAACCACCTTCTTTTGTAATTCTATCACAAATAAAAGATAACCGCAACTTCTGTTAGTGTTACAGTTATATCTTAAGAACAACAATCGATTTTGAACCTACGACAACCACGGTCAGAAATATAAGAACCCGACCCACTAACGAAATCAAAGATTTCGAGTGGGTACCCCGGAACCTTGTTATTCGCTTCGCTCATAATGTGTCGATTTGCTTCGCTATTCACTTGCAACTCTCCCTATTTCTTCCCATTTCGCCCTCCCTGCATCGTCCACCGGACGCGGTCGGGCTCAATGCAGTTAACAGCCGTCGACTGTTAACACTGATTTGTCTTAGTTAAAGTTTCTATTTAGATAACAAAACAAAAAGCACACCGATTGGTGTGCTTAACATTAAATTGTAATACTGAATAATTTAGCTAGCATACGACAACGACGGTCAGAAACATAGTCGTCTCACTCGTTATTCACTTCGCGATACTCCTTGTTTCTTCCTCTCGAAACCTTGCCTGCATCTGCCACCGGCAGCGGCAAGGCTTCGAGCAGTTAACAGCCGGTCGGTTGTCAACTCTGAATTGTCTTAGTTAAAGTTTCTATTTAAGATAACAAAACAAAAAGCACACCGATTGGTGTGCTTAACATTAAATTGTAATACTGAATAATTTAGCTAGCATACGACAACCACGGTCAGAAATATGGTCGTCTCACTCGTTATTTACTTCGTGATACTCCCTATTTCTTCCCATTTCGCCCTCCCTGCACCGTCCACCGGACGCGGTCGGGCTCAATGCAGTTAACAGCCGTCGACTGTTAACACTGATTTGTCTTAGTTTAAGTTCTTTTTAAGATACAAAACAAAAAAGACATCCTAATGGATGTCTTCTTTGTTTGGCGCCTCAAGTAGGACTCGAACCTACGACAACTCGGTTAACAGCCGAGTGCTCTACCGACTGAGCTATTAAGGCAGGTATAGCTGGATGAAAATCATCCAGCGTTTGTGTCGGCATCGTCCTATTTTCCCAAGCGGCT
>JAZQZU010000110.1:0-2845 GCA_045634165.1 Acutalibacteraceae bacterium
TTGCCGCTTTTCTTGCCATTTTTCTTACCATTCCTTTCGATATATAGTAAAGTATTTTTTAACTAATTTATAAACTTGATTTTTCAAAATGAAAAATCATCAAGTTTTACCCAAGCTATTTCTTTCTTCTCGGCTGTCATTGTATTTTCTTCGTCAAAAGCGATTGTAACGTCGCCCTTTTCGGAATAATCAACAAGTATACCTTTGAATTCCCTTTTGCCTTCCCAGGGTCTTATGAGTCTAAGTATAACCTTTTCACCCATAGCGTAGTCAAAGTGGAAGGGTCGGGTCAATTTTCTTTCGATACCGGGTGATGACACCTGAAGGTTATACTGACGGTCTACGGGATCTTCCTTATCAAGGGGGCCGTCAAGAGCATGGCTCATATTGACACAATCGTCAATACCTACTCCGTCTTCTTTGTCGATAATAATTCTGAGATAATAGTTCGCACCCTCTTTTTCGAATAAAACATCCCAGAGGGTGAGTCCTAATTCCTCGGCGATGGGCTCAGCAATATCCCATACAAGTGAAACTGTGTTCTTAGCCAAATCAGCACCTCTTTTATTGAACATATTATGGTTCTTTGAACAATAAATATGAGAGCAGGTTGCCCTGCTCTCACTCGTGTTCATATTCGTACAATGGGAATATATCATATATTATCACAATTTTCAAGTGTTTTTATAAATCTTCTTCGTATTATTTTGTATTTATTTTACTTTTATGATATATTTTATATATGAAGTCCTATAATAAGTGTGAAAATATTCTTAGGTAAATTTTACGAAAGGGGATTTTTATGTCAAAAATTATTGTGGCAGGTGCAGGTCACGGCGGTTTAGTAGCGGCAATACAACTCGCCAAATCGGGACACGAAGTATTGGTTTTTGAAAAAAAAGAAAGAGAAAACCTCGGTATGCCCCAAAGCGATACTGTGGCAAAGAGTGCATTCATTTACGCAGGCATACCCATTCCCGAGGACTGCAAAACTGTCAGAAACACTATAACTTTTATACCCAAGGAAAAAGGCATTTCCTCCTTCACAGTTCCCCCACCTGAAAAAGAATCCGTTTTAATAGACCGTAAAAAGCTTGTAAATTACCTTATTGAAATTGGTGAAAAAGCGGGTGTTCAATTCTTTTATGGAGCAGAAATAACCTCTCCCATTCTATTGGGTAACAGAGTTTGCGGTATCAAAACGGCCGAGCAGGATTTTTATGCAGACTTAGTCATAGATGCCTGTGGTGTCTACTCTCCCGTAAGAAGCAATCTGCCCGACTATATGTGCGTGAACAGAGAAATTAAAAGCTATGATGTGCTTAATTCCTACAGAGCATATTTTAATAAGATTCCTGACACACCTGACCCTGAAACTGCCTACAACATTTATCTTCGTGATGATGGTACCGTTGGTTTTACGTGGCTCGTTACGGAGGAGGACAGGGTTGATTTACTCATAGCTCGTTTTCACAACCTCGAAAAGGACGAAATACTTGAAATTATGAGATCCTTCCACGAGGAAAACCCCCATATGGGTACTGAACTTTTACAAGGCGGTGAACATGCTACAATTCCTATATGCCAACCTCTTGCGGTATTGGTTGCTGACGGCTATGCGGCTGTGGGTGACAGTGCGTTTATGACCTACTGTATAACAGGCTCGGGAATAGCCTATTCACTTAAAGCGGGAACTATGCTTGCCAATTGCGTTATAAACGACAAATTGTGTCATTACGATGCGGAAGCACTATGGGGTTATCAAAAACAATTTTATAAAGAAATCGGTTTTTCCGCCTGCAGAACCGCAATTATAAAGAATATTTTGCCCTATATGACCGCCGACCAGGTAAATGAATTGATAAAACAAAATATCATTTCCACCGAAGAAGTTGCAAGGCTTATGGAAGAAAAGCTTGATGCGGTACTTAATGCCAAGGGTATGAGTACAATAAAAGAAAAACTAAAACTTGTAAAAGACAACTCCTTACTCAAGGGCATTATTTCAAATATTGCCGTATGGCTCGGCAGATTTACAGTTACAGAAACCGCCTTCCCCTCAAAATACACGCTCCAGGACGTGCAGAAGTGGAGCAGTAAGTATAATGAATTTTTTGACTCTATACGTGCAGAAGAAAAGTGAGGAGTTAGGAATGAGGAGTTAGGAGTTTCGGGACCTGCGGTCGGTATTATAATCGGATTCGCCCCTTTAATTATGCATTATGCATTACGAATTACGCATTTTAAAAAAGTCGCCTCACCTTTTGGTGAAGCGACTTTTTGATTAAAATGCAATTTTTTCTTCAATATACTTTTCAAGTTCTGCGATGGGAAGGCGAACCTGTTCCATAGTATCTCTGTCACGCACTGTTACGCAACCGTCTTCAACGCTGTCGAAGTCGTATGTGATACAGAAGGGTGTACCGATTTCGTCCTGACGGCGATATCTTTTACCGATTGAACCTGCATCATCATATTCAACATTGAATTTCTTTGAAAGAGCGGTAAATACTTCTGTTGCCTGTTCGTTAAGCTTCTTGGAAAGAGGAAGAACCGCACATTTGAAGGGTGCAAGAGTGGGATGAAGTCTGAGAACAACACGTGTGTCATTCTTTTCTGCGTCAACAACTTCTTCATCATAAGCCTCTGTAAGGATTGTAAGGAAAAGACGCTCAACACCAAGAGAGGGTTCAACAACATAAGGAACGTATCTCTCATTTGTTTCGGGGTCAAAGTAGTCAAGGCTCTTGCCCGATGTATTGATATGCTGAGTAAGGTCGTAGTCAGTTCTGTCTGCAACGCCCCAGAGTTCGCCCCAACCGAAGGGGAAGAGGTACTCAAAGTC
>JAZQZU010000111.1:0-40597 GCA_045634165.1 Acutalibacteraceae bacterium
GCCTCAACTGCACGTTTTGCATTTTCTTTAGCCTTTTTGTCGCCTGTTACCTTATAACGGAAGCACTGACTTGCACAGTAAAGACCTGTGAAAAGACCGTCGTTGTCGGAGTTGAAAAGTACGCCTGAATCCATATCACCGTATTTTTTAAGTGTACGGTCAACCTGATAGCCTTCGTTTCTTGTGAAGTATTTAACGGCGTACTCGTCGTAGTGGTCAGCCTTCTGTTCAAGTGTCATACAAAGGGGAACAATAACACTGATACCTCTGGGTGTAACTGCGGCAATAGTACCCTTGTCAGAAACTGTGATGCTTGTAACTGTGGGGTGCATAAGCCATGCGCCGTATGAATAGTAAGAAATCTTACCTTCAATAAGTGTTATGATACCTGTGTTTGTTGCAAAGTATTTTTTGCCGTCGGCACAGAAGAACATATCATTGAATGAACCGTCGGGTACTGAATAGAAGTCGTTACCATTGAACCAGTAATTTTTACCGTCATAGATATTAAGACCGTTATCTGTACCAACCCATAAGTGGCCGAGACCGTCAATGGCAAGACAGTTAATTTTTTTGCTTGATACGCCTGTAACGTTGGGAAGAAGCTCTGCCCAGTGACGACGTTTGCCCTTAAGGGACATAAGACCTTCAACAGTTGAACCTACAAAAATAGTTTCCGCATATTTTGCCTTGTTATCGTGAGCGGCGAGACAAACTGTATCCTCGGGGAGGTCAACAACTTCTTCAAAGTTACCATCCTTAAGAAGATAAAGGGTGTTTTCTGTAATAAGCCAGAAGGACTCGTCAAGTGCAACACTAATGCCTACAACGGGTGCATCCAACTCTGCAATCTTTTTTACTTTGCCCTTTTTGATTTCAACGAGGTTGTTACCTGAAGCGGCGTAAAGTTTGCCGTTTACAGGGAAAAGTTTTGAAACTTTAAGTGATGTTTTTTTGATTTTGCCATCGGCATACTCAATAAGTGCATCATCCTGTGCTATGTAAAGGGTTTCGCCCTCGAATGCTACGGATGTAACTTTTTCGGGTTCGATACCATTTTCGGCAGTAATGAATTTTCTGTCATACTGAGTAAATTCTCCGAAAAGAAGAGATGTTTTTTTCATAACGTACTCCTTTTTATTGGGATTTTTTGTTATTTTACATTATAACGATTATAGTTAGTCGAAACAGTGTAATTTTACACTCTTTCTCAACCAAATTTTTGATTAGGTTGCGAATTTTCAAAGAAAATTCGACTATAAGCGTTTCAACAAACAACAATCATTATAACACTAAGAACACGAAAAACGCAATATAATTATTGCACTTTAAGAAAAATCAAGTTATACTTAAATACAGATTTATGTTTTTGGCGGAGTGGATTTTTATGAAAACTTACGGCACATATTTTCAGAATGATAAAAACGAACCCATAAAGTATGGCGAAATAAATTTGATAAACCCCAAAAGGCAAAGACTCCGTGGCGAAGCGGCACTTTCGGGCGTTGAAGCATTCCCTGTTTTTCAGGGCTTTTGCGGTACGGACTTTGAACTTATGAAAATGGGAAGAGAAAGTAAACTTTCAAAGAAATTCCCCGAAGGTGAAAACCGACTTATAAATGGTCACGAGGGCGTTGTGTGGGTACCCTCTGAAAATAGGTTTGCTATTGTTTTAATCCGTGGCGGGGATAGTTATGACCCCACAAGATACACCGAGGATGAAACCTATTTTGAATATGGTTGCGACGGTGCAGATGGTCTTTTCTGCGATAAAAACTATTTTAATCCTGAAATGCTTTTGCATCTTCCTGAAAAGTACGAGGGACTCGAAAAATTACCCCTCTCAGTAGCCAAAAGGCTTTCTTTTGCTGACCCATATGCTTGTGCAATTTTCCAGCTTGAAAGAATGGAAGATTTAGGCGAGGCACATAATTTCAGGGTTGAAATGGCAAAGCACAAATGCTCAGAGCAAGAGGCGAGAGCAAGGGCGAAAGAAAACATATTCAATAAAACTGTTATTTTCGGTCTTGGCATGACGGGACTTTTTATGGCGGACCAGATAAGAAGACATTACCCCGAGGCGGAAATTCTTCTTGTGGGCAGAAGTGACGAAGATTCAAAAAAGGTTGTGTTCTCAAAAGAAATAGCAAAGGCGGATTACCTTTGCACCGCTAACCTTACCGAGGAAGAAACAGCAAAAGAAATAGTAAAAAAATTAGGCTCAAGAGCAACTTTATTTATAGGCACAAGCGGCACTAATATTGAACACAGAGTGGCTTTTGAACACAAGGTTTTAGGTTGCAATGGTATTTACAACAGCTTTTCATTGGGGCCCAAGGTTACTTATGACACAATGCCCTTCGGTTTTGAAAATCACCTGATTTTTGCTTCAATCAATTTCAGACAATCCCATATGGAAAAGGCAATCGAAGTGCTTGTTGACAGCAGATATGACGAGGTTGTTGAACTTATAGATAAAGATGAATTTATAAGTGACCCCCTTGACGCTTATGAAAACAAAATCTACTGTAAGGGCGCACCCCTTAAGACGGGCGTTATCTGGGACGAAAACTATATTGAAAGGGATAAATAAAATGAAAGCAATTGTTATAGGTACTCCCAATAAAATTGAAATAAAAGAAATTCCCATGCCTGAAATCAAAGAAAATGAGGCGCTTTTAAAGGTTAAATGCGTTGGTATCTGCGGTGCCGACGTAGCATCATATACGGGAAATCAACCCTTCACCACATACCCTAGAATCCCGGGTCACGAGTTTTCGGCAGAAATTGTAGAAATCCCCGAAAATGACAAGGGCCTTAAAGTTGGCGATATAGTAACTTGTAACCCGTATTTTAACTGTGGTGAATGTTACTCTTGTGAAAGAGGGTTTGTAAACTGCTGCACAGATAACCAGACTATGGGTGTTCAGCGTGACGGTGCATTCTGCGAATATATTGCAATGCCCATTGAAAGAATTTTCCCCGGCAAGGGTCTTAGTGCTGAAGAATTGGCTTTGATCGAGCCTTTTTCAATTTCGCAACACGCAGTTTCAAGGGCAACAATTAAAGAAAGTGATACTGTTTTAGTGGTTGGTGCAGGTCCCATAGGCCTTTTCGCACTACTTGCCGCAAAGCAGAAATGCAAAAAAATTGTGGTTGCGGATATTCTTGATAACAGACTTACACTCGCAAAAGAATACGGTGCAGACGCGGTTGTGAATACTAAACAACAGTCCCTTGAAGAATTTACAAAGGAATTTACTGAGGGCAGAGGTTTTGACGTATGTATTGAGGCTTGCGGTGCTCCCGAAACATTCCTTAATTGTATTGATTGTGCCGCATTTGCCGCTAATATCATACTTATCGGCAACGGCAAAAGAGAAACAAACTTCGTTCATTCCATAATTCTTAAAAAAGAATTGAACATCCATGGCAGTCGTAACGCCCTTAACGCAGATTTTATAAATAACATTCAACTTGTGGCAGATAAAAAGGCGGACGTTATGAAAATGGTAAGCGGTGTTTATGATATGGAAAATGCCACAGATGCTTTTGAAGCACTTAAAAATAACGACGGCACTTTAGCAAAAATTCTTATTAAAATAGGATGAAAAACTTATGATTATTGATGCACACGCCCATTTATGGAAAAAGCAAAACGGTATTGTGAACGGCAAACCTGTTTACGATATCGGTGGCGGTAAAAGTGACTTCGGCGGTGAGGTAAGACAGATGATGCCACCTTACATGACCGACGGTGAGAATAATATTGAACGCTTTATTGCCAATATGGATTACGCAGGGGTTTCGGGCGCTGTTATTACCCAGGAATACATTGACGGTAATCAGGATCAATACCTTAAAGAATGCAAAAAAGTTTTTAAAGACCGCTTGAAAATATGCGCTCTTTACGAAGAAAAGGGAATGGGCGATATTACCGACTTTGACGGAATAAAAATCTGTGCAGGTCGCCTTTCAGATAAAAATCTACTTAATCACATCGAGCCCTTTAAACTTGCTAATGAAAGAGGTAAGTTTATATCAATTGACCTTGCCGACGGCAATGAACAGACAGGGGCATTACAGGAAATCATCAATATGTTTCCCGATTTGAGAATTGCCATAGGTCACTTCGGTATGGTTACCAGGGAAAACTGGCTTAAGCAGATTGAACTTGCTAAAAATAAGAATGTTTTTATTGAAAGTGGCGGTATAACCTGGCTTTTTAATGAGGAGTTTTATCCGTACCCTTCAGGTGTGGATGCCATAAATCAAGCGGCAGAATTGGTCGGTTTTGAAAAACTTATGTGGGGTAGTGATTACCCACGCACAATGACCGCAATTACATACAAAATGAGTTTTGATTTTGTTTTAAAAACAGACGAAATCAGCGAGAATAATAAAAAATTATTTTTAGGTGAAAATGCAGTTGAGTTTTATGGGTTCAATGAGTTAGTTGTGCCTGAAAAGGTAAAGAATATGGTGGAATAAAAAAATGATATCTGACACGGGTGTGTCAGATATCACTTTTTTGTTTTCCCTAATTATCGGTTTTTCTGGTTGTTTCTGTTGTTCTGGTCATTTCTGTTCTGATCGTTTCTATTCTGATCATTTCTGTTCTGGTTGTTTTTGTTGTTCTGGTTATTCTGGTTGTTCTGATTGTTTTTGTTCTGCTTGTTATCCATTTTTTTCACCTCCGCTTTGTGATAGAGCGACTGTATTTAAACATATAGTTTCGATTCACTCACTCTACGGGAATAGTTTCTGTAGTTTGTCAAAAACTATTCATACAAGACAATGGGAAAAAATTTTGGACAAGGTGGTTAATTATGCTTTTAATTAAAAACGGAACGCTTCATACAATGGAAGATACGAAACCTTTTCATGGTGATATTCTTATAAAAAACGGAAAAATTATTGAAATTTCACAGAATATCAAACAACAGGGAGATATAGAAATTATTGATGCCGAGGGAATGAACGTTTACCCGGGGTTTATTGATGCACACAGTCATCTTGGTATTTGCGAGGAGAAGGCGACTGTACCCGGTGACGTAAGTAACGAGGGCACAAACCCCGTAACGCCCTATATCCGCGGGATAGATGCGGTTAATCCTATGGATAGTGCTTTTCACAATGCTTTAGCGGTGGGAATAACCGGTGTAATGGTAGGACCGGGAAGTGCAAATCCCATAGGAGGTCAGTTTGGATTTATCAAAACCTACGGTCGGTGTATTGATGAAATGATTGTACTGGCTCCTGCGGCGATAAAAATTGCTTTTGGTGAAAACCCGATGACAAATTACGGTAACTGTGGGAATGCACCTTCAACAAGAATGAGTATAGCTTCCTTTATTCGCGAAGAGCTTTTTAACGCTCGCAAATATTTTGACGGAAATTATGAAAAAGATTTTTGTATGGAATGTTATCGGGATTTATTCGAGCGCAAAATTCCCCTTAAAGCACACGTGCATAGGGCGGATGATATATTGACTGCAATACGCATTGCAAAAGAATTCGGTCTTGGATTGACCCTTGACCATTGTACAGAGGGTCACTTGATAGCAGAAAAAATAGCGCAAAGCGGTTTCCCTGCCATTGTGGGACCATCCTTGGCATCCCGAAATAAAAAAGAAGTAAGTCAGTCGGATTTTAAAACCGCGGGTGTGCTTAAAAAAGCAGGTGTCACGGTGGCGTTAACAACGGACCATCCTGTATCGAGAATTCAATATCTGCCTGTTTGTGCGGCACTTGCGGCTAAAGAGGGTTTAGGAGAAGATGGAGCTCTTCGTGCAATTACCATAGATGCAGCTAAAATTTGTAGGGTTGATAACCGCCTCGGAAGTCTGAGGGTGGGGAAAGATGCGGATATTGTAATTTGCAAAGGAAACCCATTAGATATATTTTCTTCTGTTTATGCTACTATTATAGACGGAAAAATCGTCTGGCCACAAAAATAATAAAAAACAACTACCATTAGGGAGTGTAAATCAGGGATTTAATAGCCTTAAATCATTAACTTTGGCGCATAGCTTTGTTAAAATGCGAGGGAACCCGTCAGGGTGCCCTCGCATTTGTGTCTCGCTCTGCATCCAAATTTAAAGGATTTTAAGGTGCTACGCAGTTAAAATTTAGATAGTTTTCGTTCAGACGAAATGACGAAAGCATCGTAAGGCTGGCGCCTACGATGCTTTTTCATAAAGTATTAACGGAAAATAGCAAATTTAGACCTAATAAATCCCTTATTTACGCTCCCTTTACGGTAGTTGTTTTTATTACATTTGTTCTAAAATATAGTTTTTAATATCCTCTAATTTGCTTTCTTTCCATTTGCCTTCTTCTGCCTTTTGGGCTAAAGGGCAAAGAATGAAAAAGTCCAGAGTTTCACCGGGTACTCTGCCGGTTCTTAATTCTTCACTGAAATGCGCTTTCCATTTTTCTTCCGTAGCATTTTTGAATTCCTCAGGTTTAAGGTATGCCATCTGCCTTTTGGTTGCTTCAATGTGCATTTTGGCAGAAAGGGGTGAGAGTAAATTGAAATCTTCCTCCCCAACATCTACGAAAATTTCGGGTAAATCGTGTTTTACGATATGTTCTTCACCTCTGAGAATCTTAAGACCCATAGGTTCAAAATTAAATTCATTTTCGGTGAAATTAAGTTTAATAATAATTCCGTATTCGGTTTTGTGTTGTGAACGTTGGTAGTCTGTATCAAAAATAAAATTACCTAATGAATAAAAAATAATTTTGTCACCGACTGTTTCGTAATTCATAGGGACGTGGGGGTGGTGACCCACAACAATATCTGCACCCATTTCAAGGTATTTTCTGTATCTTTCCCTTGTGTATGGTGAGGGGAGGGGCGTGAATTCTTCACCTGCGTGGGCAACAACAATACACCAACGGCACTTTGATTTAATATCATCAATAGTCTTTTGTATTGCGTCAAGGTCGCTCCAACTGTAACAACCGGGCTTGTCAACATCTGCTTTGCGACAGGCTCTCTGGTAGCCTACGCCAAACATACCTATACCACCCGCTTCGTCGATAATGACGGGCTCTCTCGCCTGGTCAATATTCATTCCCGCACCGATGGTTTTAACACCGTTTTCCTCGGCAATTTTAAGGGTGCTTTCAATACCGTAGGCACCTGCATCCATAATATGATTGTTGCAGATGTTCCATATATCTGCCTTCATATTGTTTAAAACCTTTACGGCACGTGGGTCAATGGTGTGTAAAAGCTGTTGAACACCGCTTTGTGTGGTGTTTTGCTCAGCGTTCGCAACGGGTCCCTCAACATTGGGTATTACGTGGTCGGCACTATGCAAAAAGGCGAGTATATCATCTGACAAAAGATTTTCATCGTCCCACTTTTCATACATATAGCGGTCAAAACCGATGTCACCTGTAAATACCAAAGATGTTTTTTCTTTCATAATTAAATCCTTTCGGTTGACAGAAAATTATTCTTTAAGTTCAAATCCGTACAGTTTGCCGTCTATAAGCGAAAGTATACCTTCCTGACCGCTTTCAAACCCCTCGTAACACTCTTTCGGAACGGATAAATTAAAAATATTTCCGTCAGGTTCTTTGAAGGTTATAAAGAATTCTTCTACGGCTTTGGGTTGCTTTATTCCTACAACCTTTGTATCGCAATATTGGTTGATAACCGTTACCTTTTTAAGTATCGGTTCACTTGGAGTGTCTTCCAAATTGATTTGTTTTGGAGGATTCTTTTTTAATTCTTTTCGTTGCTTTTTGGTGATTTTAAAAATCCAGATAGCCAAAGTGATTACGAAAACAAAACTCAAAAAGAATGCACCAAGAAGTAAATATTCCTCAAACATAAAACACCTCGGTTATTTACTTAATAGAAGTTTATACAATGTAGGCTCAACGTTAAATTCGCTCATTGCCGATTTAACTTCTGCTAATGCTTTTTCTTTAGTCGCTTTAGTCTGTGAATCTTTTAATACGGCACGGATAAGTATATTTTTTGGTGTGTGGGCGAAGTCAATAAACTCTAAAAGTTGGGTTTTGTAACCGCAATATTCAAGTAGATTACCACGAATCGAATCCGTAAGAAGTGCAGAGAAACGTTCCTGAATAATGCCGTAACGGGTTAAAACCGAAAGATTTTCCGTTTTAATCTGACTGTTTAATTCGTGTTGGCAACAGGGGACAGAGAAAATCATTTTTGCACCCCAGTTTATAGCGTTGTAAAGTGCGTAATCCGTTGCGGTGTCACAGGCGTGAAGGGTTATAACCATATCTACGTCAAAGGGGCATTTGTAGCCATTAATGTCGCCTAATTCAAAATGCAGATTTTTATAGCCGTATTTCTGTGCGGCTTTATTGCATTTTTCGATAACATCTTTTTTAAGGTCAAGACCGATAATTGTAGCATCAATGCCCTTTATTTCGGTTAAGTAATAGTAAACGATAAATGTCAAATATGATTTACCGCAACCGAAGTCAATAATATTAAGCTTTTTATAATCCCTTTGTTTTACTGAGTCATCAATGATTTCAATAAGGCGGTTAATCTGCTTGTATTTATCATACATAGCCTTTACAACCTTGCCCTCTTTTGTGAAGATACCCATATCTACAAGGGGCTCAATTACATTGCCCTCCTGCAAAATATATTGCTTTTGGCGGTTGTGCTCCACAGGGGCAACAGCAGGTTGATTGCCAGTGTTTTTGGCTTTATAAAAAACCTTCCCCTTTTTGGTAACCATTATTGAAAACTCTTTGTTTTCCGACCATGCGTTGAACTGAAGATAAGTGTTATTAATTAATTCAACGCAACGCTCTGCGATTTTTTCGGCAGAAATATTTTCGTGAAAAACCTGCTTTTCAGTATATTTTGCAACCTGATAGGAGTTACTCATTTTTGCAATTGTGATTTTTTTGTATTCACAATTTTTGTTCGCAGGTTTACTTATAACTGCCTTCACAATGTCATTATCAAATATTTTTAAAATATATTCATTTATTTCCGGCATAATTGCCTCCGATTTAAAATGTGAATTCTGCTTTTTCACCTTCGGCGAAATGCATTTTTATAATGTCACCGTCAATTTCATAAGCCTTTTCGCTTACGGGTAAAGATGTACGGGAATTGAGCTTTAATGATAAAACTCGGTCTGCATCGGCTGTAATTGTGGCTTTTACGAGTTTGCAGTTTTCCCATTGGATGTCAAAGGTGAAACCGCCCCTTGCTTTGATACCATTTATAGAGCCTTTATCCCATTCCTCGGGTAAAGCAGGTAAAAGTTCAACGATTCTGTTGTCGGGTGTACCTAGATGGCTTTGAATAAGCATTTCGGTAATACCTGCTACACCACCGAAGTTACCGTCAATCTGGAATGGTGGGTGAATATCAAAAAGATTGTTGGCGGTACATTTTTTAAGAAGATATTTAAGGTGGTTGAGGGAGTTTTCGCCATCCTTAAGACGGGTGTAGAAGCAAATTGTCCAGGCTCTTGACCAACCTGTTGAACCACCGCCGTTTTCAATTCTTCTTTTAATTGTTCTTTTTGCCGCCTCGTATATTTCGGGGTCACTTTCATTAATCTGGTCTGCAGGGAAAAGACCAAAAAGGTGGGAAATATGTCTGTGACCGGGATCTGTTTCCTCATAATCCTTAATCCATTCACGGATTGTGCCGTAGCGTTCGCTTATTTCCATAGGCGGAAGTTTTTCTAAAACATCGAAAAGAGTTTTTGTGAAATCCTCGTCGATTCCAAGAACCTTACAAGCGTGTGCTGTACGTGTGAAAAGAGCATAAATAATCTGGTAGTCTATTGTTGCGCCCTCGGTGAACATACTTTCCTGTTTGTTTCCCTCGGCATCTATGTAATAGAATTCGTTTTCGGGAGAGTTGGAGGGGGCTGTGATAAGCTCACCCTTCTCATTCTCTGTTAAATAGTCCTGAACAAATTCACAAGATCCCTTTAAAATGGGATAAATTTCTTTGAGGTAATCTTTATCGTTTGTGTATTCATAATGTTCCCAAAGATTAAGGCAAAGCCACGGACCTGCCATAGGGAAGAAACCGCAGTCAACACTATCGTGTACACCCGTTCTGCCGAAAACGTCGGTGGTGTGGTTAACAATCCAACCCCTTGCACCGAAAAGCTCTTTAGCAGTTTCGGAACCGAAAGCACTTATCATTTTCATAAAGTGTACGAATGGTGCGGTGGTTTTTGAAAGGTTTGCATTTTCTGCGGGCCAGTAGTTCATCTGTAAATTTATATTGGTGTGGAAGTCACTTCCCCAAGGGGGATTGAAATCGTGACACCATATACCCTGCAGGTTGGCAGGAAGACGGGCGTTTTTACCCGAACTTTCTATAAGTAAATATCTTCCGAAATTATAGTAAAGAGCGAATAAATCGGGGTCATATTCATCCCAACGAAGTTCTTTTAACCTTTGGTTTGTGGGAAGTGTGCTGAATTCGCTTTCAGGGAGAGTAAATTCAACGTTATTAAACCACTTTTGGTGTTCGGAAAAGTGGGTTTCTTTAATATGATTATAATCTGCGTTGAAGAAATTTTCGATTGTAGTATTCAGTTTAGTCTTAAAGTCAACAGTTTCGTCAATGTCGAATTTTTCTACATTGTAATTTGTTTCAAAAGCAGAATAGATAATGAGATACGTAGCATCTACTACGGTGATTGTACTATGGTCGGCGGTAAGCTCACCGTCGGTTTTAATGCGAAGCTTTGCGCCAAAGCTCATACCTTCGCCACCCTCACCGTAGTAGTGATGGGGACAGTAAGTGATTCTGCCGTTCATAATAATTGTATCACTATCAATGCAGGAACTGTAAGCATCCTGCTTTCTTTTAATGCTTACGTTGCAGGAGAAAGGCTTGCCATCGGTTTCAACCTTGTAAACAAAACCGTCAAAATCTTCACTTATAAAGCATTCGCTTTTGTAGTTTGCTTTACTTTTTGTCCATGAAACGCTCGCAATAGCCTGACTTAAATCGAGTTCCTTGCGATAGTTTGTGTAAGGGGATTTGTCGAGATAATCAATGAAAATTTCACCGAAGCTTTCGTAAGAACGAACAACGGGCGGGTCAGATAAAAAGGTTTCTCTTGCCTTTTGTGCAGCTTCTTTAAGCTTTTCTTCGTGGAGTAAACGGCGGATTTCGCTGAGCGCCTCGGGAGAAGCGTGGTACTTTTCTTTAATCTGTCGTCCGCTCCAGAGGGACTCCTCGTTTATTTCAATCTGTTCGCAGTCGGGGTTGCCGTAGAGCATTGCACCAACTCTGCCGTTACCTAAGGGCAACGCCCACATCCAGTCATTTATAAATTCATCATACCAAAGAGTAGTAGACATAATCTTCACCTGTTTTTAAAATAATTTCCCCATAATTTAAATGCCGTTTCAGGGCAATACATTAACATTTTAAGTATATCACAGAAAAATGCATTGTTCAATAATGGATTGCACAAATGCTTGTGATGTTTTATGCGTTGACATATCCCTATTGGGAGCATATAATTGCTATTAGGAAAATTTGATTTTCGGAGTGATTTTTATGAAATTTAAAAGGGTGTTGGCGTTTGCGTTATCTCTGCTTTTGATTTTATCTTTAACTTCCTGTAAAGGTAAGAAAGAAGTTGAAGAAACCCAGGAGAGCACAACAACTTTTAATGAAACTATAAACGAAACTGTTACGGATGATTTTTATAATACAGAAGCAATAGTGTCTGATACAACTACTGAGTATTACGTTCAGCAGACAAACCCAATCACGACTACTACTGTAGAAAATACTACACCTGTAACACAAATTACAACTACCGAACCCATAGACGACCCTGCCAACTGGTCAAAGGAACGAGTTGTTGAAGAATATAAAAAAGCTGCAACAAAATCTAATTCAAGTGCAAAATCAACCACGAAAATAACTCTTAAGGATATAAGCGTTAATAATGGTGAGTATGATAAAGCAATGTCCTTTGTTAAGCCCATAATCGGAAAATTCATTGAAAGTAGCTCTACTGAAAATGCAGGTATTACGGGTGGATTCCAGAATCTTGTTCCTCAGGACGTTAGCTCTGCGAAGGCATATAAAAGCGGCAACGATACGATAATCGAAATGGTTATGTTTGAACAGACCTCGGGTCCGAAAGAGGATGCTAACAGTGGAAGCGTTGGTCACGCTATTACCGCTGTTGGTGATATAAGTGTGGTTGTTAATGACTTAAGTGATATGGGTCTTCCTCTGGAACTTTCCGACGAGTATACAAAGATATACTACACTAGTCCCAGTGTAAAGGTTGTTGTAAATCAAAACGGCGAAATTGTAAGCGGAACATGGAACTATACTGTTCAGATATGTATGGACAATATGAAGGCCTTCGGTCAGACTGTGGAAAAAGCAAGTATTACTATGGACAATACAATAACGGTATAAGAGAAAAGGATGCAAAAAACAATTTTTGCATCCTTTTTATGTGGTGTAGGTTTGAAAAGAAAATTAAGTTTAAATAAGGTTAGTTCGCTAAAGCTAAATATATCTGTTAGGCATAAAGGTTTAACTTGACTTGCTAATTTATGTGTGTTACCATATTTATACTGTAATAAAGTGGAGGTTATAAAATATGAGTGTAGCGAAGAAACAGATTTCTTTATTGTTAGTCTTTGTTATGTTAATGATGACAAGCATTTTCACTTTGAACACATCAGCAGCAAGCGTTTCGTATTATCAAACAAGCAAAGATAATGTTGCAATAAGAGCTTCTGCAAGTAAAAACGCAACTAAAGTAAAAACCGTACAATATAGTGGAACCGTTCTTAAGGCTGTAGGTTCCAAAACAAATTCTGAGGGGAATTTGTGGTATAAACTTAATGACGGCAACTGGGTTTACTCAGGTAATGTTGTTAAACATAGCCATTCATATAACAGTAGTAGCGGTGGTTATTGTACAGGTAGAAATTGCGGTTATGAGTGGCCTTATTCAGTATCTTCTGCATCAGGTACTTTTCAGGTTACCAATTCTGATGGTGCAAAAATATGGTCAAGACCATATTCAAATAAATCAACACATTATAGAACGTTATCCAACGGTTCTACATTGACAATTAACGGAAAAACAACAAACAAAGAAGGCAATGTATGGTATAGACTCACTGATGGCAGTTGGGTTTATTCAGGTAATGTAACACAGAGATACACTATAACATACAATGCCAACGGAGGAAGCGGTGCGCCATCAACACAGTACATATTGAAAAATGTGACCTTTACATTAGCATCGCAACAACCCAAAAGAGTAGGCTACATTTTTAAGGGATGGGCGACTTCTTCAAGTGCAACTTCCGCAAAGTATTATAGTGGAAAAAAATATAGTGGTGCCGGTGATAAGACACTTTATGCCGTATGGGAAAAGTGTGGTCACCCATCGTATACAGGAGGATATTGTGACCAATGTAATTATCAGTGGTCATACTCAATATCTACTGCTTCAGGAACGTATGAGGTTACGAATTCCGACGGTGCCAAAATATGGTCAAGACCATATTCGAATAAATCAACACACTACAAAACATTATCTAAGGGTTCTACAATTACTATTAACGGAAAAACAACAAACCAGGAAGGTAATGTATGGTATAGACTTACTGATGGTAGTTGGGTTTATTCAGGTAATGTAAAAAAACGCCTTACAATATCTTACAAAGCAAACGGTGGTAGTGGTGCGCCCGGTTCTCAAGCTACGCTAAGCGGAAACACTTTAAAATTAAGTGCAACAAAACCTAAAAGAGTAGGCTATATTTTTAAAGGATGGGCAACTTCATCAGACTCAACAAAGGTTAATTACAAACCGGGCTCTTCCTATAAATTTAGTAAGAATATGACGCTTTACGCGGTTTGGGAAAAGTGTAGCCATACATCATATTCAGGTGGAATATGCACAACGTGTAAATACGAATATCCGTTAAAAGAAACTAAATACACAGGAACTTTTGTTGTAACCAATGATAACGGTGCACCTGCATGGTCAAGACCTTATTCAACAAACTCAAAAAAGATTAAATACTACGATAAAAACGCAGTACTTAAAGTTGTTGCAAAAGTAAAAAATATTGATTCAAAAGGTAAAACCGATAATCTTTGGTATAAAGTTGAAGATGGTAACTGGGTATACTCCGAAAATGTAACAGAACGCTATTCGGTGAAGTATAATGCAAATGGTGGAACAGGTGCGCCTAAAACACAAAATTTCCTTTCAGGTAAATCTGTTGTAGTTTCTAAATCAAAACCCTCAAGAGTAGGATATACCTTCCAGGGTTGGGCAACAAAAAGCGATTCAACAAAAGTATCGTATAAGCCCGGTTCTAAATATTCCAAAGATAAAAATCTGACACTTTACGCCATCTGGAGTAAATGTAGTCACAAATACAACAGTAGTGGTGTTTGTGATGTCTGCAAATATCAGTATAAAATTAAACTTGACAGTTCTTTCACCGGTTCGTACGTTGTAATTGAATCCAATGGTGCAAAAATAAGAAATGTACCGTACGAAACTTCGGGCTCAACGGTAAGAACAGCTAAAAAAGGTGAGATTCTTAAAGTTGTAGGAAAAGCAACAAATGCCCATAAAAATGTGTGGTATAAACTTGATACAGGCCATTGGGTATATTCTAAAAGAGTAGCGTCCGGCTATAAGGTTACTTATAACGCAAATGGCGGAACAGGGGCTCCAAAGTCTACAGGATTTGTTTCAGGCAAGCTTGTTGTTTCCTCGACTGTTCCCACAAGAGTTGGTTATGTGTTTATGGGATGGGCAACTTCTGCAGATGCGACGAAAGCCACTTATAAAACAGGAGATACATATAATACCAAAAAGAATATAACTCTCTATGCTGTATGGAAAAAATGTACACATAACTACGATAACAATTATGGAATATGCAAGAAGTGTAAAAGTGAATTCCCGTTGGTGGTTACATCATTTGATGATACTGTTTATTTAGTAAACAATAAAAACGGAACAAATACATATAAAAGACCCTATTCAAAGGCATCAGAAAAAGTTAAAAAACTTTCCAACAAAACAAGCTTTTTGGCTGTCGGTTCCGCCCAAAATGCTAATAAGGAACTTTGGTACAAAATGAAAAACGGCTCATGGATTAAAGCGAGTGATGTAAAGAAACAGCCCACGTTTACAAGTATAGGTGGCATTCCTGTGAAATGCTCTGATAGTGAATTTAAATCTTATCCTGCTTGCTTTACTATATTGCAGAAGGGTACAATTGGTGCCAAAAAAATATCCGGAAAATGGTATTATTCCTTTGGCTACACAGAGAGTAAAACTACATATACAATTTACGTAAGTGTAACTGCATTTACAGGAGCAAGCAAAAATACACAGTATGCTAAAGTAAATAAGGCGATGAATGATGCTATTAATGCTCCCAAGGGAAGATTGTCATTAAAAAATAAGCAGTTTATTTATAACAAAAAATCAGAGGGCGAAATGCTTATTTGTGATTCTAACGGAATGCTAAATAACCAAAATATCAGAAAACCTTCTGTTTCGTGGAATCTTAATCTGTTGGAAGCTAGCGCAGGAATTGATACTTCTGAAGTTTTAGATGTTCTTTGCAAATATAAAGGAAATGTAAGTTTTCTTTATTGCCCCTATTTAATAGAAGACTATAATTTGAGTAATAAAGTAAGATCTCCTCAAACAGCCACAGAGTATCTACTATGCTTAAAAAGAGGAACAGCATCTGCAAATCTTAAACCTAAAATCTCAGTTACTGTTGAACCCGATGAATCACGTGGCAAGTACGTTGGCTATTTGACAGACTGTACCATCACAGGTAAGGGTTATGCTCCTAAAAAACTTGAATTAGGAGATTATATTGAATTATTTACATGCGCTGTAGATATTGGAACTTCAGTAGTCGGCGCCATTAATAATCCTGTATCAGCTCCCCAAAATATTTACAAAGCAATAACAAAAGGATGGAGTTTAGCAACAACAGTATCCGGATATACAAAATCCGCAGACTACAAATCGAATAAAAATAATATATCATATTATGATTCAGACAATGGGCGTGAATATTATTCATATTCAATGTCGCTGAAGTCTCCCATTGCTTTGCAAGAAAAAAATGATTATATAAAAATTACTGTGTGCACTAATAACCTTCAAGAAGACCAAAAGGTTACTATTAATCTTGGTTTATAGTTATTTGCAATCTGCAGATTATAGTTCCAAGGGAAAAAACAGTCTTACTTATATTGATAGTAAGACGGGAACGGCTTGCAGAACTTATAAAATAGTTGTGACATCTCCGATTCAATTAAACGAAAAGAAAGATTTCCTTGAAGCACATGTTTACTTATATGAATTAAATAAGAACCAACAAGTTACAGTAAAACTAGATATAAATTAAATGGTATAAAATCGCTTTATGCAAAGTAATTTATTCTGTGTTAAGGAAACCGTTTTCGATGATTAGTTAAAGGAAAGTTGATTTAAAACAGTAGATTTTTGATAACTGTCCGGAATTGTCTATACAGAAAAACAAAACTGATTTCGTTTTTATGCGAAATTAGTTTTGTTTTTAGTAGGTTACTTAGCCATTACAAAAAGGATGAATATTTAAATAATTTTTCACAATGAAAAAGCAACTATTAAGGGTGTTTTTCTTTGGTTGTAATTGACACAGTTTTTTGTGTGGATATCAAATGAGGAACACCTTTTGTAACGAGATCTTAATGTATCAACATATGAATCACAAGTCGTAAACCTAGTAAAATTAATGAAACTTGGTTGTTTTTTGTTTTTTAGTAACTGTATATATGTCATATAAAAAGCGGTTGTTAAAAAGTTTCAATAGCAGAGAGTTTTTATAAAATAAAAGATATATACAAAATTTTATAAAAACAGTATAATACGCTTAATGGAACTGAATTAAACCATGTTTTGATAATGAACGTGCTTATAATTGATGGTCAGTTAAGTTCCTGTACGCCTTAAATTGAAGTGTTTCGGCGTGTCAAGTCGTTTTTCGTCTTGATATGTGCAAGAAAGGATACTTTATGAAAACAAGAAAACGCTTAGTAAAACTTGCCTTTGCAGGTGTGTTTTTGGCTTTAACTTATGTAATGCCATTCCTTACAGGTCAAATACCTGAAATCGGTTCAATGCTCTGTCCGATGCATATTCCTGTTTTGCTTTGTGGTTTCGTTTGTGGTGCACCATATGGATTGATAGTAGGTCTTGTCGCACCTCTTCTTCGTTCGGCAACCCTTGGTATGCCGCCTCTTTTTCCTACAGCAACTGCAATGGCATTTGAACTTGCAATATATGGATTAATGGCGGGTCTTCTTTATAAACATCTCCCTAAAAAGAAATCGTTTATCTATGTTTCTCTCTTAGGTGCAATGATTACAGGTAGAATTATATGGGGTGCTGTAATGTTCTGCATTATGGGCTTTAGTACAGTAAATTTCGGTTTTGTGGCTTTTTGGACAAGTGCAGTTGTAAATGCAATTCCCGGAATTATCACACAAATAATTCTCGTTCCTGCACTTGTAATGATTCTTGAAAAAGCAAAGCTTATGCCGGATGAAAAGGAATATAATAAAGAGTAAAAACGACATAATTAGTAATAAAAAATCAGTCGGCCGAAAAAGTGGTCGGCTGATTTTGTTTTTAGGAGCACCTTCACTGAGAGTAGGTACCAGTCCTTTTGTTATTGGTGCAGGTTTAGATCCGATTTCCTCTCTACATAAAAATAATAGAAATGTACGAAATAGAAATTATTAAAAAACGCTTGATAAAATATTGATAAACTTTAGTAAATGTACTATTATAGTAAGCGTACTAATATAGTATATGTACTAAAATATGAGGTTTGATTATGGCACACAGAGAAAACAATGCAACCCAACAAGCAATTATTGATTCAGCAGTAAGGAATTTTCTTATAAATGGATTTCGCAACACATCGGCAAAAATGATTTGCAAGGATGTTGGAATAAGTCCCGGAAATCTGACATTCTGGTTTCCCACAAAAGCGGATATTCTTCTTGAATTTACAAAGAAGATAATGGATTATCACAAAAAATTCATCGAATATAATAAAAGCAAGGGCACAGAGAATATATATACATATTGCCTTGAAATTGTTGTTCAGATAGCCCTGTGTGAGGAAAGAGAGAATATAAGAGATATTTATTATTCTATGTATTCCGAATCTCTTACAATGTCTTACCTTAAAGACTGGACCGCTGAAAAAAATCTTGATATTCTCGGTTCATATCTTCCTGAATGGGATCTGAAGCGCTTCAGACGGGCGGCGAACGTAACCTGTTGCATAGAGCGAAGTGCCCTTGCAGAGCCTTGCACAGAGGATTATACATTGGAAGATAAAATCTGGTTAACCCTCACTTGTCTTTTGAAAATATATGATTTTGATAAAGAAGAACGAGAAAAAGTAATTTCAGAAATCCTAGCAACCGATTTCCATAAAATTAAAGCAGACATGCTGAAACAGCTGGATGAATTTTTGAAATAAGAAATGCGAAGTGCGAAATGCGGAATGAGGTTATTGAAATGAAAAATATAATTGAAAATAAAAGCTTTGATTTTGCAGTAAGAATAGTTAATTTGTATAAGTATTTGTGTAATGATAAAAAAGAGTTCGTGCTATCAAAACAACTTCTGCGATGTGGCACAAGTATAGGGGCAAATGTTTCTGAAGCGGAAAAAGCGCAGACAAAAGCAGATTTTTATACGAAAATGACAATATCCTTAAAAGAAGCAAATGAAACGGATTATTGGCTCAGACTTTTATATGCAACAGATTATCTTGCAGAGCAAGAATTTGAAAGTATGGAAAAAGATATAAAAGAAATTATAAGTCTGTTAGTTTCAATAACAAAAACAACAAAACAAGATTTAAATAAAAAATAAACAAAAGCAGGTGCAAGTTAGCGAAGCATCATTTCGAACTCCGCACTTCGCATTTCGCATTCGGTGAAAGGAAGATTGTATGAAAAACTCAACACACAAAAATATAAGAAAGATACTTAGCATAGCCATTTGCCTCTGTCTTGTTGTAAGCTATGTGCCCATTATGAGTCTTACGGCTTTGGGTGCGGATGGTGTAGCGTATATCAATGAAAATGGCAATTTTACTACATACACAGGCGCCTATACCGAGGTAACAAGTGGGCTTACCGCATGGTCTGACGGTTGGTACGTGGTAAAAGGTGACGTTACCGTTGCAGAGCGTATAACTGTTTCGGGTACGGTAAATCTTATTCTTGCCGATGGTGCACAGCTTACCGCAAATAAAGGTATATGCGTAAACCAGGGCAATACGTTTATTGTTTATGCACAGTCAGAAGACGAAGCTAAAATGGGTAAGCTTACTGCAAAAAAATATAATACAGTGTCTGCAACTATCGGCAGTGAAATGGAAGTGAATTGTGGCACAATTACCATCAATGGCGGTATGATTACAGCCGAGGGCTCTACTTCCGGTGCGGCTATCGGAAGTGGGAAAAAAAGCACTGGCGGAAAAATCACCATCAACGGTGGTGTTGTAGTAGCTTCAAGCGAAAGGGAAGGTGCGGCTATCGGTAGTGGCTCTCTAGGCAATGGAGGCGAAATTACCATCAATGGCGGTAAAGTAACCGCAACAACATATGGTGATGGTGCAGCAATTGGTGGCGGATTGGTTTCAGCGAATATTAAGAAAAACTGTGGTACAATTATTATCAATGGTGGTAATGTAAACGCCAGAACTTATAGCTATGGTGCAGCAATCGGTTCAGGCGAATTTTCAACGGGTGGAACGATAATTATAAATGGCGGTATAGTGTCTGCTTCCCGTGAAGGACTCTATTCAAGTGCTCTTGGTGCAATGATAAGTGATAATAGGAGAGATGAAGTTTCTCTTGAATTAAACGGTGGAATAGTCTTTTATGATAACTTAAATACCGAAAGAGAGGGCGTTATTTATGGTGATAAATTTGCCCTTACTATGGATGTTTTACTAAAAAACGGAGAAAGTCTCACAATTGCCGAGAATCAGACGCTTACTATAGCCGAGGGTGCAAGGTTCATTAACCACGGTAACGTAGTTAATAACGGTATGATTCTTAACCTTGGTGTTATTGAAGACGTTAACAAGAATATTACGGGTGGCGTAATTACCGGATTAAACGGAGTTTTTTATACTGAGCATCAGTATAAAAACGGTGCTTGTACCTTGTGCGGTGCTGTTTGTGCATCTCACGTAATGGAAAACGGCTTTTGTGCACATGACTGTGCCGGTGTTTATGAGCCTGCAACAGAAACAAACGATAAATATGATATTAACGGTGACGGAAATACCGACCAGGTATATGAAATAGCAAATGCAGGTCAGCTTTACTGGTTTGCGGGACTTGTAAACGGTACACTGGCAGATGTACAGAAAAATAACAGAGCAAATGCAATTCTGACTGCTGATATTGTTGTAAACAAAAATGTTGTAGATAATCAGGGTAATCTTATAGGCAATGGCTCAGATTTTATACAATGGACACCTATAGGTGCAGAAGCAATAAATGTTTTCCAAGGTAATTTTAATGGTAACGGTCATACAGTAAGCGGATTATATTTCAAGAACCAAAAGCTGATGTTAGTGTAGGGTTGATAGGAAATGGGAAAGCTTGCACAGTAAAGAATGTTGGTGTTGTTAATTCATATTTTTACGCTGAAGATAATATAGGCGCAATTTTGGGTACTGATTATAAAAAAGTAACTATATTGAATTGCTTTAATTTGAATACAACTATTGTAGAACATGTTTCCGGTAATGGTGGAGTTGGCGGCATTACCGGTATGGTTGGCAGTCATTCTTCAGTAAACAATTGTTTCAGTACAGGTAAGGTTAATAATGGTATAGTAGGAAGGCTTTCAGTTGATAAAGTGCGTGACAGCAAAAATAACTATTATCTTGATACTTCTGCTAAACAAGGCACATTATATGGCGATGTGTATAATAATTTTGTAACAACTCCCATAAATGCAGAAAAATTTGCATCGGGCGAAATTGCATACCTTCTCAACAACTCTTCCCCCGACGGTATCTGGAGACAGACTATCGGTGAGGATGCATACCCCAATTTCAGCGGTGAAAAGGTTTATTACGGCTATTCCTGTAAAACAGAGGAGTTTGTTGGATATTCAAACGAGGAAGCGCACCCCACACAGCCTCATTATGACGAAAACGGCTACTGTGCGATATGTGAAACAAATCAGTCTGCAACACTTAATGAAAACGGTTTCTATGAAATTTATAACGAGGGTCAGCTTTTCTGGTTTGCAGATAAGGTAATCAACATGAATAACGAGTTTGGCGCAGTTTACAACGCCATTCTTATGAATGATATTGTAATCAATGAAGACCTTGTTGATGAAGATGGAAATCTTACTGAAAATACCGAAAATCTTCGTCAATTCAGACCCATAAGTGATGGTTACCACACAACCTTCAACGGCATTTTTGACGGTAACTTCCACACAGTTTCGGGTATTTACATAGATGATACATCCCTTGAGTATGGGGCGTTTTTCGGTTCGATCAAGAATGGTATTGTAAAAAATCTTGGTATTACCGATTCTTATATCAACAGTGAAAACAGTGCAGCCTTTGCAGGCTGGTCAAACGGTACAATTGAAAACTGTTTTGTTACCGATACTGTTATCAAGGGTACAAAAGCAGATTTCTTTGTAGTTAGCAATAATGGTAGCTTTGACGAATATGATTATCCTTGCGTAATTAAAAAATCATTTTCAACAGCAACTGTATATAGAAATGGTACACAGCTTGACTCAGCGTACCTGAGCGAGTATACAGCAGAGAATTCATATTGCCTTTCAGCTACAGATAACGGTACCGGAGGTAAGACTAAGGAGCAGTTTGAAAACGGTGAGGTAGCATACCTTATGGGTGCTCCCTGGGGTCAGGAAATTGAAAAAGATTTACACCCCGTATGGAACGGCAAAACTGTTTACAAGGGCTATGATTGCGGCGGTACTGACGAATATTATTCAAACACAGAGCTCCTTGAAGGAAACGACAACAACCACATTCATAGTGATTGGGTGCATAGTGATACGTTCGGTAAGCATCAGCGCTACATCTGTACCCGTGAGGGATGTCCCCAGTATCTGGTGCTTGAAATAGATGACTGCTACGGCGGTACTGCAACCTGTCAGGATCCGGCAACTTGTTCTGTTTGCCATTACTGGTATGGTGATTATGATTATAATAACCACACAAGTAAAAAAACATATATGACCGAGGGTGACGAAAACGGACATCAGCTTTTCCACGAATGCTGTGATACCTTGATCAGCACAACACCCCATTCTTATGACGGTTATGATTTTGACACAGACCACCATTGGCACGCCTGCGAATGTGGTTATGTGGAGGGTGAGATTAAGGAAACCCACACCTTTGACAATAACGGTTTCTGTACAACTTGCGGAGGCTACGAAGCTGCACCCGTTGTTTTTAACGAAGAAATCTACTCTTACGTTGCAGAAATTTCTAATGCAGGTCAGCTTTTCTGGTATGCTGAAAACTGGTCAGCTTGCCCTATTTATGATGAAGAATATGACGAATATTACGAAATGACTGCAGGTGCGGTTCTTGTGAAGGATATAGACCTTAACCCCGGTTATACATTTGAAGAAGATGGCTCCTATTCAGTTGATGAAACCGCAACCAATTACAGCCCCACACTCCGTGAGTGGAAACCTATTCAGGGCTATGCCTGGGTTGATTTTGACGGACAGAATCACACTGTCAGAGGTCTTTACGTAAATACCCCCAACGAAGATTATGCGGCTATGTTCGCTATGAACGATTATTACACAATCAAAAACCTTACTCTTAAAAACGGCTTCGTTTACGGCGGATTTTGTTCGGCGGCAGTTGTTGCAAACAACACAGGCTCCGTTATTAACTGCCATTCGGATTTAACAATTAAGGGTTCAGGTACTCTTGGTGGCATTGTAGCGTTCCATTCAGGCGGTGAAGTAAGCCAATGCTCCAACTCGGGTAGTGTTATTATTTATGGTAGCACAACGGCAACGGGCGGTATTGTAGGTTCAGTTTACGGAGGTACTACAATAAACAACTGCTTCAATACAGGCTACATCAAGGGCGGTATAAATGTTGGCGGTATTGTAGGTGACGGTGAAGGTACTACGGTTTCAAACTGCTACAACACAGGACTTATTTTATCATCATATACAGATGCTCACGGTATTTCAAAAAGAGCAACCCTTGAAAATTGCTACACCTTAGGAAATGAAGATAACGGAGCCGAAAGAAAAACAAAGGCCCAGTTCCAAAACGGTGAGGTTGCATACCTTCTTCAGTTAAACCAGCCCGTTGAAGAAATTTATGACGATGACTGGAACGTCATAGGTGAACAACAGGCACAGATATGGGGTCAGGATAGTAATCAGGCAGGTGCGTTACCTATATTTGATTCAACCGGTCTTTACAAGGTTATAAAAATCGGTGAAACAGGAAAATATTCTGTTGCTAATAGGGGTGACACAAATGGTGACGAAATTGTTGATGTAACAGACTATCAGGAGCTTATAAATACTATCCTTGCAGAAGACCACGAGCAAATCGGATCTGCAAATTACGATAATATTGTAAGATACGACCTTGACGGTGATGGATATCTTGATGTTATTGATGCTTACAATATGGAAAACCTCGTTAACGGAAACAAAACTGTTAAGGTTTTCGCCGTTGGTGACATGGACCATAACGGTAAGGCATTTGAAGAAGCTGATTTAAGTTTGTTAAAGCACGCTATTAAGAATCCGACAAAGCTTTCTACTGAAGAAAAATACGCTTGTGATATTAATGGTGACGGAAAAGTGAGTGATGCTGATTTAATTAAGCTCACCGCTGATTATGGTGAAATCAGTTCTGAAGTACATACATTCTTAGGCGGAAAGTGTAAATTTTGTGGTTTAATAAATCGTTAAACAAATAATCGCACAGAATCCTCGTTCTTTTGAACGAGGATTCTGTGTACGTAGGGATAAGTCCGATGTGGTGTATTTTAAACAATAAACGTTGCCGCTTTTGGTGCGGGTGACAGGACTTGATGGGCTCTGCCCATCATTCGCTACGCGAACGCCCGATTGTGTTCGCCTTCGGCGAGGGCAGGTTCAAGTCTGATTATCTCATACATAAAAATAACAGAAACCCGAAAAAATCGGATTTCTGCTATTTGGTGCGGGTGACAGGACTTGAACCTGCACGGGGGTGCCACCAGAACCTAAATCTGGCGCGTCTGCCAATTCCGCCACACCCGCATATTAAATTATGTCACTCAACAGTTATGTTGAGGAAAGAACTTTATGGGAAGGACTCTTGCGGTACCCAAAATCGTTGGTCGCTCCTGTTCGTCGCTAACGATTTTGACCGCTACGCCTTTTTAGCCTCGCTGAATCCGCCACCGCCGGTGCTCGGTTAAAAAGCTACCAATTCCGCCACACCCGCATATTAAATGTAAAATTTCGGGGTACTTCGTACCGATCATAAAGTGTACACTATTTTATCATATTGTTTTATAGAAATCAAGAAGGGTGACAACAATATATTTTTATTGCAAAGGAAAATATAAATTGCTATAATTACTATGAAATTATAAAAACGTTGGTGATTGATTTGAAGGAAATAATAAATAAAATTTGTTGTCTTGTTAAGGAATGCGGAAAGGTAATTCTTGATGCTGACAGAGAGAGAATGGCCATTGACACAAAGTCTGGCATTGCGGATTTGGTTACAGAATATGATACAAAGATTCAGGCTCAATTGGAAGTTGGTTTGAAAAAGATTTTACCTGAAGCCAAGTTTATTGGCGAGGAGGGTTCAAGTGACCAATTGACTGACGATGGTTACGCATTTATCGTTGACCCCATTGACGGCACAACTAATTTTATCAAGGATTTTCATACAAGCGCAATATCCGTTGCTCTTTTGAAGGGTAAAGAGGTTGTTGCAGGTGTTGTTTATAACCCCTATCTTGACGAGGTTTTTTATGCAATAAAGGGTCAGGGTGCATTTTGTAACGGTAAAAAAATAAGCGTTTCATCTGAACCCTTAAGCAATGCACTTGTTCTTTTCGGTTCAGCACCCTATGATAAAGAACTTTTTCCTAAAACCTTGGAAATACTTTCCGAGTATTTCTACAAAGCATTGGATGTAAGACGATGCGGTTCTGCCGCGTTGGATTTATGTTGGGTGGCTTGTGGCAGAGCAGAACTTTACTTTGAACTTGTGGTTTCACCCTGGGACTTTGCTGCGGGTAAATTACTTGTGGAAGAAGCGGGCGGCGTTGTTACTGCTCTTGATGGTTCGGCTCTTTCATTTGAAGGTAAAACCTCAATTTTAGCAAAGAATAACGTGATATAAAATAAAAGCAGTCGTTAAGGAAACTTAACGACTGTTTGTTTTTTATTTGCAAAGCTCTTTTGCAAGGGCTTCGATTTGTTGAAGTGTTGCTTGTGTTACTGCGGATTTGATTGTTATGTTATTTTCTGCGAATTCAAGATTCTTGCTCTTTTCAAACATTTTTTTCATAACGTTTGTGGCGGTGGGTGCCCAACTTCCGTTCTCCATAAATGCTATAGTTCTGTTGCGGTAGCCTCTTTCTGTAAGAGCGTCAATGAATGTTCGCATAAAGGGGAAAATATCTGAATTATATGTGGTTGTAGCAAGAACAATTTTGCCGTAACGGAATGCATCTTCAACTGCTTCTGCCATATCGCATCTTGCAAGGTCGTTTACTGCAACCTTGGGGCAACCATTTTCTTTGAGTTTTTCGGCTAAGTATTCAACTGCCTTTTTGGTGTTGCCGTAAACGGAGGTGTATGCAATTACTACGCCCTCACTTTCAACTCCGTATGATGACCATGTGTTATAAAGGTCAATATAATAACCAAGGTTTTCGGTAAGGATAGGACCGTGTAAGGGACAGATTTTTTCGATATCCAGTGTAGCGGCTTTTTTAAGAAGTGCCTGTGTTTGCACACCGTATTTGCCCACAATGCCGATGTAATATCTTCTTGCTTCACAAGCCCAGTCCTCGTCAGTATCAAGTGCACCGAATTTACCGAAGCCGTCAGCGGAGAAAAGTATTTTATCTTTGTTGTCGTAGGTTACAATTACCTCGGGCCAATGAACCATGGGTGCGGTGTAAAATGTAAGTTTGCGATTGCCCAAATCAAGGGTATCGCCCTCGGCCACAATTATTCTTCTGTCCGCATAATCCGTGCCGAAAAACTGATTCATCATCTGGAAAGCTATTTTTGATGAAACAACAACCGCTTCAGGGTATTTTCTGAGGAAATTGTCAATGTTTGCCGAGTGATCGGGCTCCATATGTTGAATAACAAGGTAGTCGGGCATTCTGCCGTTTAATACGTTTTCGAGGTTTGCTAACCATTCATTGGTGAAGTTTATGTCCACCGTGTCCATAATCGCAATTTTTTCGTCAATTATTGCGTATGAATTGTAGGACATACCATTGGGTACAATATACTGACCCTCGAATAAATCAATGTTTTTATCGTTAACGCCTATATAATAAACTTTTTCTGTGATATTCATTTTTATAAACTCCGTAACTATAAATTTGTTTACAGGTAATTATATCATTTGTTTTTACACTCTGCAACATTATTTTTAGGGTTGCTATTGTTATAAGGTAATGTTAGAATATTAAAGTTATAAAAAAGTTTCGGAGAAGAATTATGACTGACAGAGAAAAAATACATTCAGGAAAAATATATTACCCGAGTGGTGATGAAATTATGAACGAGCAATTGAGCTACGTTGATAAGCTTTATGATTTTAATGCCACAAGACCTACGGAATTGGATAAACGAGAGGCTCTTTTAAAAGATATGTTCGCCGAAATCGGTGAGGGTTGCTATATTGAACCGCCATTTCATGCAAATTGGGGCGGTCACCACGTTCATTTTGGTAATAATGTTTACGCGAATTTCAACCTGACGATGGTTGATGATACCCATATTTACGTTGGGGATTGTACAATGTTTGGTCCCAATGTTACTGTGGCAACTGCGGGGCACCCCATTGCCCCGGAACTTCGTTCCAAAGCCTATCAGTTCAATATGCCAGTGCATATCGGTAAAAACTGTTGGCTCGGTGCAGGTGTTATTGTTCTTCCAGGTGTTACAATTGGCGATAACACGGTTATTGGTGCGGGTAGTGTTGTTACAAAGGACATTCCCGCAAATGTTGTGGCAGTTGGTAATCCCTGTAAGGTTTTGAGACCCATTAATGAACGTGACAAAGAATATTATTTTAAAGAGCGAAAAATAGATTATAGCGATCTATAAAAAAGCCCCTGTTAAGTTTTTACTTAACAGGGATTTATGCTATTTATAGAAATTATATAGTGTGGTGGTGTTGGTATTGGTGTTGTCTACGTACCATTTACCGTCTGCTTTTACCACAAGGAGTTTCCAGGCTTCAACTACCGTTTTGTCATTTGCTTGTATATTAATGGTAATTGCCTTGACCTCCGTAATATCCTTTGTAGATATTTTGTAGGTTTTAAAGGTTGCCTCGTCAATATGCTCGTTGTATTCCTCGAGAGTAATATCTTCGGTTTCTGTTACTGTGCAGGTAAATACGCAGTTTTCACCATACTTGGTTTCGTATAAGCCGATAGTTTTTTGACTCTGTACGTTCCCGTTTTCGTCCGTAACTTCCTCGGTGCCTGTAAGTTTGTTGGCGTATGTGGTTACATTAGCCCGGAGGACTGAAAACATTATTTCCTCGGTCATATAACTGTCACCAAAAACCTCTTCGCGTACTTCAAGGAGTTTTGCGAAATATTTTATATAAAATATATTGTATTTATCCCAACCGTGAAGCTCCGTCATAAGCTGTATATAATATGGGAACATTCGGTCAGTAATTTCATTTGCAAGGGTGCCGTTGTCGGTTTTGGTTTTTTCACCCATATAGCTTTCGTTGTTAAGACCATTCAGGTTGTTTATATCCATACCTGCCTGATAATGGCTTTCGGCATAGATTATGGGGTATATATAATTTTCGCGGACATAATCTTCATATTTATAATTCTTACAAAGGAGAGTGTAATTATAAGCCGTATAACCGTCACCGCGGTTTACTATGGTTTCGGTGAAAGTTAGCGCAACCTTTTCGGGGTCAAGGACTTCGGCGTTATTTTTATAATTAATCCCACAAATTGAAAGGAAGATTGCCGACATAAGAAAGAATGCGACAAGGACAATTTTCATTTTTTTGTTTTTTCGCTTTTTTTCCATATTGTCGCCTCCTTGAACATTATGTGGTAATTATATCACTAAAATTTTGGTTTTACAATTCTAAAGGTATGTGATATAATCGTAAAAAAATATTTATGAGGTATGTTTTATGAAATTGATGATAGCATCCGATATTCACGGCTCTTTGAAATACTGCCGTCAGTTGGTTGAAAAATATAACGATGAAAAATGCGATAAACTTATACTTTTAGGTGATGTGCTTTACCACGGTCCCCGTAATGATTTGCCCGAGGAGTATAACCCCAAGGGAGTCATTGCACTTCTTAACTCTATGTCGGAGGAAATTCTCTGTGTACGCGGTAACTGTGAGGCGGAGGTTGACGATATGGTGCTTGATTTTAACGTGCTTGCAGAGTACGCCATACTCTACCACGGTGAAAGAATGATTTTTCTTACCCACGGTCACAAATTCAATCCTCAGAATCTACCCAAGCTTAAAAAGGGTGACATCCTCTTTAATGGTCACACCCACGTGAGCAAAATTGAGGAGTTTGAGGGCTTCACATACTGTAACCCAGGCTCAGTTTCAATTCCTAAGGAGAACACACCAAGAGGGTATATGATTATTGATGATAATTCAATAATTCACAAGACACTTGATGGGGAAGTAGTTGGGGAGAAAATCCTTTAATTAAACATTACGAATTTTAAAAACCGCCTGACCATTAGGTCAAGCGGTTTTTGTATGCCATTTCCATTGTTTTTGAAAGTGCTACTGCATCGTCTATTCCGTAGGGGATTTCTGTGCCGTTTTCAATTGCATCAACCCATACTGACATAGGCTTGGGTAAATCTCTGGGAACATTGGGGAAGACCCAACCGTCACCGATATTGTAACAAACTTTATTTAAAAAGCCCCCTGCCAGGATTGTGCCTTTGTCACCGACGATTTCAAGTTCAAAGGGGTTGTTGGGTGCAACGAAACCTGTTTCACTGACACCGATAGCACCGTTTTTATATGTAAGAACGGTAACCGCATTGTCCTCAACGGATTTTACACGGACGTTTGTGAATGCGGAACTTGCTTTTTCAGGTTCACCCAATAACCAATTAAGAATGTACATTGAGTGAGCGCCCAAATCCATCATAGCACCGCCGCCGCAGGTTTTGGGGTCATAGAAGGTTTCAGGGAGCCAACCTGCAAGAGTACCATTGTGAGCGTTACGCATACGGCAATAGTTAACTTCACCTACAAGACCTGAATCAACCGCATCCTTTATCCACAAAAAATCACCTTTGGTACGCCAAGGGAAGGATATGCAGAATTTAACATCGTTTTCTTTAACTACTTTTGCTACATCAAGGGCATCCGCCTCGGTAAAGCAAAGAACTTTTTCTGTGAAAATATGTTTTTTGGCTTCAGCGGCTTTTTTTATTACCTCGTGGTGTAAATCTGTGGATGTGCAGACCATAATTGCATCTACATCATTCCTCTTTAAAAGCTCGTCATAATTCTCAACAAATTCGCAGTTGAATTCTTCGGCTTTTTCCTTGCCCTTTACTGTATCATTATCCCAAAGGGCGGTTATTTTGCAAAGGGGATTGTTTTCAATCTCCTTTGCATATCCGTGAAAATGCACGTGCCATGTGCCAACCAATGCTACATTAATCATAATTTTACCTCTTATTGAAGCTTGATTTCCTGACAAACATTACCCGTAAGTGCGTTACTTACGTTGTCGGGCTGATGACCACCTGCATAAAGCACGATTTCACCATCGGGGTTAACTCTGCTACCATCTTCAAGAACAGCTTTGAGCCAGTAGGCGTCGATATCCATTGTAATGGTTGCTTCTTCGCCTGCTTCAAGCTCGGTGGTTTTTACTGCGCAAAGCTGATAGTGGGGTGTGTAGGTTCTGCTGTCTTTGTATGAAGCATAAATCTGTGAGATTTCTTTTGCTTTCATTGAGCCTGTATTTTTAACCTTAAGGCTTACTGTGATAAGGTCATCGGTTTTGTTGATAACTTTGAAATCAGAGTAATCAAAGCTTGTGTATGAAAGACCGAAGCCGAAGGGGTAGAGTGCATCGCCGTCAATGTAGCGGTATGTTCTGCCCTTCATACTGTAATCTTCAAAATCAGGCATATCGTGGTTGCCGTTGTAGATTGTAACGGGTAATTTACCACTGGGTGAGAATTCACCTGCCATAAGTCTTGCGGCAGCAAGTCCGCCCAATGAACCGGGGTACCATGCGTGAATAATTGCTTTTGCATGGTTTCTTACCTTCTCACCAACGTCAATTGAGCTACCGCACATAAGAACAACAACAACGTTATCACATACGTCGCAGACTGCATCTGCTAATTTCTGCTGTGTTGCGGGGAGGAAAAGAGTTCTCTTATCACCACAAGCGGTGTAATCGTCATCAAAGCCTGTATCTTCACCTTCAACAGAGCAGTCAAGACCGAGAGCAAGGATTGTGATGTCTGCTTCAGAAGCGGCGGCAATACCGTCACTTAACAAGTTGTTAAAGCCACTCCAATGGTTAAGTTGTTCAAAGCAATAGTTGCAACCCTTTTCAACGCTTATGTCGGCGTTTTTAAATACTTCTCGTACACCGTCTGCCATGGGATAGTATTTTGAAGCGTAAGCGTTGTAGTTGCCTTCAAGAGCAGTTACGGAAAGAGCATTGGGTCCAACAACTGCAATACGTTTGTCGGTGTTTTTATCAAGGGGAAGGAAATTTTCCTTGTTTTCGAGAAGAACAAGGCACTGCTCTGCGGCAGTCATATTAAGCTCTCTGTGTTCTTTGCAGTCAAGCTTTGAATAGGGGATATCGGAATAGGGTCTTACTTCTTCAAATTCGCCTAAAAGGAAACGAATCATATAAAGTCTTTCTGCTGCTGCGGTGATATCATCTTCTGTAACAAGGTCTTCTTCGTATGCGTCAATAAGTGCATCGTAGGTTTCGCCACAGTTAAGGTCACAAGTGCGCTTAAGTGAAATAGCGGCTGCCTCTGCCTTTGTTTCGGTGAATTTATGCCATGTGTAAATATTCTTTAAAGCACCGCAGTCGGAAACATAGTAACCATCAAATCCCCAACGTTTTCTGAGGATGTCGGTAACTAAGTATGAGTGTGCACAACAGGGCTCATCGTTTGTACGGTTGTAAGCACCCATAACACCGATAACCTTACCCTCTTTTACGGTCTTTTCGAATGCGGGAAGGTATGTTTCAAAAAGGTCGTGCTCATTTGTGATAGCATTAAAGCTATGACGGGTCTTTTCGGGGCCTGAGTGAACTGCGTAGTGCTTTGAACAAGCACCGCCCTTTAAGAATTCACCATCGCCCTGAATGCCTCTAATAAAGGATGTACCGAGCACGGATGTAAGGAAGGGGTCCTCACCAAAGGTTTCCTGACCGCGTCCCCAACGAGGGTCACGGAAAATATTGATGTTGGGAGCCCAGTATGTAATGCCTTTGAAAATATCAAAGTCGTTATACTCAACGTGTTTGTTGTATTTAATTCTGCCTTCGGTGGAAATTACGTCGCCAATTTTTTCAATAAGAACGGGGTCAAAGGTTGCCGCCATAGCAATAGTGTGAGGGAATACGGTGGCAGTTCCGCTTCGTGCAACACCGTGTGCACCCTCATTCCACCAGTTGTATGCCTTAATACCAAGACGTTCAATAGCGGGAGAATTGTATAAAAGCTGAGAAATTTTTTCCTCAGGGGTCATTTTTGCAACAAGCTCTTTTGCTTTTTGCTTTGCTTCGTTTTTGGTCATTGGAAAAACTCCTTTTATTAGTGTATATAGTATTAAATATAAACTAAATACAAGGGGGAGTCAAGAAAGTTTAGGTTGTGAAAAGTGATAATCTTTTGTCTGTTTTTATGTGTAAAAAAACCATAAAAAAACAACACACCGCAAAAATGCGATGTGTTGTTTTTGGCTTTATGAAACAGAATTTATATGAAATCCGAAGTTGTGAACGGCGATTTATATGGGCGAACACAATGTTCGGATTCGTTTAAGGGTTGAAGAAGCAGGATTACTGCATCTCTTTAAGAATACCGTTAAGTTCAATAATCTTAACAAGCTTCTTCCAGGAGAAGCCCTTTTCTTCTTCGATTTCTTTAATAAGATTGTTTCTGATTTCGCGATAGTTTAACATTTTATCGGCTCCTTTCCTTTAATTTGTGACTTCATTATAACAAATTTTTCGGAAAAGTCAAGGCATACTGCACAAACTAGCGATATACAACTTGTGCACAATGCACAAAGAGCGGTGCTTGTAAACTGTTTGGGAGTTACACAAATTGATTTTTGATGCGTGAAATTAATTGTGTAAAATGCACAAATGACCTTGCAGACTTTGTAACATTATGATGAAAGAATGAACTTATTAACATTTTGGCCAAAAAAAGTTTGTGAATGTTTTTTTAAAAAAATAACCCCGAAAATTTTCATTTCGGGGTTAAAAGTTTATTTTTCTTCGTGGTATTCCTGCTCTGTATTTACGTCCCATATACGGGATTTAGATAGGGTACTATCCTTTATACAGTTTACCGCTTCAATGGCTGTGAGCATTGAGTGGTCCATATTGTTGTAACGGTGCATACCGTTTCTGCCGATACAATAAAGATTATTTATACCGTCAAGATATTCGCGTACTTTGTGGAATTCACTGTAGGTGCCAAAGTAGGCAGGGTACGCCTTTTTGACTTTTATGCGAACTGTGTCCTTAACGTTTTCTTTATTGATAATACCGATTTTTTGGAGTTCATCCAATGCGAAATCTGTAAACTCCTTGTCGGTCATATTCCAATATTCGTCACCCTCGTTACAGAAATATTCAAGACCCACCCACACAGTGTTTTCGGGGTCTTTTACCATATAGGGTGACCAGTTGTTGAATATCTGAAGTCTGCCTAATTTAACGTCTCTTTCCTGAATGTAAATCCAACAGTCAGGGACAATGTTGCCGAGGGTTTTATGCTTGGTTTTGTTTTCAAGCAATAACTTGTCAACGAGTACACCAACTGTCATAAAATCTCTGTAAGGAAGATTTAAGGCGACGTCTTTTACTGTGTTTGGAACTTCCTCGCCCATGCCGTTTACAAGGTCTTTTACGGGCATAGTGGAAATGTAGTAATCTGCAGAATATTCAACAAAACCTTCAGGGGTTTCAACACCTATGGATTTTATGTCCTTGCCCTCAATGGTAATGGTTTTTACACTGTTTTTGTGTAAAATTTTACCTCCAAGCTTTTCAACTTCTTCTGCAAGGGCTTCCCATAACTGACCGGGACCTTTTTTAGGATAATAAAACTGCTCAATAAGTGAGGTTTCCGTGTCCTCGTTCTTTTTGAAGGGCTTTGTAAGGACGTTTATAACCGCTTTTGTAAGTGAAAGACCCTTAACTCTTTGCGCACCCCAGTCTGCGGCAATGTATTTAGGATTTATACCCCAGAGTTTTTCGGTGTAATCCTCAAAAAACATTTCGTAAAGGGGTCTGCCAAAACGGTTGATATAAAAGTTTTCAAGAGAATTTTCATCTTTTTTTGAAATACAGGATTTTAAATATCCCATACCGGCTTTGAAGGTACGTGAAAAACCCATATTTATAAAAGTTTCGGGCTTTAATGAAATGGGGTAGTCAAAGAATTTTCTTAAATAATAAATTCTTGAAACACGGTTTCTTAAAAGTAAAACTCTCCCATCGGTTTCGGGATCAGGACCGCTCGGATTAAGGTTTTTTTCGGTGCCTGTTTTGATATCGTCAAAGGAGGGTGCGCCCTGTAAGGGCATAAGCTCCTGCCATATTTCATTTACTTTTTCAATTTTAGAAAAGAAACGGTGGCCGCCTATATCCATACGGTTGCCGTTGTGCTCTGCCGTACGTGAAATACCGCCTGTGAACTCGCTTTCTTCAAGTACAAGGGGGAGTATATCGGTGGTTTTTAAAAGCTCATAAGCAGCCGTAAGACCCGCAGGTCCCGCACCGATAATTATAGCGGTTTTTTTAGACATTATAACACTCCTTTATAAGAGTTCTCTGTAGAAAAGTCCATTGGTTTTTAAACCGGGAATATTTTCTTTATTGGAAAAAGATTCGTAAATACGTGCACATTCCTCGGGAGTTTCGGTGGTGAAATATAAAATTCCGAAATCCACGGAGGTGATTTTTTTATCACCGACATAGAGGGGGACACTGTTGTGTAAAACAGAATATTTTTTATCCCGGCAAAGCAAGGGGAATTTAATGCCCATGCGGTCTGTGAGGTAGGATTTACCCTTACAATTAACGCAACCTGACTCACTTTTCTGCGGACACGCACGCATAAGCATAAGGGGTAAATGACCGTAAAAGTAAATTCCTCGCTGTATATCACTGCCAAGGTTTTTAATTATTTTTTCCGTAACTTCAAAGGAAATTACGGCATCTTTAAGTCCTTGGGATTTATAAAATTCAATGGCGTTGGTATTGGTAATGTTAAGTCCGTGGGCTCCGTGAATTGTGAAATCTGTATCCTTAAGAATGGCAATTCCGCCTATGTTACCTGTTGAGCCGTGGGTGATACCCATAGATTTGAGAAGCTTTAGTTTTTCTTTTATTTTCTCCTCGTCGTGAGGGTAAATAAGCTCGGGTAATTCCGCAATAATCCTGTGGGAGATTTTAGTTGCTTCCGTCTCGTTTTTTAGTATTTCATCAACGGGCAGAATTATGAATTCCGCATTGTTAAAAATTTCCGTGTACTGAGAGAATTTTTCAAATCTTACCCTTGTTTTTGCTCTTTGGAGTGGGTAGTAGGGTGAAATTTTTTCAGGTGTAACATCGTTGATTTTGCGCGTGTTTTCAGTAATAAGTTCCTCTAGTTTTTTGATTCCTTCACGACGCAAAGCGTTGAGGGATGAAGCGGAAAGAGTAAGCTCATCTTCGTTTGAAAACTCTATGTTTTCTGCATAAAAAGAGGTGTTTCCCAACTTGCTTAAATTGCGTTCGGCAATCTCTTTGGGCAACGATGCGTTTCGTGGCATCTCGGGCGTATCGCCCAAAATGGTTACACTCTTACCTTCGGAACATAAATCAAGATGTGCAGGTTTGTTTTTCGTGAGAGTAAGTGTCATTCTGACACCGAGAGGACGGATATCCTCTTTGTATAAATTTTCAAGATTTTTCAGTACGTTCTGTGCAGAGGTAACGTCTTCTTTACCTCTGTAACCGAACATTGTGATGTCGCGATTTTCCTTAAGGTAACCGTCTGTAAAGCCGTTTCTTGAAAATACACTTCTTAAAATTTCTTTTTCGTATAATTTGCCGTCAAGGGCTTTTCTAAGGCTTGAAACGGATGCCGCTACGTACTCGGGGCGTTTCATTCGACCCTCGATTTTAAAGGAGTTAACACCCATATCCGCTAACTCATTGATACTGTCAAGGTAGGACATATCCTTAAGTGAAAGTGCATATTCTCTGCCGTGGTTGTTTTTCCAATTGAGTCTGCATCCTTGTGCGCAAAGACCACGATTACCGCTTCTTTCACCGAGCATTGCAGAAAGGTAACAGTTGCCCGAAGTGCTCATACAATGGGCACCGTGAACGAAAACTTCAAGCTCGGCAGTGACGCTTTCGCGGATTTTTCGGATTTCTTTGAGGGACAATTCGCGGGCAAGTACAATTCGTGAAAAGCCCATATATTGAAGATATAAAGCACCTGAAACGTTGTGTACCGCCATCTGCGTTGATGCATGAATAGGAAGTTCTGGACAGACCTCTTTAACGGCTTTTACAGTCGCAAAATCCTGTACAATAACTGCATCCGCACCGCTTTCAGCAATGTTTTTAACAGTTTCATAAAGGTCGGGTAATTCTTTGTCGAAAACAAGGGTGTTGAGTGTAACATACACTTTCACTTTGCGAAGGTGACAGAATTTTACCGCTTCTTTTAAATTCTCGTTTGTGAAGTTCTGTGCATTACGTCTTGCGTTAAAATTACCTGCTCCAAGATACACTGCATCTGCGCCGCATATTACCGCCGCACGTAACTGCTCATAAGCCCCTGCAGGGGCAAGAATCTCGTAAATTTTCATCTGTTAAATATTGGTAATAATCTTCTGTTTTTCGGTTCGTACTCTTAAAATATCGCCCTTCTTGATATCCTTGTCACAGTCCAGAACAAGAATTTCCTGAGGATGACAGGCGGTTTCACAATCTTCACCTTTTTCGTTTGTGATTTTCGTACATGTGAAGGATGTACCAAAACTGTCGGGAGAGAGGACTTCTATGTTGTCACCGAGTTTGAAGAAATTACGTTGTTGTATTTTTAATTTGCCGTCAACACAGTCCTCAAGGGCAACACCTGCAAAGGTGCAATCCCAATGGTAAAGACCGTCGTTTTTGTGGTCGTGTACAAGATTTCCAAAGTAGAACCCACTGTTGTAAGGGCGGTGGCTTATGGCGTTAAGCTCATCTTCAAGAAGTTCCATAGGAGCACTTTTGTCAATTGCTCGTCTGTAAGCGTTTACCACGTGTGAAACGTAGTATTCAGTTTTCATTCGACCCTCGATTTTAAAGGAGTCAACACCTGCAGCCTGTAATTTGTCAAGGAAAGAAATTGCCTTCATATCGTGGGAGGAAAGGAGTGCGGAATGGTCATCATATTCTTCAACCTTGAGATATTCGTTGGGACGGTTTCTTTCCACTAAATAATATTCCCAACGGCAGGGTTGAGTACATTCACCTCGGTTACCGCTTCTGCCGTTCATATATGATGAAATAAGGCATCTGCCTGAATATGCCATACACATAGCACCGTGAACAAAAGCCTCTATTTCAAGGTCATCGGCAATTTTCGAGTGCATTTCGGCTATTTCATCAATGGTCATTTCACGGGCAACAACAATTCTTGATGCACCTAATTCGTAGTAAGCCATAGCCGCAGAATAGTTGCAACAGTTTGCCTGAGTGCTTATATGCACTTCGAGTCGGGGCTCCGCCTGTTTTATAGCTCTTAAAGCACCTAAATCCGCAACAATTACCGCATCAACACCTAAAGCATAAAGGTTTTTGGCGTATGCTTTGAGGGGTTCAATTTCGTTGTTTTTTGTGAAACTATTGACTGTTACGTATAATTTTTTACCCAAAGAGTGAAGGTACTTGGCGGCGGTGTCGATTTCTTCTTCCGAAAAAGCGGATTTTTCGGCTCTCAACTGGAGAAGGGGCCCACCGATATATACTGCATCTGCGCCGAATCTTGCGGCGGAAACAAGGCAGTTCATATCCCCTGCAGGGGCTAATAATTCAGGTTTTCTCATTGGATTTACCTCGCAAATATATTTCAACACATTATAATACACTAAATTGAGATAAAAAACAAGGTGGAAACTCCCAAAAATGGATAATAATATACATTATAATGTCTTGATTTTTATAAATCCACTGTGATATAATAAACTGATTTATTTTTAAGTTTTAAGGAGATGTTTTTTAGATGAAGTACGATGTTGCTGTAATCGGCGCAGGCGTTGTAGGTTCGCTTATTACAAGGGAACTTTCAAGATACAACATTAAGATTGCGCTTCTTGAAAGATGCAACGATTGTGCAATGGGTGCAACAAAAGCCAACAGTGCTATTGTACACGCAGGTTTTGATGCAGTACCCGGAACACTTAAGGCAAAATTAAACGTCCGCGGTGTGGAACTTATGAAAGATTTCTGCCGTGAGCTTAACGTTCCTTTGAAGAATAACGGTGCTATTGTTGTGGCATTCTCAGAGGGCGAGATACCCCACCTTGAAAAGCTTCTTAAACGTGGCGAGGAAAACGGTGTACCCGGTCTTCGTATAATCGACAGAGAAGAATTAAAAGCAATTGAACCCAATATCGGTGATACTGCAGTTGCTGCTCTTGTAGCTCCCACATCCTCAATTGTTTGTCCTTACGAGCTCACCATTGCAGGTGTTGAAAACGCAGTTACAAATGGTGCCGAATTTATAAGAAATTGCGAAGTTGAAAATATAGAATTTTCCGATGATGAGTTTACCCTTACCACAACACAGGGTGAAATCAAAGCTACCTACGTTATTAATGCGGCAGGTGTTCATTCAGGTAAAATTGCAAATCTTATCGGTGACGATTCTATTGAAATAATTGTTCGTCATGGTGATTATTATCTTCTTGATAAGTCACAGGGTAGTCTTGCTAACTACACTATTTTCCAGTGCCCCACAGAAATGGGTAAGGGCGTTCTCGTATCACCCACAGTTGACGGCAACCTTATTGTAGGTCCTTCTGCTAACGATATTGATGATGGTGACGATGTGGCCACAACTCCCGATGGACTTAACGGTATTTATACCGCCGCAATCAAGAGTGTACCCGCAGTTTCTTTGAGAAACGCTATTACATCATTTAGTGGTAACAGAGCCCACCCCGTAACTGATGATTTTATTATCGGTTCATCAAAGGCTAACAAGAATTTTATCAATGCCGCAGGTATTGAGTCACCCGGTCTTTCATCCTCTCCCGCTATTGCAGAGATGATTGTGGATATTATGAATGACCTTATGGGCGGTATGGAAAAGAAAGAGGATTTCAATCCTGTTCGTCCCGAGCCTGTTCGTTTCCGTCACCTCAGCACTGAGGAAAGGTCAGAACTTATTAATAAAAATAAAGCCTACGGCAGAATTGTTTGCCGTTGCGAAACAATCACCGAAGGTGAAATTTTAGATGCTATTCACGCTCCTGCAGGTGCTCGTGACGTTGATGGTGTCAAGAGAAGAACGAGAGCCGGTATGGGTAGATGCCAGGGCGGTTTCTGCGGAAGCAAAGTTGTAGAAATCCTCGCTCGTGAGTTGGGCGTTCCCATGAACGAAATTACAAAATTCGGCGGCGAATCGAAAATTATGTACGACAGAACAAAGTAAGGAGGTAGGACTTATGTTGAATTATGATTTGGTTGTAGTTGGCGGTGGTCCTGCCGGTATGGCTGCGGCTTTAAAAGCAAAAGAAGAAGGCGTTGAAAAAATCGTCATTCTTGAAAGAGCCGAAACCCTCGGCGGTATTCTTGAACAGTGTATTCATACAGGCTTCGGTCTTCACTATTTTGGTGAGGAACTTTCAGGCCCTGAATACGCAGGCAGATTTATTGAACTTGTTGAGAAAACAGATATTGACGTTTTCACAGATACAATGGTTCTTAATATTTCCGATGATAACGTGGTTACTGCAGTAAATAATAATGACGGTCTTATGCAGTTTAAGGCAATTGCAGTTGTTCTTGCTATGGGTTGCCGTGAAAGACCCCGTGGTGCACTTTCTATTGCAGGTTCGAGACCCGCAGGTATTATGACTGCAGGTACTGCACAGAAATACGTTAACATTGACGGTTATATGCCCGGTAAAAAGGTTGTTATCCTCGGTTCGGGTGATATTGGTCTTATCATGGCACGTCGTATGACCCTTGAGGGCGCAGAGGTTAAGGTTGTTTGTGAACTTATGCCTTACTCAGGCGGTCTTACAAGAAATATTGTACAGTGTCTTGATGACTTCGGCATTCCGTTAAGACTCAGCTGTACAGTTGTTAAAACCCACGGTAAGGACAGACTTGAGGGTGTTACAATCGCAAAGGTTGACGAAAGATTACAACCTATTCCCGGTACTGAGGAATACATCGAATGTGATACACTTCTTCTTTCTGTTGGTCTTATTCCCGAAAACGAGCTTTCAAAGGACGTGGGCGTTGAGCTTGACAGAGTTACAAGCGGTCCCGTTGTTGATGAATATAGAGAAACACTTAAACCCGGTGTTTTTGCTTGCGGTAACGTTTTACAGGTTCATGACCTTGTTGACTACGTAACAGAGGAAAGCCAGATTGCCGGTAAAGGTGCGGCGGACTACATTTTCGGTAAGAAAAAAGGTGGTACATTCATTAACACCAAGGGTGTTGACGGTGTACGTTATATCGTTCCCCAAAGAGTTAATATTGAGGGCGAAGAAAACCTTAAACTCTACTTCCGTGTAGGTCAGGTTTATATGGGTGCAAAGGTTGTTGTTGAATGTGACGGCGAAGTTCTTTCATCAAGAAAGAAAGTTAAACTTGCTCCCGGTGAAATGGAAAATGTGGTTATTACTACAGAAATGCTTAAGAAAATGAACGAAAACAGCGAAATTACAGTTCGCATTGAACAATAAGGAGTGGGAGAAATGAAAAAAAGTCTTA
>JAZQZU010000112.1:0-6974 GCA_045634165.1 Acutalibacteraceae bacterium
TCCTAAACGACCAATAGGTTCGTTTTTATTTCTTGGTCCTACAGGTGTAGGTAAAACAGAACTTACCAAGGCCCTTGCAGAATGTCTTTTTGGTTCTGAACAGAATATTGTAAGATTTGATATGTCAGAGTATATGGAAAAGCACTCAGTTTCAAAACTTGTGGGCTCACCACCGGGTTATGTGGGCTTTGATGATGGGGGACAGTTAACTGAAAAAATCCGTCGTCATCCATATTCCATAGTTTTGTTTGATGAACTCGAAAAAGCCGATGCTGAGATTTTTAATATTCTCTTGCAGATACTTGAAGATGGAGTCCTTACGGACTCCAACGGCAGAAAGGCGGATTTTAAAAACTGTGTACTCATTATGACGTCAAATATCGGAGCTAAGCTTATTTCTGAAAATAAAAAAGCAATGGGATTTACGGATGAAACTCTTGAACGTAACTCCCGCGAAAGGATTAACAAATTAGTTACCGATGAAGTTAAGAATTTTTTCAAGCCTGAGTTTATAAACCGAATAGATGAGATGATAATTTTTACACCTTTGTCTCAAGCCGAAATTCGTGAAATAGCTGTGCGCATGTTGAATGAGATTTCTCAAAGGTGTAAAGCGGATGATATTGATATAACGTTCAATGAAAGTGTAATTGATATGCTAAATAAAAAAGGTTATGACCCCGTTTATGGTGCAAGACCATTAAGACGGGTTGTTACTTCAGAAATAGAAGATGCCTTAGCCGAAAAATATCTTAAGGGCGAAATAAAGTCGGGGGACAAAATAAAATGTTCTTATGAAAATGAGCATTTGACAGTAAAAAAATAACTTGAGTTTTCAATAAACGAGTGTATCTGTAAGGATTGGGTTTTATCCTTTTTCTGTGATACACTCGTTGCTTTTTATTGACATTTATATTAAATAAAAGTATAATAAAAATATATAATATAATGCGGAGGTTTGCTATGAAACGAAGTGTTTTAATGTCTGTTATTTCATTGTTGTTGGTTTTTGCTATGCTTTCATCTGTGGCAGTTTCAGCAAATGCCGCAAGTGATGACGTTGTCGTCGAGGGCACAATGCAGGATACATCCTCTCCCGATAATGGTGTGATTTATTGGACTTATACATATAACCCCAACAGCACCGAGGGGGCCTCTCTCAGAATATGGGGTAAGGGCTATATGCCCAACGGTACCGATGAAGATTGGTTTGCAGCACAGCAGCGTGCGGGTTACTATATTACTAAACTTACAATTGAAGAGGGCGTAAAGAGTATTATGTCCGATGCTTTTGCAGGGGAAATTAAACTTAAAGAGGTTACGCTTCCTTCAAGTATTGAGTTCGTCGGAGAAGGAGCTTTCGCATATACCGCAATAGAAAGTTTCAATATTCCTGCAAAGATGTGTGATGTTGATGCCAATATCTTTACGGGTTCACCTATAAAAACTTTTACGGTTGCTTCCGCTAACCCTTATTACAAAAGTCATAAAGGTAATATTTATTCCAAGGATATGACCGAGCTTGTTGTGGCGGCACCCAAAAATTATACAGGTGATAAATGGGTAGGGTTTACTTTCCCTTCGTCTGTTACTTCCATAGGCAGATATGCTTTCCTTAACTGTCCTATCACTTCAATAACTATTCCATCACATATTGAATCAATCAAAAATATGGCTTTTGCAGGTTGTCAGAAACTTGAAAAAGTAATGATTGAAAAAGGTGTTAAGGAAATTTACGACAATGCGTTTCTTTCTTGTGATTCTTTAAGAAATGTTCAACTTCCCTCATCGGTTGAATATATGGGTTTCTGCGCTTTTGGCTTTACTTACGGATACGATTATGATGGTCTTAAAGAAATGCTCGATTACAAGGGTATTTCATATTCGTATATTGATGAACTGAACTTTGAAACATATGCAAACCTTACAGGCTTCGGTGTGGATGCCTTTACAATCTGTTATGTGAATGATAATTTCAATTTACACGCTCCTGTAGGCTCTGCGGGTGACAGTTACGCTAAAATGTTTGGTGTGAATTACGTAAAATCCGCGGAACTTTTAAGTGCAAAGGCCAGTGGCAATGGTGTTGTATTAAAGTGGAGCAGTTCCCACGAGGTTTCCCATTGCAACGTTTACCGTAAATCAGGCAATTCGTGGAAAAAAATAACTACTATTACAGGTGATTACACAAGTTATACGGATACTAAAGCGGTAAGTTGTGCGGATAATACCTATGCTTTAGAAGTTTGTTATTTTTCGGGTTATAAACATTTTGATAAAAGTGGTATTACCTGTCATTATGTTGAAACGCCGAAGCTTAAAGCAACAAGCAACAAATTTGGTGGTATTGAAGTTACCTGGAATGGGGTAGAGGGCGCAACCCGTTACTACATTTACAGAAAATTACCCGGCGATACTTCATGGGAAAATCTTGGCTCTGTATCTGCCCCAAAGACCTCATACTTTGATAAAACCGCAAAAAGCGGTCAAAAAAATTATTATACAATAAAAGCACACGATGGTGTTGCGGCAAGTAGCTGTGATTCTGCAGGGCTTGGTCGTGTGTATATTGATAGTCCGGAATTTACAGTTGTAAATAACCAGACCGGAGTTTTAGTTAAATGGACTCAGGTTAAAAATGCTACGTCTTACCGTATTTATCGCAAAACCTCCAAAACCGGCTGGACTCTGCTTGAGGAAGTAGGAGCAGATAAAAAGGCTTATACAGATAAAACCTCCAAACGTGGCTCAACGTACAGTTATATGATAAGGGCGGTTTGCAAGGGCACGTACAGTGCTTATAATACTTCCGGCATAAAGATTAAATCACTTGCAATTCCGAAAGTGAATTTATCAAATATTGGTGTGGGTATTAAGGTTTCGTGGAATAAGTGTGCAGGAGCAAGCGGCTACTATGTTTACCGAAAAGATTCATCGGGTAAATGGACTCGCATCGCAAAAGTTTCCGGTGGCTCCACGTTATCATATACCGATACGAACGTTAAAAACAACAAAAAATACACCTACGCAGTAAAATCAGTCAGCGGAGATTACACAAGTTATTATGACACCGACGGTATAACAGTATTGTGCCTTACAAGACCCAAGGTTTCTTCAGTTAAGAGCACACGCTCCGGCGTAACGGTGAAATATAACAAGATTAGTGGTGCTAAGGGTTATTATATTTACCGTAGGACAGCTAAGAGTGATTGGGTACGCGTAGGCACTGTTAAAAGTGGTTCTACCGTAACGTTTACCGATAAATCTGCTAAGAAGGGTGTTAAGTATATTTATACTGTAAGAGCATATAACGGCTCAACACTCAGTAGCTATTACACAAGCAGTAACAAGGGAAACACAGTAAAGGTTGTATATTAATTATGCTTTTCAAAAAGAAGAAAAAACAAGAAGAACAGGGTTATGTTTTTCGTCCCCGTGAGTATGACAGGGACGAAAGGATAGAATTACAGAAAATTGTTTCTTCTATTCCTGTTACAAGGAAGATGTTGAAGCACGAGTTGTTGGTAACCGCTACAAATAATTTTGTGGTAAAAAACATTAAAATAGGTTCTAATGCGGCTCATAACGTTAATACTACCAAGCATCCACAGGTGTTTTTTCAATCCTTAAAGGATTTGATTTCAAGTACTGAAAATCTTCAGAAGGTTGAGCCCTACTGGCGTTTTGAGGGACATACACCTACGGAGCAGTTGGAGGATGTTCTGAGTCGTAAGGATAAAATCATAAAAGGCTTTATTTACGAGTCTTTTAATGAACTTATAGAAAAAATCAATAAAACAAGTAACCCAAAAGTAAAGCAAAAATTATTCGACGAATATCAGGGGCAACTTATGTTTAACATTGATGTTTGCGGTGAAGAAAATTTTGAGTTTTTCAAAGCTTTATGCCGTGATAAATTAAATATAACTGAGGAGAAATGATCTATGGCTTATCTTACTGACATTGAAATTGCACAGAGTTGTAAAATGAAACCCATTGGCGAAATTGCCGCTAAAGTGGGCGTAGGTGACGATTACCTTGAACCCTACGGCAGATACAAAGCGAAAATTGACTTATCCTACATCAAAGAATGTAAAAAAGAGGGTAAGCTTATACTTGTAACCGCTATTACTCCCACACCTGCAGGTGAGGGTAAGACTACTACAACAATCGGTCTTGCAGATGCTATGAACCTTTTGGGATATAAAACAACAGTAGCTTTGCGTGAGCCTTCTTTAGGTCCCGTTTTCGGTATTAAGGGCGGTGCAGCAGGTGGCGGATACGCTCAGGTTGTACCCATGGAGGATATCAACCTTCACTTTACAGGCGACTTCCACGCAATCGGTGCCGCAAATAACCTTCTTGCCGCAATGCTCGATAACCACATTCAACAGGGTAATGCTCTCGGTATTGACGTTAAGAGAATCACATGGAAACGTTGCGTTGATATGAATGATCGTCAGCTTCGTAATGTTATTAACGGTCTTGGCGGTAAAATGAATGGTGTGCCTCGTGAAGATGGTTTCGATATTACCGTTGCCAGTGAAATTATGGCGGTTTTCTGCCTTGCTACTTCAATTACAGACCTTAAAGAACGACTTGCAAGAATAGTTGTTGCCTACGATTATAGCGGTAAACCCGTTACCTGTGGCGATATCAAGGCTCAGGGTGCTATGACAGCTCTCCTTATTGATGCAGTTAAACCCAACCTTGTACAGACCCTTGAGGGTACACCCGCATTTGTTCACGGTGGTCCTTTCGCTAATATTGCACATGGATGTAATACAGTTCTTGCTACAAAAATGGCAATGTCAACAGGTGACTATGCTATTACAGAGGCTGGTTTTGGTGCAGATTTAGGTGCAGAGAAATTCCTCGACATCAAATGCCGTGCTGCAAATCTTAGACCTTCTGCGGTAGTTGTAGTTGCAACTGTAAGAGCACTCAAAATGCACGGTGGTCTTAAGAAAGACCAGTTAGGTGAAGAAAATCTTGAAGCACTCGAGAAGGGTATTCCCAACCTTCTTCGCCACGTTTCAAATATCAAAAACGTCTATAAACTTCCCTGTGTTGTTGCAGTAAACCGTTTCCCCACAGATACAGATAATGAAATTGACTTTATTATTACTAAATGTAAAGAATTGGGTGTAAATACCGTTCTTTCAACTGTATGGGCAGATGGTGGCAAGGGCGGAACAGAACTTGCAAAAGAAGTTGTGCGTCTTTGTGAAGAAGAGGATAACTCAGGCTTTACATACTCTTACGATACTAACGCTTCTATTGAAGAAAAAATCGAGGCTATTGTTACTAAGGTTTATGGTGGTGACGGTGTTGACTTCACAACCAACGCTAAGAAACAACTTGATTCACTCAAAGCCGATGGTTTTGGTGATTTACCCATCTGTGTTGCTAAGACACAGTACAGCTTCTCAGATGACCCCTTAAAGCTAGGTGCTCCTGAGAATTTCCGCGTTACTGTAAGAAATCTTAAGGTTTCTGCAGGTGCAGGTTTCATAGTCGTTCTTACAGGCGATATTATGACAATGCCCGGTCTTCCCAAGAGCCCTGCCGCAGAACGTATTGATGTTGATGAAAACGGCAAAATCACAGGTCTTTTCTAATATAATTTACAGGATTTAATATCAGGAGATATATACAATGGAAAACACAACCCCCGAAAGAAAGAAAATAGTTTTAAGTTGCATTCAGCCCACAGGTACACCTACCTTGGGTAACTACCTGGGTGCACTTAAAAACTGGAAAAATATGTGCGACGATTACGATTGCCTTTACGGTGTTGCGGACTTGCACTCAATCACAGTTCCTACATTCCGTGAAAACCCAGCACAACTTAAAAAGAATACAATGGAGCTTTATGCTCTTTTACTTGCAATCGGTATAGACCCTGAAAAAAATATTGTCTTTGTACAGAGCCACGTGCCCACTCACGCTCAGTTAGGCTGGATTCTTAACTGTTATACACAGTTTGGTGAAGCTGCACGAATGACTCAGTTTAAAGAAAAAAGCCAGAAATTAGGCGGTAATATTTCCGTAGGTCTTTTTGACTATCCGGTTCTTATGGCCGCGGATATCCTCGTTTATGGTGCGGATTTCGTACCTATCGGTGCGGATCAAAAGCAGCATCTTGAACTTGCAAGAAATATTGTTGACCGTTTTAATATGATTTACGGCAACGTTCTTAAAATGCCCGAACCCTTTATCGGTAAAGCAGGTGCAAAAATTTGCTCACTTCAGGACCCTGTTCATAAAATGAGTAAGTCCGACGACAACCCCAAATCTTACATTTCAATGCTTGATGAACCCAACGTTATTATGAAGAAAATCAAAAGTGCCGTTACGGACAGTGAAGCTTGCGTAAGATATGCAGAGGGTAAGGACGGTATAAACAATCTTATGACAATTTACTCCTGCTGTACAGGTAAAACCTTCGATGAAATTGAAAAAGAGTTTGAAGGCAAAGGCTACGGCGATTTCAAAACCGCAGTAGGTGAGGCGGTTGTTAACGAACTCGCACCCATTCAGGCTCGTTATAAAGAGATTATTGCAGATAAAAAATACCTTGAAGAATGTATGAAAAAGGGTGCAGAGTTTGCAACCCGCATTTCACAGCGTACTTTGGATAAGGTTATGAAAAAGGTAGGATTTTACCAGTGTAAATAATTCGTATTTGGGCGCATATTACGTTTTGTGTCACTCGGAGTATCTTCATACACCGGCGTTCCACAACTCCGTAATTTGCATCCCAACTACAAATCGCAGGTTCCGAAATTCCTAATTCTGCATTCCTCATTCCTAACAAAAAAAGAAAACCCCGCAACTTAGTTGCGGGATTTTTTCTTCAAGTCAATTAGTTGGACTTGTTAAGTTTATTAACAAGCTGTGACTTCTTGTGAGCTGCGTTGTTCTTGTGAAGAAGACCTTTAGCAGCAGCCTGGTCAAGCTTCTTAACAGCA